>JAFIEG010000091.1 GCA_020832665.1 Pararhodobacter sp. | reverse complement strand
CGCGCGCAGGTGCCGTCATCCATGACATGGCCATCCTCGCGCAGCATCAGCCCGTAGCGCACGCGGCCGGGCTTCAGGCTGGAAATGGTGTTGCAATAGACAAAATCGAGAAACCGCGCGGCATCGGGGCCCTGCACTTCGATCTTGCCCAGGGTGGAGACATCGCACACCCCCACCGCGGCGCGCACCATCTTCACCTCGCGGTCGCAGCTCTCGCGCCATGTGGTTTCCCCCGCGCGGGGGAAGTAGGAGGGGCGATACCACAGCCCGGCCTCGATCATCGGTGCGCCCATCTCGCGGCTTTGCGTGTCGGAACTGGTAAAGCGCTCGGGCGCAAAGCCCTTGCCGCGCGCGCCGGCGCCCAGTGCCGCAATCGACACCGGCACGAAAGGCGGGCGAAAGGTGGTGGTGCCGGTGGCCTGGATGCCCTGCCCGGTGGCCTCGGCCAGCACGGCGAGTGCGGCCATGTTCGAGTTCTTGCCCTGATCGGGGGCCATGCCCTGCGTGGTGTAGCGCTTCATGTGCTCGACCGAGGCGAAACCCTCGCGCGCGGCCAGCGCCACATCCTTGGTGGTGACGTCATTGGCGAAATCGAGCCAGGCGCGCCCGCCGGCATCGACCGCCCATAGCGGCGCGATGCCATAGGGGCGGTCCTCGGCGGCGGGCACATCCAAATCGGGCACCATCAGCCCCAGATCGGCCAGCGCCAGCGCCGCCGCGCGCGCCCCGTCGGCGAGGCACTCGGCGGTGGAGAACCGCCCCGTCGCCGCGCCTGCGGCCTCCAGCCCCGGCACCATGTCAGGGCGCGGCACGAAGGCCTTGATACCCTCATCCCATTCCGGCCGCCCGTTCATGTGGCAGGCCAGATGCAGCGTCGGGTTCCAGCCGCCCGACAGGCCCAGCGCATCAGCCTCGATCACGCTGATACCGCCGGCATGGCGCACCGCCACCTCGCGCAGCCCCAGCCGCCCGTGCGTGGCCACCACCTGCGCGCCCGGGTAGACGGGGAACTCCTCGGTCACGCCGATACCCTCGCGCGCATCGACATAGGCCGCCACCTCGACCCCGGCCGCATTCAGCGTCCGCGCGGTGGCCAGCGCCCCGTCATTGTTGCCGAAGATCGCCACACGCCGCCCCGGCGCCACGCCCCAGCGGTTGACATAGGACGGTATCGCCGAGGCCAGCATCACCCCGGGCCGGTCATTGCCCGGATGCGCGATGGGCCGCTCCAGCGCCCCGGCGGCGAGGATCGCGCGCTTCGCGGTGATGCGCCAGAAGCACTCAAACGGCACATCGCCCGGGCTGGGCAGATGCAGCCCCACCCGTTCCAGCGCGCCGAATACACCGCCATCATAGGCGCCGGTGACCGTGCTGCGGGCCATGATCCGGACATTGGGCATGGCGCGCAGCTCGCCCAGCACGCCGGCCAGCCAGTCGCGCGCCCCCTGCCCGCCGATCTCGGGCAGATCGGCCAGAAGCCGTCCGCCCGGCTCGCGGTCTTCCTCGGCGAGGATGACATCGGCCCCGGCGCGCCCCGCGCGCAGCGCCGCCATCAGCCCCGCCGGGCCCGAGCCGATTACCAGCAGGTCGCAATGCGCGAAGGCCTTCTCGTAGCGCCCCTCGTCATGAAGGCCCGACAGGCTGCCAAGACCGGCGGCACGACGGATCAGCGGCTCATAAACCCGCTCCCAGAAGCGGCGCGGCCACATGAAGGTCTTGTAGTAGAACCCCGCACCGAGAAAGGGCGCGAACAGGTCGTTCACCGCCAACGCATCGAAGCGCAGCGAGGGCCAGCGGTTCTGGCTGCGTGCCTCCAGGCCCGCGAACAACTCCTGCATGGTGGCGCGTGTGTTGGGCGTGCGCTGCGCGCCCTCGATCACCTCGACCAGCGCATTGGGCTCTTCCGAACCCGCGCTCATCACCCCGCGCGGGCGATGATACTTGAACGAGCGCGCCAACACCCGCTGCCCCGAGGCCATCAGCGCCGAGGCCAGCGTATCGCCCGCGAACCCCTCGCATTCGCGCCCGTCGAAGCGAAACCGCAGGCGCCGGCTGCGGTCGATCGAGGCGCCGCGCCCCGGTATGCGCCAGCCGCCCCTCATGACGTGCCCCCCACCCCCGCCACCGGCTCGCTGCCCGTCACCGCATGGGAGAGCGTGTCGCGGCTCACCAGCACCCAGCTTCCGCAGGGGTCGTGATACCACAGATCGCGCGTGGGCCCGGCGGGGTTGTCGCGGTTGTGCAGGTAATCATCCCAGGACCGCGCGCCCGCGTCCGGAGCAGGGCGGTGCAGAAAGGTCTCGTGGCCGTAATAGGTAAATTCGCGCCGGTCGCGCAGGCCACAGCAAGGGCAGGAAAGGCGCATGAACTACTCCAGCGGGCAGGTGCCGACAGCAGCCAGAAGCAAGGTAAACCGCGCCGGTTGGCCACGATTTGGCGTCAGGTCGCTTTCAAGGTCGCTTTCGCCGAAATCGGCAAGCGGGAAATGCGTGGTTTCGATGAACAGCCGCCCCTCGGTGCCCATTTCCAACGTGAAGGACGCGGTATTGCCCCCGGTCCAGCAACTCATCGTCTCGGCGCGGCAAAAGGCTGTCTGCGTCAGTCGCTTGCCCGCCACCCCGTCGCGCAGCCCCTGCCCGCGATCGGCCATGAGTGCCGCAATCTGCACATGCCGGCTGGTGACCTTGTTTTCGCGCTCCCAAGGCGTCAGGCGACTGAAGCGTATCGACAGCGCCGCCACCCCGTTCGCGCCATCCTGCGCGGCGCAGGCGTCATCGCATTCAAAGAGGTAGCACCCGCCATCGGACAGCTGCGCCGAAGCCGGGCCGGATAGGCACAGACCCGTCAGCAGCGCGGCCGCAAGGCGCATTCCATAGCCGGACGGCCGGGCCGGCACGGCCAGAGCCATCGCCGGCAAATCAGTGCAGATTATGCTGCGCACCGGTGCCCTCCTCGTCCATGATGCCATGCCCGGTGCGAAACCTGTCCAGCCGGAAGCGCGAAGCCACCTCATGCGGTCGGTCGGTGGCCATCAGATGCGCCAGGCACCAGCCCGAGGCCGGCACCGCCTTGAAGCCGCCATAGTTCCAGCCGCAATTCAGATACAGCCCCTCGACGGGCGTGCGGTCGATGATCGGCGAGCCGTCGGGCGACATGTCCATGATCCCGCCCCAGCTTCGCAAAACCTTGGCGCGCCCGATCATCGGCATCAGGGTCATGCCCGCCTCCATCACATGCTCGACCATGGGCAGATTGCCGCGCGCGGCATAGGAGGCGTAGAAATCCAGATCACCGCCGAATACCAGCCCGCCCTTGTCGGACTGGCTGATATAGAAATGCCCCATGCCGAAGCTGATCACATGGTCGATCACCGGCTTCAGCCCCTCGGTGACGAAGGCCTGCAGCACATGGCTCTCGATGGGCAGGCGCAGCCCGGCCATCGCCGACACCTGGCTTGAGCGCCCGGCCACCACGATGCCCACCTTGGGTGCGCGGATGGCGCCGCGCGTGGTCTGCACGCCGCGCACGCGCCCGCCCTCGATATCGATGCCGGTGACCTCGCAATTCTCGATCAGATCCACACCGCGGCGATCGGCGGCGCGCGCATAGCCCCAGGCCACGGCATCATGGCGCGCCGTGCCCCCGCGCGGATGGTAAAGCCCGCCATAGATGGGAAAACGCGCCTGCTCGAAATCCAGCCAGGGCAGCTTCTCGCGCACCCCCTCGCGATCCAGCAGCACTGCATCATCGCCCTGCGCCAGCATGGCGTTGCCGCGCCGGGCAAAGGCATCGCGCTGGCCGTCGGAATGGAACAGGTTGATCAGCCCGCGCTGCGAATGCATGACATTGTAGTTCAGCTCCATCTCCAGCCATTCCCACAGCTTCAGCGAGAAGGAATAGAACTCCGAATTGCCGGGCAGGAAGTAATTGGCGCGCACGATGGTGGTGTTGCGCCCGATATTGCCGCCGCCCAGCCAGCCCTTCTCCAGCACGGCAATGTTGCTCAACCCGTGATTCTTGGCCAGGTAATAGGCTGTTGCCAAGCCATGCCCGCCACCGCCGATGATGATGGCATCATATTCCGGCTTCAGATCGGGCTTGCGCCAATGGGGCTTCCAGCCGCGATTGCCGAAAAGACCCTGCGTGAATACCCGCAACCCCGAATAGCGCATGCCTGCCCCCTGCCCCGGCCCCCCTGTCCCGGCGCGGCCCATCAAATCGCGCCGCGCCAGCCAAGGCAAGCCCCGGATGCGGCCCTTTTCTCTTCATCTTGCCCCAAATACGCCGGGGGGAGTCCGCCGCCAGGCGGACGGGGGGCAGCGCCCCCCTGCCCCGGCTGGCCGCTATTCCGCCGCTTCTGCCGGAAAGCGGAACACCGGCTCCATCGCCGCCAGCTGGCTGCGCGAAAGATGGCACTTGATCTGGTGCCCGCCCTGAAGATCGACCATCGGCGGCACCTCGGTCTCGCACAGATTGCCGCCCACCTCGCCCTTCCACTTGCAGCGAGTCTGGAACGGGCAACCCGATGGCGGGTTCATCGCCGAGGGAATGTCGCCCTCAAGCACGATGCGCCGCTTGCTCACCCTTGTGTCGGCGATCGGCACCGCCGAGAGCAGCGCCTCGGTATAAGGGTGATAGGGGGGCGCGAAAACCTGATCGGTGGTGCCGATCTCCACCACATGGCCCAGATACATCACCATCACCCTGTCCGACAGGTAGCGCACGATCGACAGATCGTGGCTGATGAACAAGAGCGTGGTGTGGTTCTTGCGCTGGATATCCATCAGCAGCTCGGTCACGGCGGCCTGCACCGAGACATCGAGCGCCGAAACCGGCTCGTCGGCGATCACCACCTTGGCGTCACCGGCAAAGGCGCGCGCGATGCCCACGCGCTGCTTCTGCCCGCCGGAAAGCTGGCGCGGCATGCGATCGCCGAATTCGCGCGGCAGCTTCACCAGATCGAGCAGTTCCAGCATGCGCTGGTGGCGCTCGCGGTCGTTCTTGCCCACACCGAAGATTTCAAGCGCGCGGATGATCTGCCTGCCCACGGTCATCGACGGGTTTAGCGTGTCGAAGGGATTCTGGAACACCATCTGCAGCGTCGATACGGTATCGGCATTGCGCTGCTGGATGGGGGTGGACTGCACATTTTCGTCGAACAGTCTGATCTTGCCCGCCGTCGCCGTCTCAAGCCCCATCAGCACCTTGGCGAAGGTCGATTTGCCGCAGCCCGATTCGCCGACGATGGCCAGCGTCTCGCCGGCGCGGGCCTCGAAGCTCAGCGTCTCGTTGGCCTTCACCACCTTGGTATCCCCGCCCGAGAACAGCGACGAGGCAGCCACTTCGTAGTATTTGCGCACATCCTCCATGCGCAGCACGACCTCGCCGATTTCGGATTTCTCGGTGCTGGCGCTGGCCTTCCAGGGCGCGTCCCAGTCGATCTCTGTGGGGCGCAGGCAGCGCGTGTCGTGGCGGTCGTCGCCCTCGACCGGCAGCATGGCGATCTCGGCACTGTCGCAGCGCCCTTTCTGGAAATAGTCGCAGCGGGGGCCGAAATTGCAGCCATCCGGGCGCTCATGCGGCAACGGGAAATTGCCCGGGATGGCGCGCAGGGGACGCGCGTTCTTGTCGGCACCGGGCAGCGGGATGGCCCGAAAAAGCGCCTGCGTGTAGGGGTGGCGCATGCGGTTGAAGACATCGTCGATATTGCCGGTCTCGACCGCCTCGCCCGAATACATCACCGTGATGCGGTTGCACACCTCGCGCACCAGGCCGAGATTGTGGCTGATGAACAGCATCGAGGTGCCGGTCTTTTCGGCCAATTCATTGACAAGGTCGACTATACCGGCCTCGACGGTGACATCGAGCGCGGTGGTGGGCTCGTCGAGAATCAGAAGCGCAGGCTTGGACATCAGCGCCATGGCGATGACTATGCGCTGCTGCTGGCCGCCCGAAAGCTGGTGCGGATAGGCATCGAGAATGCGGTCGGGATCGGGCAGGCGCACATCAGCGACAAGCTGGCGCGCCAGCGCGCGCGCCTCGCGCTGGCCCATGCCCTGATGGATGATCGGCACTTCCATCAGCTGCCGGCCGACCTTCATCGCCGGGTTGAGGCTGGCCATCGGCTCCTGGTAGATCATCGCGATTTCCGAGCCGCGGATCCTGCGCAACTCCTCGGGGCCCATATTGGTGAGATCGCGGCCCTTGAAGCGGATCGAACCCTCGACGATGCGCCCGTTGACGCCCAGATCGCGCATCACCGCCAGCGCCACGGTGGATTTGCCGCAGCCCGACTCGCCCACCAGCCCCATCGCCTCGCCGGGCATGACGGTGCAGGAGAAATCCATCACCGCCGGGATTTCGCGCAGGCGGGTGAAGAAGCTGATCGAAAGGTTTTCGATCTCGAGGATGGGTTGAGACGGGTCCCAGTCAGTCATGACGGCCTCCTTCAGCGGGTGTACGGCGCGGCACCACGCGATGCCCGAACGGAACCCTTAGCCGGCTCCGGCGTTATGTCAGTAAGCAACCAGAAAAAAATGGAGATTTTTCATGCCGATCATTCTTTGGCTACTTGGAGTGCCGTTCAGCATCATCGTCCTTCTGTTCCTGTTCGGCATGTTCTGATCTGGCAGCATCAGTCCTTCAGGCTTTCTTCTCGCAACCCGTCGGCGAGCAGGTTCAACCCCAGCACCAGCGACATCAGCGACAGTGCCGGCACCAGCGCCAGATGCGGATGGCTGCGCAGGACCGAGCGGCCGTCATTGATGGTTGAACCCCAGTCGGGGCTTTCGGGCGACACGCCAAGGCCGAAGAAGCCCAGCGTGCCCAGCAGGATGGTGGTGTAGCCGATGCGCAGGCAGAAATCGACGATCAGCGGCCCGCGCGCATTGGGCAGGATCTCCCACAGCATGATGTACCACGGCCCCTCGCCACGGGTCTGGGCGGCGGCGACATAGTCGCGGGTCTTGATGTCCATGGTGATGCCGCGCACGATACGAAAGACCGTCGGCGCATTGACGAAGACCACCGCCACGAAAACATTCAGCATGTTGGGCGACATGCCCCAGAAGCCCAGCGGATCGGCATTGAAGGCCAGCCCCGAATAGGCCCAGAAGCCAAAGATGAGCACCAGGCCAACATAGATGTTTCGCTTGAACGGTTGAATATAGTAGCGGCTGTTGAACAGCACCATGAAGAACAGCACCGGCACCACGAACAGAACGCCCGCCATGACCGTGGGTATGGCGGTGGCCTGGATTTCCGGCGCCACCAGCAGGAAGAACAGCAAGATGACCGGGAAGGCCAGCACGAGATTCGCCACGAAGGTCAGCCCGGTATCGAGCCTGCCGCCGATATAGCCCGCCGGCAGGCCCAGCGAGATGCCGATCATGAACGAGATCATCGCGGCAAAAGGCGCGATCATCAGCACCTCGCGCGCGCCCATCACCGCGCGCGAGAAGATGTCGCGCGCGCGGGTGTCACCGCCCAGCAGGTAGTATTCATAGGCGCCCTCGGCCGCGCGGCGCATCGGATCGCCCGGCCAGGCGTTGCGCATGCCCCGGCCCTGGGCGAGCGGGTCATGGGTGGCGATGAAATCGGCAAACAGCGCCGTAAAAAGCCAGAAGGCGACGATGGCGAAGCCGACCATGCCGATGCGCGAATCGAACAGCTTGCCATAGAGGCCGAGCTTGCGCCGGTAGGTGATGGACAGCGCGAAGGTCAGCACCAAGGCGATCCAGACCGGCATGAACTGCCAAAGGATTCGGCCGATGATATCGAACCAGCTCAGGGGTTCCATGCGTCAGCCCTCCTCAGGAAATCCGGATGCGGGGGTTCAGGAAGACATAGCCGATATCGGATATCAGCTGTGTCAGCAGAACCACCACCACCGCCACCATCGAGGCGGCGAGCAGAAGCTCGATGTCGTTGTTCACCGCCGCCTCGAACAACACCCAACCGAAGCCGGGATAGGAGAACAGCACCTCGACCACGACAACCCCGTTCAACAGCCAGGGAATTTGCAGCATGATCACCGTGAAGGGGGCGATGAGCGCGTTTCTGAGCGCATGTTTCAGCACGATATTGGAAAAGCTGACCCCCTTGAGCCGCGCGGTGCGGATATATTGCTGGGTCATCACCTCGGTCATCGAGGCGCGCGTGATGCGCGCAATATAGCCCATGCCGTATAGAGCGATGGTCATCACCGGCAGGGTGAAGTTCCAGAAGGTGATGCGTTCGAGCGCTGAGCGGGCATTGCCCTGAAAGAGCGCCGTGTTCTCGGGTAAGAGCCCGATACTACTGAGCAGCGGCGAGACCCCGACCACGGTCGAGGCGAAGAGCGCGATGAAAATCACCCCCGAGACGTATTCTGGCGTCGCCGTCGAGGCGATGGCAAAGGTCGATAGCGAGCGGTCGGTTCGCGAGCCCTCGCGCATGCCGGCCAGAATGCCGACGATCAGTGCCATCGGCACCATCACGATGACCACCCATAGCATGAGCCAGCCCGTTGCCCCCAGCCGGGCACTGATCACATCGGAAACCGGCGCGCGAAAGCGGGTGGAATGGCCGAGATAGCCTTGCAGGATGCCGCAGCGGTCGGGGGCCGCGGCCGGGTCGTCCACGCGCGCAATGCAGCGCCCGCGCATGGTGCCGTCGTCCTCTTCGCGCGTCCAGCCCGGCAGCACGCCCAGCCATTCGCCGTAGCGCACAAGCATCGGCTGGTCATAGCCGTTGCGCACCAGCCAGCTTTGCACCTCGGCATCGGTCATGCGCGCGCCGGCCTGGGTCTTGGCCAGCGTTTCCAGCTTGGCGGGCAGGTTTGTCAGGTAGAAGACGACGAAGGTCAGGCACAATGCCGTGGCCAGCATCACGCCGACGCGGCGCAATAGGAAAAGCAGCATGGCGGCTCCTCGGACTGTGCGTCAGCGACAAGGGAAAAGCGCGCCTGTCGCAGATGCAGGGGCAGGATGGCCGGGCCGGAAGGCAGTCGGTCAAACCTGCCGGGCGGGGGATGGCCCCGCCCGGCAGCATGCAGCTTAAGTCAGCCAGTAATGCTGGTAACGCACCTCGAAGGTGGGGTGCATCTCGGCGCCGTGGACGCCGCTGCGCACATGGCGGAAGAGCGAGCGCCAATAGGGCTGGATCAATACGCCCTCGTCGCGCAGGATCTGCTGGAGTTGCAGCATCACCTCGCGGCGCTCGTCGGCATCGGGGATACCGTCGGCCTGAGCGAGCAGGCGGTCGAACTCTTCATTGGCAAAGCCGGTCTCATTCCAGGCCACGCCCGAGCGATAGGCGAGGTTGAGCACCTGCACGCCGAGCGGGCGCATGTTCCACTCGGTGGACGAGAAGGGATAGCCCGTCCAGTCGTTCCAGAAGGTGGCGCCGGGCAGGATGGTGCGGCGGATATTGATGCCGGCATCGCGAATCTCGGCCGCCACCGTGTCGCAGGTCGCCGCCTGCCAGTTGTCATCGATCGAGATCAGTTCGAACTCGTAATCGCCCAGCCCCTCGGCTTCGATCATGGCGCGGGCCTGTTCCGGGTCCCATTCGGGGGGCGGCATCTCGGCATATTCGGGGTGAAGCGGGCTGACATGGTGGTTCTCGGCCACCTCGCCCAGATCGTTGTAGCCAAGCTCCAGCACGATCTCGTTGTCCACCGCCATCTGCAGCGCCCGGCGTACATTGACATTGTCATAGGGCGGCTGCGTCTGGTTGAAACGCACGGCGATGGTGGAGGCGGTGACCGCCTCGGTGCGCTGCCAACCGATGGAATCGAAGATTTCAAGGAAATCGTTGGTCGTCTGGTAGAGCAGGTCGATCTCGCCCGATTCTGCCGCCGCCACCCAGGCCGAGGGGTCGGTACCCAGATCGATGAACTCGATCCGGTCGAGCCAGGCGCCATTGCCCTCGTTCCACCAGCTATGGTCAGGGTTGCGCTCGATCATGGCGCCAATGCCGGTATCGTAGCTTACCGGGCGGTAGGGGCCGGTGCCGATTGGGTTGGCAACCGGATCATCGCCGGTGAAGGAGGGGTGCACCACGGCGGCCGGATAATCGCTCATGTTGACGACCACGGCGATATCTGGCGCCGACAGATGCAGCTTGAGCGTCAGATCATCAATGATCTCGATGGCACCCTCGCGCAACTGCCCGTCCTCGGAAAGGGTGCCCATGCGACCGGCCATCGAATTGCCCTCGACCGAGGCATCGGCCCAGCGCCGGATATTGTGCGCCACATGCTCGGCGGTGAAATCGTCGCCATTGTTCCACTTCACGCCGGGGCGCACATTAAGAGTGTATTCGGTGGCATCGTCGCTGGCTTCCCAGCTTTCCAGCAGAACCGGGGTGACGGTGCCGTCGCGGTTATACTCCACCAGGTATTCCAGCCAGCCGCGGCAGACATTGGCCAGTTCCGACCAATCCCATGTGCGCGGGTCGCGCTGGGCCTTGATGTCCATCTGCATGCGCAGCGAGCCGCCCATCTGCGGGGTGTCGGCGCGCGCCTGCGGCGCAGCCAGCCCGATCAGCCCATAGGCCGCCGGCGCCGCCACCCCCAGCGCCGTGGCGCGGGTGAGGAATTCGCGGCGGCTGAGCTTGCCCTCGCGGCATTCGCGCGCATACATCTGCGCGGCGGGGTGAATGGGGGTTTTCGCGTCTCGAAGCGTAATCATGGCATACTCCCTGTGGTTGTGTTCCAGCCCTTCTGTCCCGGCATTGATGCCAAGTGGGGCACTTCGGAAACATAGCGCCTGCAAAACAGGCAACCCGTGCAACCGATTGCGACATGTGAACATCCAAACGCGACATGGACACAATTGCAACTGGTTTATTCACCTTCCGGGGCCGTCCGCGCCGAGCACAACCCGTCATCGAGGGCAATGCAACCAGCCGCTTGCGGGCCGGCGCGCCCTGGATGGATCAGTCGCGCGGCGCGCCGCCGGCGAAGTTGTTGATGCCGTCATGGCCCAGGGGCGCCTCCTGCATCTGCAGGTGCAGCGCGGTGCCGTCATAGGGATGTGCGCGTGCCAGCGCCTCGTCGAAGACAATGCCCAGCCCAGGCGCCTCGGGCGGGCAGATATGGCCCTCTTCCACCCGGATCGCATGACCGATCAGCGGCAAATGGAATTCGCCGCCCTCCTGGATGGATTCGACCATCAGCAGGTTTGGCAGCGTCACCGCCAGATGGATGTTCGCCGCCCATTCCACCGGCCCGGCATAAAGATGCGGCGCCACCTGCGCGCCGAAGGCCTCGGCCAGGGCAGCGATCTTCTTCGTCTCCCACAGCCCGCCCGAACGCCCGGTCGCCGGCTGCAGGATTGATGCCCCGCCGGCGCGCAAGAGCGTGCCGAACTCGGCCTTGGTGGTCATCCGCTCGCCGGTGGCAACGGGGATGCGCACCGCCTGCGCCACCTGCGCGAAATCCAGCAGATTGTCGGGCGGGATCGGCTCTTCATACCATAGCGGCTGGAAGGGCTCGATCGCCGCGCCCAGCCTGATGGCGCCTGCCGGCGTGAACTGGCCATGCGTGCCGAACAGGATATCGGCGCGGTTGCCCACCGCCTTGCGGATCGCCGCCAGCATGCGCAACGAAAGATCGATATCCCACAGCGCCGGCTGGTGCCCGCCGCGAATGGTGTAAGGGCCCGCCGGGTCGAGCTTGATGGCGGTGAAGCCGCGCGCAACGGCATCAAGCGCGGCCTCGGCATTCATCTCGGGGCTGGCCCAGAATTCCTTTTTGTCATGGCCGGGCAAGGGGTAGAGATAGGTATAGGCGCGGATGCGCTCGTTCATGCGCCCGCCCAGTAGCGCCCAGACCGGGCGATCGCGGGCCTTGCCCAGAATGTCCCAGCAGGCAATCTCCAGCCCCGAGAAGGCGCCCATCACGGTCAGATCGGGGCGCTGGGTGAAGCCCGCGGAATAGGCGCGGCGGAACATCAGCTCGACATTCTCGGGGCTCTCGCCCTGCATGTGGCGGGCAAAGACATCCTCGATCACCGCGCGCATCGCCGCCGGGCCGACCGAGGCGGCATAGACCTCGCCATAGCCGCTGACCCCGCAGGCGGTGGTCAGCTTCACCATAATCCAGTAGCGCCCGCCCCAGCCCGGCGGCGGCGTGCCGATGACGAAGATTTCCAGATCAAGCAACTTCATGGCATGCTCCCCTCATGACGACAGGCATTGATATCCGCCACCCAGGCGCGGGTGATCTGGCAATGGTCATGGCGGTGGCGCCGGGGCTGTTCGACAAGCCGCTCGATGCGGGCCAGGCGCGGGCTTTTCTGGAAAGCCCGCTCAACCATCTGGTGCTGGCCTATGAAGGGGGCCAGGCGGTGGCCTTTGCCTCGGGCACGGTGCTTTTGCACCCCGACAAGCCGCCGGCGATGTTCATCAACCAATTGGGCACGCGCGAAAGCCACAGGCTGCGCGGCTTTGGCCGGGCGGTGCTGGAGGCGCTGATCGAACGCGCGCGCGCCGTCGGCTGCAAGGGGGTCTGGCTGGGAACCGAAACCGGCAACCGCAAGGCGCGCGCCTTCTATCGCGCATCGGGCGGGCAGGAGATGCTCTTTGCCGGCTATGCCTGGGACGGCGCCTTTGACGATGGGTAATGGCGTTGCCGGCTGATCCGCGCGCGCAACCGGCGGCCATGTCCCGCGCCTGCGCTTTCGCCGTGGCGGCAAGCGCCCGCAAGCCGCGCGGGGTGGGTGGGTGGGAGCGTGGCTTGCGGGCGCTTTTTTCCCCCGTATCACAAGCCGCCCGGCATCAGCCATCGAAGACGATGACATTGCGCCGGACCCGGCCCGATTTCGCCTCGGCGATGGCCTCGTTGATGCGTTCGAGCGGGTAGCGGTTGGAAACCAGCTCGTCCAGCTTAAGCCGCCCCTGGGCATGCCAGGCCGCCAGCACCGGGATATCGCGCGCCAGCACCGTCGAGCCCATCTGCGAGCCGATGAAGCGCTGGCTGGTGGCGGCCATGATCGCCGGCTCGAACGACATGGTGGCCCCCGTGGGTGGCATGCCCACCATGACCACGCTGCCGCAGGGCGCGGCCAGCTTGGGCGCATCCTGGTAGGCGGCGATGGCGCCGACGGCGACAAAGACATGATCGGCCAGCCGCCCGTCATTGCGCGCCATCACCGCGCGGCGCAGCTTGGGCGTGTCGGCGCGCAGCGCATCGGTGGCGCCGAAGGCCAGCGCATCGGCCAGCTTCTCGTCGGACAGGTCGATTGCGATGATGCGGCTGGCGCCGGCGATGCGGCAGGCCTGGATGGTGTTGAGCCCCACCCCGCCGGCGCCGATCACCACCGCGCTTTCGCCCGGCTTCAGCCCGGCGCTGTTGAACACCGCCCCGGTGCCGGTGATAACCCCGCAGGCCAGAAGCGCCGCCGCCTCGGCGCCCAGCCCCTCGGGCACCGGCACCACCTGGCTGGCATGCACCACCACCTCCTCGGCGAAGGCGCCGGTGGACAGCCCGTGCTCGACCACCGTGCCATCGGGCAGGGAAAGCGGGCTCTGGCCGACGCGGTCGTACTTCGTCTCGCACTGGAAGGGGCGCGCGTTCAGGCAGGCGCGGCAATGCCCGCAGGCGCGCAACAGCGTCACGATCACCCGCTCGCCTTGCTCGAAACCCTTCACGCCCGCCCCCGCCTCGACCACCCTGCCCGCCGCCTCGTGGCCATAGACCGCAGGCAGATGCCCGCCCCAGGCACCCTCGGCATAAAGGATGTCGGAATGGCAGACGGCGCAGGCCTCGACCCTGACGCGCAATTCATCCGGCCCCGGCGCGCGCAGCGCCACCTCGGCGATTTCAAGCGGCGCGCCGAAGGCGCGGCAGATGGCTGCTTTCATCATCCCTCCCTCGCGGCCCTGGTGCCGCTGTTTCGCGCATAGTCAACACCGGCGCGCGGCGCGGCACAAGGGGGGCACAAGAGGGGGAACAATCGCAAACTTTCCCGCCCCGATGCTTGCCCGGCGGGCGCAGGCTTTCTATACCGCAAGCACGCCACCGCCCGGCAGCAGCAAAGGTCACGCAGATGAGTTTCACCCAACGCCACCTGCTGGGTATCGAGCCCCTGCATCCGGACGAGATTACCGCGCTGCTCGATCTGGCCGATCACTATGTCGCGCTCAACCGCTCGACCAGCAAGCATGCCGAGGTGCTGGCCGGGTTGACCCAGATCAACATGTTCTTCGAGGCCTCGACCCGCACCCAGGCCAGTTTCGAGCTGGCCGGCAAGCGGCTGGGCGCGGATGTGATGAACATGGCGATGGCGCAGTCGAGCCTGAAGAAGGGCGAGACGCTCATCGACACCGCGCTGACCCTCAACGCCATGCATCCCGATCTGCTGGTCATGCGCCACCCGGCCTCGGGGGCGGTTAACCTGCTGGCCGAGAAGGTGAACGGCGCGGTGATCAATGCCGGCGACGGGCGCCACGAGCACCCCACCCAGGCGCTGCTCGACGCGCTTACCATCCGCCGCGCCAAGGGCCGGCTGCACCGGCTGACGGTGGCCATCTGCGGCGATATCGCGCATAGCCGGGTGGCGCGGTCGAACCTGATCTTGCTTGGAAAGATGGAAAACCGGGTGCGGCTGATCGGCCCGCCGACGCTGATGCCCGCGGGCGTGGCCGATTTCGGCTGCGAAATCTTCGAGGACATGCGCGCCGGGCTGGAAGGCGCCGATGTGGTGATGATGCTGCGGTTGCAGAAAGAGCGCATGGACGGCGCCTTCATCCCCTCGGAGCGCGAGTTTTTCCACCGCTTCGGGCTCGATGCCGAGAAGCTGGCCTGCGCGAAACCCGATGCGATCGTCATGCATCCGGGGCCGATGAATCGCGGCGTCGAGATCGACGGGCTGATCGCCGACGACATCAACCGCTCGGTGATCCAGGAGCAGGTGGAGATGGGCGTGGCGGTGCGCATGGCGGCCATGGACCTGCTGGCGCGCAACCTGCGCGCGGCGCGCGGCGAAGCGGCGGGCTGAGCGGGCCCGGCAACCGCAGGTGCAATGGGGTGCTCCCGCGCCCGGCCGGCGCCCCTTGCGGGGCTTGTCCGAGCTTGGGCCGCGCCCCCCCGCGTGCGCCCGCCGCGGGGGCGCCCGCCCCCCCCGGTGGGCCCAGGCCGCGGGGCCCC
>JAFIEG010000090.1 GCA_020832665.1 Pararhodobacter sp. | reverse complement strand
TCGCGGGGCTTGCCGGGGCGGATGCGGAAATCGCTGTCGCGTTCGGTCATGGCGCGGCCTTCAGGGGCTGCTCGGCGCCGCTGTGCATGCCGGACCTTTGAAATCCGATGGGAATTTCGGAAACCCTGCACCCGACCGACCGGCCTGCACGCGAATCCGCCAGTCCCGTCAGGGACTTGCGGCATTCGTGGCAGGGCCTTTTATCTTGCCCTCCTCCCTTCCCGCTTCCCGTTCCGGCCCGCCCTGCCGCCGCTTGCCCGCCATTGCCCGCCAGCGCGCGCCCGCCTGCGATCCGGGTCATGGGGCGGCCTCCGCACCCGCGCGCGGCACGAAGAGCGCCGATGCGGGGGCCGGGCTGAGGGTTTCGCTGTGCGGCGCGGGCGCGTCCGGATCGCCCTCGGCCTGCGGAGGCGCTGCAGCCGGGATGCCGACGAAAAGCCCGGCCTCACGCCAATCGGGGGCGGAAGGTCGCCGGATCGGGGGTGCGCCGCCGCCCAATCGGGGGACCAGCATCGCAACATAGGCGCGGGTTTCGGCAGGCAGCGGGCGGCCGGTCTGCAGATAGGCATCATAGCGCCCGGGCCCCGCATTATAGGCCGCAAGCATTGCACCGGTATTGCCGTAGCGATCCAGCATCGCGCGCAGATAGGCGGTGCCCGCGAGGATGTTGTCGCGCGGGTCGAACGGGTCGTCTCCCAGCCCGTGCTGCTGGCGCAGCGCGGCCCAGGTGCCGGGCATGACCTGCATCAGCCCCATCGCCCCGGCGTGACTGACCGCGCGCGGATCGCCCGCGCTTTCGACCGCGATCACGGCGCGTATCCAGAGCTCGGGGATGGCGAAACGCGCGGCGGCCTCGGCGATGGCGGCGGCATGGGGATCGTGGGCCGTAATCTGCGCGGGCGGCGGGGTTTCCGCCAGCGCGGGCGCCGCGGGCAGCCCGGTGACGAGCAGCCCGGAAAGGATTGAGAGCGCCAGCGCGGTGGCGCGCGAAGGGGATGATCGCGGCATGGCTCAGTCCCGCCCGTCGCGCTTTGGCGGGCGGCTCCATTGCAGCGACCAGACCGAACTGTCGCCGTTGCGAAAGAGGTTCGCGCGGATCGGCTGGGCGAGCATCGGGTCCTCGATCAGAACCGAGAGATATTCGCCCGCCTTCTCGCCGCTGCGCGTCCAGGCTGCGCCGATCTCGCGGGCCAGATCGCCGTCGCCATGGAAGAGGCGGTGATCGGGGGCGTTCTCTGCCTCGCCCGGATCGATGGGCACGAGGGTCACATCGAGATCCAGGGTCAGGGTGCGGATATGCCCGGCAAAGCCGGATTTGCTGCGGGTGAATTCGCCGATCTGGGGCATGGGTCGGGTCCTTTCGGTTGCGGTTGAGGGGGTGATGATGGAGCGCTCAGGGCGCGCGGTCCGTTGGGCCGGGCGGCGCGGAATGGGCGCGTGGGATCCAGATCGGCTGCAGCCGCGCGGTGATTGCGCCAAGGGGCAGCGGGCCGAAATACCGCCCGTCGAGGCTGTCCGGGACGGCGGGGTTCATCAGGAACACCTCACCCACGGCCAGCTGGTGGCAGCCCTGCCAATCCGGCAAGGCTCGGCCGAGGCGGTCGCGCGCTGCCGCAAGGCCAAGCACCTGACCATTGATGCGGATCACCGCCCCGTCGCGGCAGACCTCAGCGCCCGGCAAGGCCACCACATGTTTCAGAAGCGGCACGCCCTGCGGCAGATACCCGCGTTCGGCGAGGAAATGTACGAGCCCCTCGGGCGGCTGGACCGCGACCAGATCGCCGATGGCGACACGGTCGACGGGTTCCAGCCAGTAGAGCCCGACCGGCACGCTCGCGGTGCTGTTCCACAGGATGCGTGGCGACCATTGCCCCAGTGCCGGAGCCGTCACCAGCGCCACGGCCAGCACGCCCGCCAGCAGGGGTGCGGACTGCCAGATCATCGCCCGAGCGCCTTGCGCTTCAGCCAGGCCCGGTGCTGCAGCCGCGTATAGGGATGGGTGGGATGGCCTGCGCTCAGCCGATTGTGGAGATGGCGCCAGTAGTCCGGCGCCACATGGCCCGCATCGATGCCGAGGGCTTCGATCGCATCGATGGCCTGCAGCACGCGGGCGACCCTGGGCCAGCCATGGGTGGCCAGCAGCAGCTCCGCCCCGGGGCGCAGATAGGGCAGCGTCTGGCTTGCCTCGCCGGGGTTCACGGCGCGCAGGATCTCGAAGCGCGACAGCACCGTGCCATAGTCATTCGCGGCCCAGCGGTTCACCGCAAAGACGGTGCCGGGGGCGAAGCCCAGCACGCGCTGGCGCTGGTCCAGGCGCTGTTCGGACACGGGTTTGCCGAAGCGGAGCCATTGCTCGATCCGCCCCTTTTCGAAGATCAGGTCGACCTGCGTCAGGGGCGCATCGGGGCCGGGATGGGCGGGCGGCCAGCTCATGGCTCGCCCTCCCGAAAGGGGCCGGAGGGGGGCGCCTGCATGGCCGCGCCAATGCCAGTTTCAGGGCCGGATCGAGGGTCTGAGGCGGGGTTTTCCCCAGCACGCAGGCCGCTACAAGAGTTAGAGTCTTTGTTAGACTCTAAGTTAAGGGGCCGAATTTCGCTTGCAGGCTTTAAGGTTAAGGGCGGTTTCGGTTCCTGATGGCACGATAGCCCGGTTCCCGATAGCACGTGCCCTCGGGTTCCTGATGGCACGACCCCATCCACAGTTTGTCCACAGGGCGCGAAGCCCAACAACAATTGCCCGGCACCGCCGTGTTCCAACGCCAGCCGATACCCCGGCAAGGGCTGGCGCCGGATGACATCGCGCAGCTCGAACGCGAAGCGCTTGTAGCTGGCGAGACTGCCGGATTTGACATGCAGATGGCGGAATTCGAACCGCCAGCCCTCGCGCTGGCGCCCGCCATGCTTGCGTACCAGCCGGTAAAGCCAGCGCTCGAGCCCGCCCGTCAGGTCGAAATAGGCGCGGTCGATGGTCAGGATCAGCGCGTCGTCCAGCACCGCGCGGTAAAACCAGTCGGGCAGGATCATCTCGATCCCGTCCGTGCGGCCCGCGCTGTCGCTGCGCCCCTGCCATTCGTTGATCCAGGAGAACCGATGGCTCCGCCCGGCCTGCGGCTGACGCAACGTCGTGCAGATCGTGGTCGATTGCAGCCGGTCGAGCGCCGCCCGCAGCCGCTGGTAATCGCGCACCGAGGTCCCGCGGCCGATGAAGGTCAGGATCTCGTAAGGCGTGGCCGCCATCAGCCGCGAGGTCCGCAGCCCCGCATCACGCGCCTCGACGATCTGGCTCGCGGCCCAGATCAGGATATCGGCATCCCAGATCGTGGCCATGCCGTGGTCGGGCACCGCCTCGACCCGGATCTCGACCCCACCCATGGCGAAATCGATCGGGCGGATGCGCGGGGTTTTTGAGAGGGAGAAGAACGGATAGGCCATCAGGTCCTGCGCATCGCGGGGCGCGAGATCGCCCGGCAGGCTGCGAAACAGCTCGAGCTGGGCGCGTTCGGAGGGGTGGCGGGGCATGGGTTGCATGCTGCCAGGTTAGCGGCCGAACCGACCCGCAGGCGGGACCGCGGTCAGCACCCGGCGCGCGGGCAACACCTGCCCGCCGCGCGGATCGGAAGTAGAGGTGACAGCACCGCGCCGCACCCAGGCCTCGAGATCCTCGATGGAATAGACGACGCGCCCGCCCAGCTTGTGATAGGCGGGGCCCGTGCCATAGGTGCGGTGCTTCTCGAGCGTCCGGGCGGACAGGCTCAGAAACTGCGCGGCTTCCTTGGTGCGCAGGTAGCGGGGCGGCAAGGGGATGTGATCGGCGCGCATGCGGGGGCCTCCTGAAACCGGATCGAGACCGTCGGACATCGACGGCTGTCACGGGTCAGCATGGCGAA
Organism: Pararhodobacter sp.; assembly: GCA_020832665.1. Lineage (GTDB taxonomy): Bacteria > Pseudomonadota > Alphaproteobacteria > Rhodobacterales > Rhodobacteraceae > Pararhodobacter. The sequence continues at coordinate 11,520 of JAFIEG010000090.1, read as the reverse complement.
GGGCGCAGGGCGGGATGGAGTGCGAAGATGGGGGGGCGGAAATCGCACACCGGGTGGGGTGGCGACGAGGTTTCGACGGTTGCGGGGTGGAGGACGCGAGAGGTATGCTTGAGCCGAACGGCGACGGTGTGGGCGGATTCCGGACCTTCGCTGCGCTTGCGAGATCGAATCGCATTTTGAAGCAAAGCAGGCCTCATCGCTGGTGACTTTCGCTGGATTTCTCAGTATGCTCAGATACATTCAAGTTAACTACACGCTGAGATTGAGCGCGCATATAGAAAGCGAGGCAATTGCATGGGCGATACTCAAGTCCAAGATGAGAGCATTCGAATTGCGCATTTGACCATGCTGCAAGGAGTAATCACAAGGATGGGAGCAAACTCATTTACTCTGAAAGCTCTTGCTGCGACTTTTGGTAGTGCTGCTGTCGCTGTCATGGCCACCGTGGAAACGCCGTCGCCATATTATGTGGTTGCAGCCATAGTGCCGATGATCATTTTTTGGCTTATGGACGCGCAATACTTACGCCTCGAGCGAGCCTATCGGAAGCTCTACGATCATGTACGAAAAGGGGATGAGATCGAGGCTTATAGCCTTGAAGCAACACCGTTCATGAAGGACACATCTTCAGTTCTTCGGCTGGCGCTCTCGTGGTCGGTGAGTGGGTTTTATGTGGCGATTTTCCTGTCTTTAGGTGCAGTCGCGTTATTGATTTTTTGCGGGGTGTAAATGGCTAGTATCTTTGGGGCTATCCCCGCTCAACCGGCAAAGCGTCGGATTTTCTTTTCCTTCCATTACCAAAATGACATTTGGAAGGTAAACCAGGTTCGCAATTCGTGGCGATACAACCACGAGAATACGCGTGAGTCGGAAGGTTTTTTTGATAGCAGCATTTGGGAGAGCTCCCGGCGAACAGGGCCCGATTCTCTCAAAAACCTTATCCGCGAGGGGATCAAGAACACATCCGTGACTTGCGTTCTCGTAGGCACGGCAACTTATGAGCGCCGATGGGTTCGCTATGAGCTCGCCAGATCAGTTGTTAAGGGAAACGGGCTGTTGGCCGTGAAGATCAATCTCATGGGAAATCAGCAAGGATATGTTTCCCAAGAGGGGCCTAATCCACTCGACTACATGGGCGTCTACAAAGCTGATGGCGTGATACGCCTAGCGGAGATTAAGGGTGGGAAATGGATGAGGTATGAGGACTACACTCAGGCGGTGGAGCTTCCTGCCACATGGATCAAGCCGCACGATACGAACGTGATTAGGCTGTCTCGCTATGCCGGATCGTATTGCTACAAGACGCAGAACGGGGGTGCCAATTTTTCGTCTTGGGTGAGGCAAGCTGCCTCTGATGTTGGAAGGTAGCAATGATCGATCAGTCTTCTATTCTTGCTTATTCAAGTCGCGCCGAAGTTCGGAAGTCGGAACTTGTTGTCGAGGAAGCGCGACAGGCAGGAAAGCAAACAGCCTTTCTCTCTCATAGCCACAAAGATTCGGCATTGGCCAAAGGCCTTCAGGGGTTTCTTCAGTCCAAAGGGTGGCTTGTATACATCGACTGGGAAGACGTGTCGATGCCATCGAAGCCCAATCGTGGAACGGCGCAGAAGATCAAGGATAAGATCAAGCGTTTTGATTGGTTCTTTTATTTAGCAACAGCCAACTCGGCTTCGAGCCGATGGTGTCCGTGGGAGATTGGATACGCGGACGGTGTGAAGGATATCGACAAGATCGTGATTATTCCGACCCGAGACAGCGCGGGCCGGAATCATGGGAATGAATACTTGGACTTGTATAGGAATGTGGATGTTGCCCAGAGCGGGGGCTATGGCCTTTTCTACCCAAATAGCCGCGGCATGTTGCTGGAGAATGTTCGGCGCTAAGCCTTCCAACTGACCGCTCGCAAGCCCTGAACATCGCTTACTTAGAAAAGTGGGCCAAGGGGGGCAGGTCACCCCATATCCTTTTGAATAAGATTTGGAAGAGGGATCGCAATAGTGCTTTTATCAACCGCGGAAGACTTGGCGATATTTACAAAAGAACTTCAAAAGGAGACTGATCGCGGCCTTCCATTGGTGGCAGCCGCGCTGATTGATGAGTTGCTTTCAGACACTCTGCGCAGCTTCTTCATTGAAAATAGCACGCATGAAAAGTTGTTGAATGGAGCCACGGCACCAATCGGCACAATGTCTGCACGTGTGAATTTATGTCATGCGCTTGGATTAATCGACGACTATGAGAAGTCAGAGGCAGAGCTAATAAGGAAAGTGCGCAATCGCTTTGCTCATGCTCGACACGGTCTTTCGTTTGGCGATGACGCCATTAAGGGGCTTTGTTCCAGCTTTTCGAGCCCTTTGCCTGAAGGAGACGCATATCCTGCACACACGCCACGGTTCCGTCTGATAAACGCGACGATTTGTATTGTACTTAGGCTCTACCATAGAGCTGACTGGGTGGCGCTAGAACGACGTAATTATAAGGTTTGGGTTGAGCCGGATTTTACGCGTTGGCGATCGACAGAGTACGAACCCCCATCAAAAGGCGAAGTTGTATTGGGGCTTCATCCACAGCAAGTCAGCCCAATTAGATACCGCATCAAGCCAGAGGAATGAGAGTTGCGCTGCATAATTTATGAATGCCCGCTTTCAGGAGGGGTTACGACTATGCCACATGACAAAACGAACGGCAGCTCAGGGCCGACCACGTCGCCTTCACCTATCTTCTCGGCCTCAGCAAGGCCCTGTACCCGCCCTCCACCATCTTCCGCGCGTTGCGCAGGAGGGCCATCACCGCGTAGCGCTGGGAGGCACTTTGCCATTCGTCGCGGCTTATTGGGGGCAAGCGGTACAGAACTTGCGCGATCTCGCGGTGGGTGGCGCCGGTTTCGCGACCGTCATAGGCACGCAGCATCAGTTGGGCGCGGCGCAGGCGTTGGTGGGTCAGGCGGCTGTCGGGAGGAACTCTCCGGCCATGCATCCGCGCGAGCAGGCGATACACCGCCTCGAGCCGCGCGAAGCCGTCCGCGTCGAGGGGGATGATGGCGGCATCCGAAACGCCTTCCGGCCCGGCGCGCAGCAGTTGCAGCCGGTGCGCCCCGCCGGGCTCAAGGAGCAGATGGGTCCCGTCGCGGGCGGGGGTTTGCGTTGTCCTGGGCAGGTTCGGGGAAGTGGAAGTCGCGCTGAGACCGGCTGGTGCCGTGTGCAGGATCACCACCGCAGGATCCGCGCAGGGCTGCCAGAACGCGCGCGCTTGTGGGGCCGGAAGTGCCGGATCCGCCGCGAAATCGTAACCCCCAGGGTTCGAGGAGCGCCGCCGTGCGCTCGGTGTCTGCCCCGGCCTTGGCCAGCGTGGCGAAGTCCTGCGCATAGTCCTTGTTGCGGCGCAGCCATTCCCAGGCGAGGTCAGACGCGGTCAGATCCCGGACGTAGTCATACCCAGCCGAGGAACGCCAGCCGGTGGGCTCCGACGGCATTGCAAACGGCCTTCAACTCAACATTCGTGATCGCAAGAGTTTACCCGTTCCGATTGTGTCGCGGGAGTCCCGCTCGCGCGGATCGGCAGGATTCGGCGCAAGTCAGGGTTTCTGATCGCTCTGCCCCTGTCGCAGAAGCTCGCGATAGCCGTGTTCGGTCATCCAGCGGGCACGGGCAAGGTGACTATCATGGATGCGCTTGCAGCGCTCGGGATCGACTGACGGATCGAGGTTGAACAGGACCTCGACCACCTCGCGCCAGTCAGCGCCGTCATCGGCCGCATCGAAGATCCGCATGTAGAGGACCATATGCGTGCGGTCGTATTCGGTGATGGTCGGGCTCTCGGGTGGCGCCTCGCGCCAGGTCGTTTCGGCTTTGGCCATGCTTGTCGAGGGTCGGTTGCGGCCCCCCTCCCTTATTGTCATCACGCCGGTAACGCCGTGGGAACTTGTTACGTCATTTACGGGGCTTGCTGTCCTGCGCAGAGGCTTTCAGCAGCAGGATACCCACCCCCTGATCGCTCGACAGGAACTGGATACCTGCATTCTTGAGGGTCCTGTGCACCTGATCATACGTCCCCTCATGCACCTTCAATCCCCTCGGGGACTCGAGACGCTTGAGCGCTGTCAGGGCGACCCGGGCCTCATCTGCCAGCCTCTCCTGCGTCCAGCCCAGAAGTACGCGTGCGGCCCGGATTTGCGGGGCGGTGATCATGCATGATCACCTCCCATCCGGCCTGCCACTCACGCCAGAACTACGACTATTTTAGTCGCTTTCCCCGTGGCTTGCCAGCGTTCTTCCACCGCGGGGCAGCATTTCGCCTGCTCGGCGGCATCAACGCATTCTCGCCGATTCGGTTCCATGGCGGAACCGGGTATGGGCGAAATCGCGCCGAAAGCGGCGCGAATCGGACCGGTATCCGTCGCCGCGAACCCGGCGCCTTGCGCCGCCGGGCCCTTTGGGCTGGCCCTCAGAAAGGGATGTCATCGTCGTCGATGAACTTCCCGTCCTCGGCCTCGGTCGCCTTGGCCCGGCTCAGGAAATCGACCGTCTCGGCGATGATCTCGCAGCCGTAGCGGTCGATCCCGGCGGCGTCGGTCCACTTGGTGTAGTGGATGCGGCCGCGCACCAGAAGCTTCATGCCCTTCTCGCAGTATTTCTGCACGGTCTTGCCCAGGCCGTTGAAGCAGGTGATGCGGTGCCATTCGGTGTCCTGGACACGGTAGCCGTTCTCGTCGCGGACGACCCGACCCTCAACGTAACGGGGGCGCGAGGTGGCGAGGGTGAAGCTGGTGATCGAGGTGCCGCCCTGGGTGGTGCGGGTCTCGGGGGCCTGGCCGATGTTGCCAGCGAGGATGACGATGTTCTGCATGATCTTGTCTCCGTTGCTTCATCCGGAGGGACCGTCCCTCCGATGAGGCCCGTGAGAGGCCGCCGAATGGGGCCTGCACGGACGCCCTTCGCGTCCGCTCGACCCCCAAGGCGGGACGTGGTGCGGGCAGGCGCGGCACGCGCCAACACGGGTCCCGCTGCGCGGGGTTGCCGGCCCCGGACGGACGGGCTCAGGGGATCAGCCGGACGGAGGGACAGGTCCTGGCGGAGAAGCCGGGGCGGAGACGGGATGCAGAGCCATCCTCCGCGCGCAGGGCAACAGGACTGGCCCCCGGATGCCACGCAGCCTGCGGCACGTGACGACAAGGTCACCTCTGCCGCCCCGCCCGAAGCGTGAGGGTCGTGTCCGCTGTTCGAGACTGCGGACGGGTCAGGCGCCATGGCGCCGTTGCCTACGGTGGCCAGCTTGTCCGTGCAGAAATGCCGGGAAGGGAAAAGCTTCGCGCGGGACGGGTCACGCCCACGGGGCGACACAGGCGCCGGGTCGGACCATGGCATTGCGGAAGATGCCCCGAGACGCGCGCCAGCGCCGGGGACCAGACCGAGGCGGACGGGACCGAACACCCCGAGAGTGGACAGCACCAGCCCTGCGGCTGCATGCCGATGGGTTCGGTTCCCTGTCCGGTTCCTCAGCGCGAGGCGAGATCCTGCGCCATCCCGAGGATGTTGATGATCGCAGCAATGGCGACGATGCCGCCGCAGGTCATCGATAGCAGGGTCAGCCCCAGCCCGGGATCGATCGCATGGCGCGCGACGCCATGGGCCAGCGCATAGCCCGCCATAGCGGCAGGAGCAGCGAAGAGGCCGAGCGCCCCGAGTTGCAGAACCGGGTGCCGGGCGAACCAGAGGGTCAGCAACACGACCGCCATCGCGGTGAAGGCGGCGGCCAGCGCTGCGGCGGCCGACAGGGCGAAGCCTGCGTCACCGGACTGAAGGTGCTGGAACGCGCCGATGGCGGCCATGACCGGCAGCGCGAAGACCGCGAAGCGAAAGGCCAGAAAGGCCAGCGCGACGGACAAGGAAATGGCAAGCAGGATGAGCGACATGGCAGCCTCCGGGAACAGATGTGATGGGGATCACGTCAGGCTGCCCGAGAGATACGCCCCGCCTGCGACTGTGCTGCTACGCCGGTGTTTGGGTGGGGGCGATGCCGCGAAAAAACACTGTCGGCAATACCGGACTTACGTCAGTGCGGCGTTGCCACAACGTTGGGATCGACGAGCAGGTTTCTGTGGGTTCATTCAACTACTTTCAATGATCATTCGTTGTTTCGCAGTAAGGGTGAAAGTGAAATATCAATCAATAGTCGTGCCTGCTGCTCTCGGTCAGATAAAGAGCTTACCAGATGCACCGCTTCTTCAAACATAGCATTTGCTAATTCCCCAAGCGCGCCAGCATGATGATCATTTGCAAGAAGCAAAAATGCCTGAGCCCTAAGCGAATCTGCAGAATTTCGCCCGCTCCCCGGAGACGGTGACACCGCGCGTGCAACCTCAGCGGCGCCATTAATGGTACTATCGCTCGGGTTGCCCCGCGCAGCTGCCGCAACAAGGCGAAAGAAATCGAAAGTCGAACTATCAACAGATGCAATGTCTGCTGCTCGCGCCAAGTCACCGGTCTCAGCGATTAGCTCAGCAATCTCGAAAAGAGGAAGCCGTCGGCTTGATTCTCGCGAAATATTTTCTAACACCCCAACCGCAAAATCAAACATGCCAACGCGCGCGGCAGAACTGGCCAAGGCCCGATACAAACGGTCCGCGGTGAAAGACCCCTGCTCCTCTCTCGTAAGCAGAAGAAGAGCATCCAGGAGTGCTGATTCAGCTTGAACCTGCTCACCTATTTCATGAAATGCGGCAGCCGCAGCGATCAAGACTTCTATTCTGCTGCGTCGGCTTTCCAAGTGACTCAACACATCACCCGCTTCGGCAGTCCGTCCTGCGATGATGAGTGCGGAAACAACTGGAGCCATCGCCGACTCCATGGCCTCTCGATCCGCGATCCGTCGCACCGTAGCTAGCGCATCATCTACCGCGGCATCGCTCGCTTGCACCCTAGCAATTTCAGCCAAAACGCGATTTCTAGACCCAACCGGGAGATGTGACACTGCACGCTGGGCCATTTCAATGTGCCCTCCGCGCGCCAAATAGAATGGGATGTCAGACAACGCCTCCGTACGCCAGTCAGAACGTACCCTGTCCGCAGTCGAAAACGCTTCTTCGGCAAGACCCGCCTGAGCCTGCGCTCGGACCACATCAATGAAGCGAGCATGTGTGTCGCGAGATTCGCTTAACAACGTAGCGGCCCGAAGCGAATCGTCGAAGAATCCGACTCTCAACTGAGCGCCGAACACAATGCGTATCGCTCTATCGAAATCTCGATCCACAACAATAATGCGCCCGGACGGTAGCGCATCACTTAGGACCTGTCGCGCACGATTGGTTTGACCGAGTATGGCGAATGCCTCGCCAATACTTGACTGAATGACGGCTCTCTCTATGCGCGTCTCTCCTGTATTTGGTATTTCGCGAACCAATCTCTCAGATAGATCGAGGAAGCAGGTAGGTTCCCGAGCTCCCAGACATTGAACCACGTCCATAGAACTGGATATGTCGTCAAGTGCAGCCTGGACATCAGCCAAGGAAACTCCATGCACTTCGTTCCCGGCAAGCAACTGCTGTGCGATCTGGGAGCCGGGGTGGCGCATGATTATCTGGCGCAAGTATCCATTAGCGTCAACTAATGAAGTCGCTGCCCCAGGCGCCCCTCGTTGATAAGCGGACCAACTGTGTTCTGCAGCCTGAAGAAGTACCTCCGCAGATGGATCATTCTCTGCGTGGGCCGACGCCGAGAGAAAAACGAGGGCTGCAACCACAATCAATTGGCTGACACAACGAGAGGCCTGATGGAGCGAGATCAACACGACTTTGCGTGGAAGATTGCAAGACGCTCTGAGCATTATCCGGCCCTCAGGCTGAGTCAACTGTGCGCCCGCAGGCAATACCAAGATCGAGGAGCATCATAAAGCCAGTCAAGTTCTGCTCTGTATGCTAGGCGCCAGCATATCAGGCCCCTGATTTCCCGCAAGCCTCGTTCAACTTTGTCGCGTTCATCGCCGAAAGGCAGCACAAGGATCGAAGCGACGCTTACGCGCCGCCCTCGTGCTTCATGACCGGGATGCCCAGCTTGCGGGCCTTGTCGGCGAGGTTCTCCTGGATCCCGGTGCCGGGGAAGACCAGAACGCCGATCGGCAGCACATCGAGCATCGCGTCGTTGCGCTTGAAGGGGGCAGAACGCCCATGCTTGCCCCAGTCGGGGCGGAAGGCCACCTGCGCCACCCTCCGGTGATCGGCCCAGCGCGACGCGATCAGCTCTGCCCCCTTGGGCGAGCCGCCATGCAGCAGCACCATGTCCGGGTGGCGGGCATGGACCTGATCCAGCCGTGCCCAGATCAGACGGTGGTCGTTGAAATCGGTCCCGCCGGTGACGGCCACCTTGGGCCCCTCGGGCAAGAGCCGCGCAGCCTCGGCCCGGCGGCGGGCGGCGAGGAAATCCCGGCTGTCGATCATCGCCGCGGTCAGGTTGCGATGGCTGGCGCGCGAGCCGGTGCGCTGGTGCCAGGGCTTGCCGAGATGATGCTCGAACCCCTCGGCGGCGAGATCGCGGAACAGTTCCAGCGCGGTCTGCTGCTCGATCAGGCTCTGCCCCTCGGCCACCAGCCGCTCAAGCTCGAGGGATTTCACCTCGGAACCGTCCTGTTCCCGCTGCAACCGGCGCTGCGCCTGTTCGTTGTCGTCGAGCGTGCGTTCCGTGCGGGCCAGCGCGCGGTGGAAGAGGTTGACGGCGCCCCAGAGCAACTCGTCCAGCTCGGACTCGAGCCGCGTGTCAGCCAGCGTGGCGACCAGGGCGTCGAGGATGTCGGTGACGGCGCCGGCGATCCGGCCGGCCTCGGGCAGCGGGCGGGGATCGGGTTCATCCTCGAACGGGCGCCAGCCGTAAAGCTGGAGTTCGGTCAGTGCGCGATGCGTCTGCGAGGCGGTCTGCGCATCGCCATGGAGATCGGGATCAAGGGTCATCTCGGGGCTCCTTCCTGGGGGTCCGGCCCGCGCCTCTCGCGGGCCTTCGTGGCAGGAGGACAGCCCACGGGCGGGGCGGCCGGGCAGCCCGAGCCCTTCGCGAGGGCCTTGATGGCCAAGCCCGGCTATTTTGTTTCGCGCTGCAAAGCGCCCCACTGGGGCGCGGCGGAAAATAGCCGGGCGCCGCCATTGCCGGGCCGTCCCGCTTGTGGGCCACCTGCCCTCTGAGAAGGCCGAAGGCGCAAGGCCTCTCCGCCGGGAGGGGCTGCGAGACACCGGAAAACCCGATCAGGGCGAGGCCGCACCGCCTGACGTGACGCCCGGGCTGCACCCGTCCAGGTGCCGCGCCGCGTCCTCGGGATGAAGCTGCAACCGCAGCCGCGCGCGTAGGGCCTCCACGCCATAGCGCCGCAGATCATCGTTGAAATCGCCCAGTCGCGGGGTGAGGGTCAGCGCCTCGATCCCGGCCGAGGCCGCCCGGGACCGCAACCGCTCCCGCGCGCCTTCGCCCGCCGGGTCACGGTCGCGCAGCACATAGAGACGCCGCAGCCCTGCCGGGAACAGGATCGCCGAGAGATGCCCTGCCGAGAGCGCGGCAAGGACGGGCATCCGGGGCAGCGCCATGCGCAGCGACAGCACGGTTTCGATCCCTTCGCCCGCCGCGAGCACATCACTGGCCCGCCCAAAGCGCACCCCATGACCTAGAAGCGCCCCCATCGCCCGGCGCGGCGTGTCGAGATCAGCCTTGCCCGCCCCGCCGGGCGCAAGCCAGGTGCGATGCACCCCGGTCAGCTGGCCGTCGAGATCGGTGATCGCCGCGACCATCGCCGGAAGCCGCCGGGTCGGACCACCGCCCGTGGGTCGGTGGTAGCAAGCCGGGTGGAACCGCAGCGCGGGAAGATCGCCGGATGGGTCGATCCCGCGCCCGCGCAGATAGGCCGCGACAGGCGTGCCCGGGGTCGCCGTGCCCATGGCAAAGAGCCGTCGCGCGGCCTCGGTCGATCCGGGGTTGGCCGGGGGCCGGGGCGTATCCCGCCGCGACGCGGGTTCCGGCTGCGGCAGGCTCAGGAAACGGCGCGCTTCATCGGCCACGTCCTTGAAGTCGGTCAGGCCAAGGCTCTCGCGGATGATGTCGAGCAGGTCGCCATGCTCGCCGCTTTGCGCGTCCGTCCATTTGCCCGCAGCCCCCTTGCCGCGATCGGGGCCGGTCAGCCGCACGAAGAGCGACCGGCCCGGCGTGCCGCGGGCGTCGCCGATCAGCCAGTAGCGGCCGGATTTCTCGCCTTGGGGCAGGTAATGGCGGCACACCGCTTCGGCACAGGCGGCAAGGCGGGATGACAGCTCGGATGCATCGGCTCTGGTCATGGCAGGACCTCCCAAGCGGAACGATGCGCTTGCGGGGGCCGGGCGGTATAGTTTCTGGACATGGGATCACCCCGATATCGTGCAATGGCCTGCAGGATGCGGCGGGCTGCGGTCAGCCGAAACGCCGCCCTTCGGCGGTGAAGCTGTAGTCATTGACGCGGATCACCTCGTCGATGGCCGCGTCCGAGGTCAGATAGTCGTATTCCCGCTGCAGCTGCCGATAGAGCCAGTCGGCCAGATCGCGCAGCGCCTCTGCCACGGCTTCCTCGGCATCATCGGTCATCTCCTGCCCGGTCGTGCTGTCGCGGGCGACCTCGATCACCATCGACCGCGCGTGGCAGTAATGCCCGCGCAGGCTCGTCTCGGCGCGCAGCTGGTAAAAGTTGCGTTGCTGCACCTGCTGCAGCGCCTCGGCGATGCGGTGCAACTCGCCGTCCTGCGGGGCATGGGCGCGGATGCGCGGCACTGCGCGCGGGGCGTAGGTGTACCAGGCTTCAAAGGCCGCGCCGTCGCCCTGGCTCCAGAACCCGCGAAACCAGATGCAGGGCGCCTGCCGCGTGCCGCCGCCGTAAAGCCGGACCGGCGTGGTCTTGAACCGCAGCCCGAGGATCGCGGCGATCTGCTGGAAATCGTCATAGACGGCATCGTGCCAGTCATGATCGAAGCCGATCCCGCGATACCAGGCGCGCGCCCTGTCCTGCGCAGGCGCCTCCAGCTCGTCGAGGCGGTAGACGAGGGTCTCAATGATCCGGGGCATCGGCCGACCCTCCGGTCAGATGGTCGGCCAGCCAGCGGTCGGTGCTGGTCCAGGCCAGGGTCTCGCCGGTGGCGAGGTCCAGCAGATGCGCGCCGCCCCCGAAGGCCCCGACCCGGGGTTTCGAGCAGGTCAGCGCGAACTGGAACCCCCAGCGCCCAGTCAGCCCGAAGGCCGCTGCGCAGGCCCTGACAAATTCCACCACCGCCTGCGGATCGCCGGTGCCTTTGTCATGCATCCAGAGCGTGCTGCCGCCATGCTCCGGCACGATGGCCAGCGCGAAACCCTCCGAAGGCGGATCCTCCGCGGCGGCATCCGCCAACATGGCACTGTAGATCTCGAGTGCGCAAGCGGCATTCACCGCGCTGCCGACATCAAGCAGACAGGAAAACCGGGTGAAATGATCGGCCATCGGCCCCTCCGTCACGGCGGGCACCGAAGGCCTCTCCCCCGGCTCACAACC
>JAFIEG010000089.1 GCA_020832665.1 Pararhodobacter sp. | reverse complement strand
GCTGCCCCGCCCGGCCGGTCCGAATGGGCGGCGGCGCTGGCGGCGGCGGCGCTGGCCGCGACGCTGGTCTGGGCGGTGCTGGCGCTGGCGCGCACCCAAGCGCCGGGGCTTACGCAAGAGGTGGCGGCGGTGCTCGAACAAACCGGCGTCGAAAACCCGGTCACCGCCGTGCTGCTGAATCTGCGCGCATGGGATACGCTTCTGGAAAGCATCGTGCTGCTGGCGGCGCTGGTCGGGCTGTGGCCGCTGGCGCGGGCGGGCAACTGGCAGGCCCCGGCAGGGCGCGCCCAGCACGCGCAACCCGGGGGCGTGCTTTCGGGCTTCGGGCGCTTCCTGCCGCCCTTGGGCCTGCTGGTGGGGGTGTATCTGGTCTGGGCGGGCGCCGCGCGCCCCGGTGGTGCGTTTCAGGGCGGCACGGTGCTGGCGGCCTCAGGCGTGCTGTGTGTGATGGCGGGCATATTGCGCGCCCCGGCGATGGCCGCGCCGGCCTGGCGGGTGGCGCTGGTGGCGGGGCCGGCGCTGTTTGTGCTCATCGGCCTTGCCGGGCTGGCCGCGGGGGGCTTTCTCAAGTTTCCGCCGGCACTGGCCAAGCCGATGATCCTGACCGTGGAAATGGCGCTCACCCTGTCGATCGCGGTAACGCTGGCGCTGCTGGTGCTGGGCCCGCCGCAGCAACAGCCGCAGCAGCCCGGACAGGCGGGAGGGCCAGCATGACCCTCTACGCCGTCACCGGGGCGCTGCTCGTGGGGCTGGGCTTTTTCGGCATGATCGCCCGCGCCGGGCTGTTGCGGCGCATCATCGGCTTCAACGTGCTGGGCTCGGGCGTGTTCCTGATGTTCGGCGCGATGGGCAGTGCGGGTGACGCGGCCACCGACCCTGTGCCGCAGGCGCTGATCATCACTGGCATCGTGGTGGCGCTTTCGGCCAGCGCGCTGGCGGTGGCGCTGATCGTCGCCCATGCCCGCGCCGGCGGCACCGACCGCATCGAGGATGAGCGCGCGTGACCCCGGCGCAGGCAGCCCTTGCCCTGATGCTGGCGCTGCCGCTTCTGGCGGCGCTGGCGGCCATCGCCCTGCCGCGCCTTTCGGCCCTGCTGGCGCTGGCGGCGTTGGCGGCGGCGGGCGCGGCGCTGGCGGTGCTGGGGCAGGCGGTGCTGCGCGACGGCCCGGTGACGCTGCATTCGGGGGGCTGGGCGCCGCCGCTGGGCATCGCGCTGCAGGCCGACGGGCTGGGCCTTGCCTTTCTGGCCATGGGCTGGGCGGTCGTGGCCGGGGTGATCGGCTTTGCCGCGATCGAGCGCCGGTTGCCCGCGCCCTTCTGGCCGCTGGCAATGCTGCTGTGGGCGGCGCTCAATGCCGTCTTCGTCTCGCGCGATCTGTTCAATCTCTATGTCGGGCTGGAGCTGCTGACCCTGGCGGCGGTGGCGCTGGTGGCGCTGGGCGGCGACAAGGCGCTGGCGGCGGCGCTGCGCTACATGTTCTACGCGCTGGGCGGCTCGGCGCTTTACCTGGCCGGCGTGGTGCTGGTCTATGCCGGGCATGGCACGCTCGACATGGCGCTGCTGGCCGGGCAGGGCCGGCTGGCCACCGATGCGCTGGCACTGGCGCTGATGAGCGCCGGGCTCATGGTCAAGACCGCGCTCTTTCCCTTTCATGTCTGGCTGCCGCCGGCGCATGCCGCCGCCCCCGCCACCGGCTCGGCGCTTCTGTCGGCGCTGGTGCCCAAGGCATCCTTCCTGATCATGATGCGGCTTTGGTTCGAGGCCATGCCCGATGCCGCCAACGCGCCGCTTCTGGCCGCGCTGGCGCTTCTGGGCACAGCGGCGGTGGTACATGGCGGCATCATGGCGCTGCGCCAGAGCCAGCTCAAGCAGATCATCGCCTATTCGACGGTGGCGCAGCTTGGCTATCTGTTCCTCGTCTTTCCTCTGGCCGGCGGCGAGGGGGCAGCGCAGCCATGGGCAGCAGGCGGCTGGAGCGCCGCTGTCTTTCTGGCGCTGTCGCATGCGCTGGCCAAGGCGGCGATGTTCCTGTGCGCCGGCATCTGGCTGATGGCGGCGGGCAGCGGCGCGCTGGCCGCGCTTTCGGGGCTGGCGCGCGCGCTGCCGATGACGGCGGCGGCCTTTGGCCTGGCTTCGGTGACGCTGATGGGGCTGCCGCCCTCGGGCGGGTTCACGGCCAAATACCTGATGATGACCGCCGCCTTTGCCTCGGGCCAGCCCTTCTGGGGGCTGGTGCCGCTTGCTGGCGGGCTCATGGCGGCGGCCTATCTGTACCGCCCCATGGCGTTGCTCTTTGCCCGCGATATCCCCGATCACCAGCCGGTATCGCGCGCGCTGCAACTGGTGCCGCTGGCGCTGGCGCTGGCGGCAATCGCGCTCGGCATCTTCTCGCAGGCGCCCTATGACCTCATGCAGGCCGGCCGGCCCGAAACCGCCGAGGAAGGGCTGTGAGCGCGGCGCTGCCAATGGCGATCCTCGCCTCGTCGCTGGTGCCGGCGGCGATCACCTTCTTCCTGCACCAGAACAGCCACCGCACCCGCAACACGCTCAGCCTGGGCGGTGCGGTGATCAAGCTGGCGCTGGTGGTGGCCATGCTCGTCGATGTCGCCGGCGGCGCCACGCATGAGGCGCGGCTGGCGCTGGCGCCGGGGCTGTTCCTGCTGCTCAGGCTCGATGCGCTGGCGCTTCTGTTCATGGCGCTCTCGGCGGTGCTGTGGCTGCTCACCACCATCTACGCCATCGCCTATTTCGGCACCAAAGCCGAGCTGTCGCGCTTCTTCGGCTTCTTCAGCCTGTGCGTGGCGGCCACCACCGGGCTGGCGATGTCTGGCTCGCTGATCACCTTCTTCCTGTTCTTCGAGATGCTCACGCTCGCCACCTGGCCGCTGGTCGTGCACAAGCAGGATGATAAATCGCTCGCCGCCGGGCGCAGCTATCTGAGCTTTTCCCTGCCCGGCAGCGCCGCGCTCCTGCTGGCCATCATCTGGCTGGAAAGCGCCACCGGCCCGGTCGTATTCACCGACCCGCCCGACATGAGCGCCCTGTCTGATGCCAGCCGCCGCGCCATCTTCGCGCTGTTCGTCATCGGCGTGGGGGTGAAGGCGGCGATGGTGCCGCTGCATGGCTGGCTGCCCGGCGCCATGGCCGCGCCGGCGCCGGTTTCCGCACTCCTGCACGCGGTGGCGGTGGTCAAGGCCGGGGCCTTCGGCGTGGTGCGGCTGGTCTTTGACGTGTTCACCATAGGGCAGGTGCAGGCGCTGGGGCTGGGCACGCCCTTGGCGCTGGCGGCATCGGTGACCATCATCTGGGGTTCGCTGCGCGCGCTGCAGCAAGACGAGATCAAGAAGCGGCTGGCCTATTCGACGGTCAGCCAGGTTTCCTATATCGTGCTGGGCGCGGCGCTGGCTGGGCCGGCGGCGGCGGTGGGCGGGCTGGCGCATCTGGTGCATCAGGGGTTGATGAAGATCACGCTGTTTTTCTGCGCCGGCATATTCGACGAGCGCTGCGGGGTAAGGCGCATCGAGGGGCTCAACGGGCTGGGCGCGCGCATGCCGGTGACGGCGTTTTGCTTCTCGCTGGGCGCGCTTGGCATGATCGGGCTGCCACCGCTGGCCGGCTTCGTGTCGAAATTCTATCTGGGCCTGGGCGCGCTGCAGGCCGGAGCGCCCTGGGTGCTGGTGGTGCTCGCAGCCTCGACGGCGCTGAACGCGGCCTATTTCATGCCGCTTCTCTACCGGCTTTGGTTTCTGACGCCTGCCGAGGATGCGCGCGGCGACGAAAACGTGCCGGCGCTGGTGGTGCCGGCGGCGGTGACGGCGCTGGCCTCGCTGGCGGTGGGCGTGTTCGCGGCGTCGGCGATCAGCCCGCTGGGCTGGGCCACGCTGATCGTGGCGCGCGAGTATCTGCCATGAGTGCCTGGCTTGCCGGCCTGTGGACAGGCCCCTTCCTGCCGCTTCTGGCGCTGGCCTGGCCGCTGATCCTTGGCATGGCGCTGGTGGCGCCGCCCTTGCGCCGCCGCCCGCTTGTGGTGCTGCCGCTGGCGCCCTTGCCGGCGCTGGTGCTGGCCGTGATGGGCGCGGGCGGAATGGCGACCGAGGCGCCGTCCCTGCTGCTGGGGGTCGAGCTGCGGCTGGATGCGGCCCTGCACCCGTTCTTCCTGATGAGCGCGCTTTTGTGGCTGGCGGCGGGGGCCTATGCACAGGGCATGGCGCGCGAAAGCGGGGGGCAGGGCGACCGGCAGGCCATCTTCGCCGGTTTCTGGTGCCTCACGCTTTCGGGCAATCTTGGCGTGTTCCTGGCGCAGGATGCGGCAAGCTTTTATGTCGCCTTCGCCGCCGTGTCGCTGGCGGCGTGGTTTCTGGTCGTGCATGCGCGCACCGATCAGGCGCTGGCGGCGGGGCGGCTTTACATCCTGCTGGCGGTTGCGGGCGAGATTGCCCTTCTGGCTGGGCTACTGATCGGGGTGCAGGCCGCCGGCGGCACAGCCATCGCCGATATCCGCGCCAACCTGCCTGAGGCGCCGCTGGGTGCGCTGGCGGCGGGGCTGATGGCCGCTGGCTTTGCCATCAAGGCCGGCATCGTGCCGCTGCATGTATGGCTTCCGCTGGCGCATCCGGCGGCGCCGGTGGCGGGCTCGGCGGTGCTGTCGGGTGCGATCGTCAAGGCCGGGCTGGTGGGGCTGATGCTGCTTGTGCCGCCGGGCTGGGGGGCATCAATTCTGGTGACGCTGGGGCTGGCCGGCGCCTTCGGTGCCGCGCTCTGGGGGCTGACGCAGGAAAACCCCAAGGCGGTGCTGGCGTATTCCACGGTCAGCCAGATGGGGCTGATGGCCGCGCTTCTGGGTGCGGGCAGCGGCGTGGTGGCCGGCTATGCGCTTCATCACGGACTGGCCAAGGGGGCGCTGTTTCTGGGCGCCGGGCTGGTCATGGCCGCCGCTGCCGGGCGCGGCCGGGCTTTCGCGCTGGTGCTGTGCGCGCTGGCGGCGGCGTCAGTCGCGGGTCTGCCCCTGAGCGGCGGCGCGGCGGCCAAGGCGGCGGCCAAGGCCGATATCGCACCGGCGCTGGCGATGGCGCTCACCCTGAGCGGGGCGACAACCGCGCTGTTGATGGGCTGGTTCCTCTACCGGCTGACGCGCGGCGAGGGTGGCAAGGCGCGGGTCGCGCCCGCGCAGCTGGCACCGCTGGCGGTGCTTGTGACCGCAGCGCTTGCCTTGCCCTGGGTGCTGTGGCCCGAAGCCGCAACGGTGCCGCGCCTCTATGCACTTGGCACCGGTGCGATGGCCGATGCGGCCTGGCCCGCGGCGCTGGGGCTGGGCGCAGGGGCTTTGGCGCTGGCCATGCGCTGGCAACCCACGCCGCGCCCGCCGGGCGACATTCTCGCCCTGCTGCCCTCTTCCGGCACTGTTGCGACCGCCGCCCGGCGCCTCACCCCCGCGCTGACGGAATGGCCCAACCTGCGCCGGCCTTCGCTGCCCACGCACGCCACCCCCGCCGCGCTGGCCGCGCGCGCCGAGGCTGTCATGCGGCGCTGGCCGCTTTCCGGCGTGGCGATGGCGGCGACCGTGATCGTCCTCGCCGCGCTCGCCCTGCTCTGAGGCGCGGACCGCGCGACGGATTGCCGCCCTCCATGTCGGGGACATTTGTTGCGAATGCATCTTTCTTGACAGCCATTTTTCAGGGGTTAGGGTAGCGACGGGAACGCCAGTATAAGAACATGAAAACCCGCAGGGAGGGGAATATGCTCAGAAGAATGCTCTTGAAGACCGCTGCTGTGGCCGCGCTCGGCGTGGCCGGGCTGACGGTGGCCGGCGCGGCGCAGGCCGATACGGTAACGCTCAGGCTGCACCATTTCCTGCCGCCATCGGCGCCGGTACCCAGCCAGGTCTTCGTGCCTTGGGCCGAGCAACTGGCCGAGGCATCCGACGGGCGGCTGATCGTCGAGATCTACCCCTCGATGCAACTTGGCGGCGGCCCGCCGGCGCTTTATGATCAGGCCCGCGAAGGTGTGGTCGATATCGCCTGGGCGCTTCCGGGCTGGACCCCGGGCCGCTTCCCGATGATCGAGGTGTTCGACCTGCCCTTCATCGCCGCCAGCGCGCAAGCGACCTCGCGCGCGGCCTGGCACTTCGCTCAGGAGTATCTCGCCGAGGAGCTGGCCGATGTGCACGCCCTGGCGGTGCATACCCACGGCCCCGGGGTGATACATATCAAGGCGCCGGCGATCGAGTCACCCAGCGACCTGCGCGGGCGCACGTTGCGCGGGCCCAGCCGGCTGGTGAACCGCTTCATTGAAGAGCTGGGCGCCACCCCGGTGGGCATGCCGGTTCCGCAGATGCCCGAGGCGCTGCAGCGCGGCGTCATCGACGGCACGGTGATCCCGTGGGAGGTGACGCATTCGCTGCGGGTGCCCGAGCTTGTCGATACCCATACCGAATTCGCCCCCGGCGTGGCGCTCTACACCACGCCCTTCGTGCTGGCGATGAACCGCGAAGCCTATGACGAGTTGCCCGACGATCTGCGCGCCATTCTCGACGAACATTCGGGGCTGGGGCTTTCGAACTGGATCGGCGAGGTGATGGACCTCAACGACGAACCGGCGCGTGATGTCGCGGTCGAGCGCGACAACCGCATCATCACCATCGAGGGCGAGTCGCTTGCCGCCTGGGAAGAAGCCGGGATGCGCGTGCGCGATGGCTGGATCGCCGAGATGGAAGCGGCCGGAATCGACGGGGCCGGGCTGGTAGCCGCGGTCGAGCGCCTGGTTGCCGAGGAAGTGGCCGCGCAGTAAGCGGCCAGGGCCGTTTTCTGCGGGAAGGGGCGGGGCAGGTCAATCTTGAAGGCTTGACCTGCCTTTTCCCGCGATTATTGTTGCGACTGCAACGAGGCATTGCCCGCGTCGTCGTCTTGGCGAAGGGGTGGGAATGCAGTCACCGCAGTCTGGAGCGGCAGATGATCACCCGGCTTCCTGCCCGACAGGTGCCGCAGGGCGCTTCCCATCACACTGGCGGCAGCTCCACACGTTGCCAACGGTCAGAAGATCACGCTGCGGGTGCAAACATCCCTGCCGCCGCAGGGTGCCATGACGGCCAAACTCCTCAAACCTTGGGCCGAGAAGGTGATGAAGGAATCGGACGAACTCATCAGTGTCGAGGTCTGCAACTCAATGGTGCTGGGCGGCGCGCCGGTTGCGCTGCTTCCTACCGACGAGTGGCGTGTCTTTCCGTCTGTGCGGCCTGGTGCTGCATGGCCGGGAAAGTTGGCCTGCGAAATGCAATGTCACAGACATGGGAAAGAATCGTGATTGCATGACGCATGATTTTTCATAAACAGGAGCCGTGGAGGTTTCTTGCCCCAAGCGCGGGCGAAGTGATTCGCCGCCGGGCAGGCTGACCGGCCGGGTGGGCAAATTGTTGGCGTGTGCCGGCTGGGGTGGTAGTGTCCGACCCGTCGGGCCGGCTGACCGAGCGCATGGGGGTTGGGCTGCGAATGGCAGTTGGTGAACGGGACAGGGAGTTGAGCAGATGAGCGAATCCCCAACCGGGGGCGGGCAGGAACAGCGAGGTATCTTGCCCGAGGCCGAACAATTCATTGGCCGCTGGATTGGCCGCTATACCGATCTCCTTGCAATCATCGGCGGCTTCGCGCTGACCGCGGTGATGCTGGTTGCGGTGTTTTCCATCATCGGTCGTGCCCTCTCGCGCACCGGCTTGGCCATCTTCGGCCGGTTTGGGCCGATCCAGGGCGATTTCGAGCTGGTCTCGATGGGCGCGGGCATCGCCATCTTCTGCTTCATGAGCTGGGCGCATTTCAATCGCGGCCATGTCACCGTGGATATCTTCGTCTCCAAGCTGGGGCCGCGCGGGCTGGCCTGGCTGTCGGTGGCGACCAATCTGATCCTGACCATCGCGGTGGTCATTCTGGCGCAGAAGATCGGTGAGGGGCTGGACGACAAGCAGCGCTTTCGCGAGACCACGCAGATTCTCGAAATCCCGGTCTGGTACAAATACGCTGGCGGCATGGTCGGGCTGTGGAGCTTCGCGCTGGTCAGCGCCTATTCGGTATGGCGCAGCCTGAACGAAGCGCTCGGCGAGGGTGAACCGGCAGGAGGCGGCGTATGAGCGGGGCAATGCTGGCCGGGCTGATGGGCGGCCTGATCGTCGTACTTTTTCTGCTGCTGGTGCTGGTGCAGCGCATGGACCCGATGCGCGCGGCGCTGGCGGCGCTGGGCGTGGTGCTGGTGCCGGCCGTGCTGTGGTGGCTGCTCGACAGCTATCTGGGCACGCTGATCAGCAATGCGCGCAGCCTGTTCATCGGTCGCAGCGGGCTGGAGATCGCCACCATCTTCTTCGGTCTGCTGCTGGTGATGATCTTCCTGCGGGTGCCGATCGGTCTGGCCATGCTGGTGGCGGGCATCGTGGGGCTTTACATGGTGCGCGGGCGCTGGGGGCCGGTGATGAACCAGCTCAAGCATGTCACCGTCGAGACCTTTTCGAGCTACTCGCTCTCGGTGGTGCCGCTGTTTCTGCTGATGGGCGCCTTCGCCATGAAGGGGGGCTTGAGCGAGGCGCTGTTTCGCGCCGCCGGTGCCTGGCTGGGCCAGTTGCGCGGCGGCGTGGCGATGGCCGGGGTCGGGGCCTCGGCCGGTTTCGGTGCGATTTGCGGCTCGTCGCTGGCCACGGCGGCGACCATGGGGCGGGTGGCACTGCCCGAGATGCGCAAGCATGGCTATTCGGGCGCGCTGGCCACCGGCTCGCTGGCTGCGGGCGGCACGCTGGGCATTCTCATCCCGCCCTCGATCGTGCTGGTGATCTACGCCATCCTGGCCGAGCAGAACATCGCCAAGCTCTTCGTGGCCGCCATGGTTCCCGGCCTGCTGGCGGCACTGGGCTACATGCTGACCATCGCGGTGATGGTGCGCATCAACCCCAAGGACGGGGTGCGCAATCCGCCCTTGCCGTACATGGAGCGCATCAAGGCGCTGGGCGAGATCTTTCCGGTGGTGATCATCTTCGTGGTCATGATCGGCGGCATGAACCAGGGCATCTTCACCCCCACCGAGGGCGCCGCTGTCGGTGCCGCCGGCACCGGGCTGGTGGCGGCGCTGCGCGGCAAGCTGGGCTGGGCGGCGCTGATCGACTGCTTCCGCTCGACGGCGGTGGCGACCGGCATGATCTTCTTCATCGTGCTCGGCGCGACGGTGTTCAACGCCTTTCTGGGCTTCACCCGGCTGCCCTTCTTTGCCGCCGAATGGGTCGAGGGGCTGAGCACCTCGCCCTATATGGTGTTGCTGGTCATCCTGCTGATCTATCTGCTTTTCGGTTGCGTGATGGATTCGCTGTCGATGATCCTGCTCACCATACCGATCTTCTTTCCGATCATCATGCGGCTGGATTTCGGCATGACGCCCGAGGAAACCGCGCTGTGGTTCGGGGTGATCGTGCTGATCGTGGTCGAGGTGGGGCTGATAACGCCACCTGTGGGGATGAATCTGTTCATCATCAACTCGATGGCGCGCGGGGTGACGATGCTGGAAACCTATCGCGGGGTGCTGCCCTTCGTGGCTTCCGACATCATCCGCACCGGGATACTGGTAGCGGCACCGCCAATAACGCTGGGACTTGTCTGGCTGCTGTTCTGAACCGGCGCGAACGCCACCAGGGCGGCGCCGGGGCGCTCCTGCGCCTTGACGCGGGGCCGACATGGCCGGCCCCAGCCCTGTCTAAGTGTCGTCGGCGCTGCCCACGCTGGCGCACGGGCGGGCATAGCCGCCAGACAATCTCATGCCGCCCACGGTTGGCGCGGTGCTGGCGAATTCTCGGCACAATCACCGCAGCCGATCAAATCATCCGGGGCCGGTATCATGCCGTTTCCGGTTGTGCCTCTCACCATGACGGGGCTGCGCCGCTTGCCTGCGGCATATGCGGAACGGGGATGGCGGGGTAAACGCCGCCCTCGTGGTTCGTGCAAACGAGGACAGGTTCCTGCCCGTGCCGCCCCAAGCCGCCCGAGGTGGTCAAACAGCTTTCGCATCGCGAGCGGGCGCGAAGGCGCTGTCGGGCAGGCCCGGCAGGCTGGCAATCAGCCGCGAGACATGGGCGCGGGCGCTGGCCTCGGCGGCATCGGGATCGGCGCGGGCGATGGAAGCGATGATGGCGCCGTGCGAGCCGTCGGCGCCGTCATGGCCACGCAGGGCGCGCAGCTGGGCACGAACCAGGTGGATCTGAAGCGCCGGCAACTGGCGCTGCAACTCGCTGTTGCCGCCCAGCGCGACGAGGGCGCGGTAGTAGCGCGCGCGCGCGCGCGCCACGCCTTCCGGCGGTGGCCCCCGCAAATCGGCGGCGGCGCTGGAAAGGGGGGCAGGGTCGGCCCCGGCGGCGACGGCTTCGGCGGCCTCGCGCGCGGCAAGGCCGAGCAGGCATTCCGCGACGCGCAGGAGATCGCGGCTTTCGCGCCGGCTCAGGCGGCGGATGCGCGCCCCGCGATGAGGCGCCTGTTCGACCACACCGCCGGCGGCGAGCCGTCCCAGCGCCTCGCGCACGCTCGAGCGGCCGACCCCGTAATGCTGCATGAGGTCGGGCTCGACCAGCCGCTGGCCGGGCACATAGCGGCCATCGGAAAGACCGTGCAGGATATCGCGGATCAGCATGGCGGGGCTTGTGGCGGCGTGGCCCGGCCTGACGGGCTGGGGGGCGGGGCGCGAGGCGGGCCGGCTCATCGCTTCGGCACCATCTCCCAGGCGATTTCGGCCAGCGGCCCGGCCATGCGGCCCATCTCGGCCGCGCGCGGATCGGCGGCGGTGCCGTCGAGCGCGCGCCGGGCGATGCCCTGGATGATGGCGGCCAGCCGGAAAAGGCCCAGTATGACGTAAAAGTCGAAGTCATCGGGCCTTTCGCGCCCGGTTCTCTGGCACCAGAGGTTGATATATTCATCCTCGGTGGGGATGCCGGTGCCGGCCAGATCGACCCCGCCGAGGCCGCGAAACACTCCGGGCTTGATCCGCCAGACCATCACATTATAGGCGAAATCGGCAAAGGGGCAGCCCAGCGTGGAAAGCTCCCAATCCACCACCGCCAACACGCGCGGCTCGCTGGGGTGCAGGATCAGATTGTCGAGCCGGAAATCGCCATGCGCCAGCCGCACTTCCTCGGGGCGCTGGGGCAGGTTGCGCGGCAGCCAGTCGATTAGCGCATCCATCGCCGGGATGGCATGCGTTTCGCTGGCGCGATACTGCTTGGTCCAGCGGCCCACCTGACGCTCGACATAGCCGCCCTGGCGGCCGTAATCACCCAGACCCACCGCTGCCGGATCGACCGTGGAGATGGCGGCGATGGCCTTGTTCATGCCGTCGAAGATGGCGGCGCGCTCTTCGGCGGTCATGTCCGGCAGGCGCGGGTCGAACAGGGTGCGGCCTTCAAGGTATTCCATCACGAAGAACATTGAGCCCATCACCGATGGGTCGGTGCACAGCGCATGCACCTTCGGTACCTGCACATCGGTATCTGCCAGCGCCTTCATGACGCGATACTCGCGGTCGACCTGATGCGCCGAGGGCAGCACATTGCCGACGGGTTTCTGGCGCAACACATACTGTCCGCTGGCGGCATCGACCCGCCAAGTCGGGTTCGACTGCCCGCCCGAGAGCCTGTGCAGGCTGACCGGGCCACGAAAGCCGGGCACGTTGTCCACCATCCATGCGCTGAGTTCAGCTTCCGCCATCGCCGTCTCTCCACCGGTTGCCGGTGCAGGATGCCGGGCGTGCTGTGGCAGGTCAAGGAAAATCGTCAGACGAACTTGTCAGATGCCCTTGTTGGCGCTACGCTGAAGGCAATCACAGGAGGATATCATGATTCCCGACAAGTCGCCGCGCGTGATCGAGCTGGAAACCCGGCTCAAGGCGTTCATGGACGAGTATATCTACCCCAATGAGGCGCGATTCTTTCGCGAGGCCGAGGAGCTGGGGCCCTTTTCCGTCTTTCCCGTCATCGACGAGTTGAAACCCAAGGCACGCGAGGCGGGGCTGTGGAACCTGTTCCTGCCCGAATCCGAGCGCGGCGCCGGGCTGACGAACCTGGAGTACGGCCATCTGTGCGAGATCATGGGCCGCTCATTTCTGGCGCCCGAGGTGTTCAACTGCAACGCGCCCGATACCGGCAACATGGAGGTGATCGAGCGCTACGGCTCCGACGAGGACAAGAAGCGCTGGCTGGAACCACTGCTGGCCGGCGAGATCCGTTCCTGCTTTGCCATGACCGAGCCCGCCGTGGCTTCGTCGGACGCCACCAATATCGAGGCCGAGATCCGGCGCGAGGGCGACGAGTATGTGATCAACGCGCATAAATGGTACACCACCGGAGCCTCGAACCCCGCCTGCAAGATCTGCATCTTCATGGGCAAGACCGACCCGTCGAACCCCGACAGGCACAAACAGCAATCGATGATCCTGGTGCCGATGGACGCACCTGGCATCACCGTGTTGCGTTCGCTGCCGGTTTTTGGCTGGTATGGCGTGCCCGACCGCGCATCCGAAGTGAAGTTCGAGAATGTGCGGGTGCCGGTATCGAACATGCTGCTGGGCGAGGGGCGCGGCTTCGAGATCGCCCAGGGGCGGCTGGGGCCGGGGCGCATCCATCATTGCATGCGCTCGATCGGGCAGGCCGAGCGCATGCTTGAAGCGATGATCGACCGCGCCTTGCAGCGCGTGGCCTTCGGCAAGCCGGTGGCCGATCAGGGCGTCACCCGCGAGCGCATCGCCGAGGCGCGCATCATGATCGACCAGTGCCGCCTGCTGACGCTCCATGCCGCGCACAAGATGGATACGGTGGGCAACAAGGAGGCGCGCAGCGAGATCGCCATGATCAAGATCGCGGTGCCGAACATGCTGTGCAAGGTCAGCGACTGGGCGATCCAGGTCTTTGGCGGTGGCGGCACCGGCAATGATTTCGGCACGGCAATGGCCTATGCGATGGGCCGGGTGCTCAGGCTGGCCGACGGGCCCGACGAGGTGCATCGTGACCAGCTGGCGCGGATGGAAATCCGCAAGCGCAAGGGTCCCAACCATCCCGGCTGGGAACCGATGATCACCGCGCGTGCGCTGCCACAGCAGGCATCGGAATGAACGCGCGCGCCGAGCGCCTCTCGCTTTCCGGACGCGTGGCGGTGGTGACCGGCGCGGCGGGCGGCATCGGCCAGGCCACGGCGCGGCTGATGGCGGCGCGCGGGGCATCGCTGGTGCTGGCTGATCTGCGCGCGCCGGATGAAACGCTGGCGGCGATACGCGCCGCCGGTGGCCGGGCCGAGGCGCTGACGCTTGACTGCGCCACCGAAGCAGGCGCCGAGGCTATCATCAGCGCTGCGATCACGCATTTCGGGCGGATTGATATCCTGCACGCCAATGCCGGCATCTCGGGGCCGCTGAACCCCGATCTGACGGTGGGTGCGGCCGATTTCGCCGAGATCCTGCGCATCAACCTGATAGGCCCCTGGCTGGCGATTCGCGCCGCGCTGGCGCATTTGGGTGCGGGCGGTTCGATCATCTGCACGGCTTCGGTGGCGGGGCTGCGCGCCGGGGCGGGGGGCATTCCCTATTCGGCGTCAAAAGCCGGCGTGGCCAGCCTGGTGCAGAACGTGTCCTGCGCGCTGGCAGGGCAAGGCATTCGGGTGAATGCGGTGGCGCCCGGGCTGATCGAAACCGGTATGACAGCGCCGCTTTACGCCGACGCCCGCGCGCGCGGGCGCGAAGACCGGATCGGCCAGCTCAACCCGCTGCGCCGGGGTGGCGAGGCGGAAGAGATTGCCGAGCTGGTGGCATTTCTGGCTTCGGATGCGGCTTCCTACATCAACGGGCAGGTAATTGCCGCCGATGGCGGGCTGTCGGCCAGCCTGCCGGTGGCGACGCGCCCGGCGGGCGGCAACCCCAGGGCCTGATTTGCCTCCAGGGCCCGCCTCCCTTCATCTTGCCAACAAAATACTCCGGGGGAGTCCTTGCGCAGCAAGGACGGGGGCAGCGCCCCCCGACACCCTTTCAGGCCGCGTGCCGCGCCTGCAACTCCTCCCAGGCGTTGTTGAGAGCCTTCAGCCGCGCCTCGGCCAGTTGCACCGCCTCTTCGGGTACGCCGCGCGCACGCAGCGCGTCGGGGTGCGATTCGCGCACCATCCGCCGCCAGGCGGCGCGCGCCTCGTCGAGGCCGGCGCCGGCGGGCAGTTCCAGCAATTCGCAGGGGTCGAGCATGGAATCGGGCACGAAACGTGCCTTCAGAGCGCGAAAGCAGGTTTCCGACAGGCCGAAGATTTCGGACACTTTCTTGAGATAGGCCTCTTCTGCCGGGTGCAGCACGCCATCGGCCATGGCGATGTGGAACAGCCCCTCGACCAGATCGCGCAGCACCGGATCGGCGGGCGGAAACATGGCGGCGATCTTGCGCGCATAGGCATCGAAGCCCGCCACATCCTGCCGCGCCAGGTTGAAGACGCGCGCGGCATGGGCCTCTTCGCCGGGCGAAATGGTGAAGACGGCGCGGAACATGGCCACTTCGCTGCGCGTCACCTGCCCGTCGGCCTTGGCCAGTTTCGCCCCCAGCGCGATCACGCCGATGGTGAAGGCGACCGTGCGTTCGGGCGCGACGCGCAGATGGTCGAAGACGGCGCTTAGCGGCTCGCCCGCGCGCAATGCCGCGAGCGCGGCCGATATCCGTATCCAGAGCGACATGAGACTACATTAGCGCAAGCCTGTTGGCATGCCCATGCGCCATTCACAGAAGTTTCTGCATCAGCACCAGGTCGTGATGGCGTCCGAACTTCCAGCCGGCATCGGGGATGTGCGCCACTTCGGCAAAGCCCAGCCGCTTGTGAAAGGCCAGGCTGGCGGTGTTCGTGGCCGTCATCGCCCCGATCAGCATGCGCATCAAGCGCGCCCTTGCGTGTTCTTCCAGCGCCGCCATCAGTGTTCTACCTAGCCCCTTGCCGCGCGCGGCGGGCGCCAGATACAGGCTGTGCTCCATGCAGCGGGCATAGCCCGGGCCCGGGCGAAACTGGAAATAACTGGCGAATCCCAGCACCTTGCCGGCATCCTCGGCGACCAGAAAGGCGTGACCCTCGTCTTGCCGGGCGGATACCAGCGCCGCAATCTCGGGCTCGGGTTTCTCGACCGGGTTGAAGGTGATGGTGCTGTCGCGGATGATCGGGTTCCAGATCGCGGCTATGCCGGGGGCGTCATCCGGGCGCGCCGGCCGGATCATGCCAGCAGCCGCGGGCCGTTCGGGGTTTGCAGTTCGACCGCCAGCGCCGGTTCGGCCCCGGTGGTGACGGCGATGCGCGGATCATGGATCAGCGCATCGAGCGCCGCACGCAGGGCGGCGGCATCGGGATGGGTGATGACCAGCCGATTGAGGCGCACGCCTGCATCGGGCAGGGCATCGGCCGGATGCGCCTGGCTGTGCCAGCCGATCAGTGCCGGGAACAGCCCGTCGAAGGGCAGGATGCCGCTGTCGGGCACGGCCATTTCCCATTCATAGGCCCCGCGGGTGAAATGGATCGGAATCCCCGTGCCCTGCGGTGCCGCGGCGAGCGCCGCCGGCATGTCGTCGCTGCGCGCGATCCAGCATTGCGGGCGCGTTGCGCCGGAAAAGTCGTCGAGCCCGAACCAGCGCGCCCGCCCCGGTGCCGGGGCGGCGGGGTTTATGGCGATGACCTCGAGATACTCGCCCGGCCCCAGCGACAACAGCCGGTTATGCGTGCCCATGGCGGCGTGCTCTCCGCCCGGCGCCAGCCTCACGCCGAGCGCCTGTTCGATCGCCGCGGTGCCCTCGTCGAGCGATTCGGCGGCGATGGCGAGATGATCGAATGTCAGCATGATGGCTCCCGTTCAGGCGTTTCGGCCGGTCCATCAAAGGCGATATGCACGGCGCGTGCAAGCGCGCTTGTCAACCCGCGTGGGGATCGGGGGGGGGGGGCGGGCCCCCCCCCCCCCCCCCCCCCCGGGGGGGGGGGCCCCCCCGGGGGGGGGGG
>JAFIEG010000007.1 GCA_020832665.1 Pararhodobacter sp. | reverse complement strand
ACAAACACAAAATGGGAATCCCCTTTCGATTCAGAGAAAGGCTGAGCCGCTCTAGATGATACTACGGGAAAAATCGTCGTTACCTTCATCCTTGCAGCATCGGCAGTCCCAGATGAACATCCATTCCGCGCTCGATCATCTTTCAGTTTCAGTGTCTTGGGCCTTGACCGGAAGGCGCAAGTTCTTTCGCGACGACACAGACTGCCCGGATTTTCATGATCTGCTCTCGGCGATCCGGCTGGAAGGGATCGGACTGGGCGGCGAGGGTCTCCATGAGGTTCGCGCGACGGGACCGGCTGAGGATCTCGACCCCGCATATCTGGTCGCGAAATGGGTGGGGCCGGATCGACCCACCTTGATCTATCATCACGGCAACCAGGAACACCCCTTCGACTTTGGCCCACTGGCAAAGAACACCTTCAACCGCATCATTCTGAAACACCGTGAGGCCTTCGATGCCAACCTCATCGTTCTGCGCGCGCCGTTCCACCAGTCGGTGGGCCTGTATCTCGATCGCATCGCCCGGTTGCAGAACTTCGCCACCATGCTCGCGACCTCGGTTCTGCTCTCCGAGGGCCTGATCCAGAGGCTCCGCGTCCAGGGCTGTCCGCGCATCGCGCTCTGCGGTGCGAGCCTGGGCGGTTGGGTGACCAACCTTCACCGCGCGCATTTCGACAGCGCCGATGCCTATGCACCGATCATGGCAGGCGCGGCGCTGGATGAGGTATTCATCAGCTCCGCCTTCCGGCGCCTCGTCGGCCCGGCAGGACTGCGCAATCCTGACGACCTGCGCCGCGTGCTGAATTTCGAACGCTCCTTTGCCGCACGCACTCGGCCCAATCTGCACGCTCTGCTCATGCGCCATGACGCCTTCATCGAATTCGAACGTCAGCGCCGATGCTACACTGCAGACCGAATCGCGGTGCTGGAAAAGGGGCACACGACGGGCGCACTGGCGTCTGCCGAAATGCGCGCGTTTCTTCTGACCAGTCTTGCCGAAAGCCCCTGACAGGCAGAGTGAAATGTCAGCAGGATCGCCAGCGGATCGTGTGCGTATGGTCAGGCGCGCACCGCCTGCAAGCGGTGTTGCCTGCGTGCAGGCTCATGGCAGCCCGCGCCGGGCTCAAAATACATCGCGATTCTGATCGCTTGATGCCTGCCCTTGCCAGGCAAAGGCGCTCCACAGCACCCATGCAAGAAACCCGCCTATGGTCAGACGCTCCAGCAACCCGACCACCGGCCAGCCCGCCGCAGCCGCGAACGCAGCCAGCCCGCCCGTGACAATGACAAAGCCGAGCGCAACCCACGAGATCATCGCCGCGTTCCTCGCCCCCGCCTGCCGCCAGCCCAGGGCGCCGGCGGTTATGGCACCCATGCTGGCGATCGAGGCGAGGGCGGCGAGCCCGATATGGATCGCGCCGGGTGTCGTGGCCGGAGCGCCCGGCAGGTCCATCGGGAAGGCCAATAGCGCGAGCCCGACAAACCCAAGCAGCGCCATCAGCCAGCCGGTGACGCGAAAGCCGGCATTGCCCCCGCCCGGGCGCGCAACGACGAAAGCGGAAAACGCGAGCAGGAGCAGATTGTAGAGCCCGAACAATGCGTTGAGCCAGAACCCGCCGGTCGCAGTTAGTGCGCTGATCGGCTCGGCCATGTGGCTGTAGCCGGGCTGGCCTGCCCCGCCCAGGATCACCGCGCCGACATAGACGAGCGGGGCAGCAACGCCCGCCCTGCGGAGCAAATTCAATTTGTAGTCGGCCATGCCGGCCTCCGTGAAGGCGCTGATACCCGCGCGAGGTTCTCGCCCTTGCTCGCCCACGCTCACGCCAGCGGCGCCAAGGGCTTGATGAACCGCTGCGAGTTTACCGGAACATGGCATGTTCGTCGTCATCGCATCTGGCCAATCGTCACTTGGCCACGCTGCCGGTCCGAAAGCGTGCGTCAGCGGGTCTTTCATCGCCGTTCCGAGGGTGAAAACCACGAGCTTGCTGATCGTGAAAGGCCGCAGCTATCCGTTCGGCGCTCGCCGGGTCGGCATCGGTGACACGGACGCGCCGATCACTGAGCGGGAATCCTGCCGAGGGATTTCCGCTCTTGACCAGGGTCAATTCCGGATTCCTGTTCGCATGTTAGTTATCCTGGCGCTCGACATGTTCCGAATGCAGGCTCAATGCGAGAGAGAAGATGTTCGCAGGTCAAACCTTACAGGGATGGCACAAGACAGCCCGCAGCGCGGTTCTGGCCCTGTGCGTGCCCCTCGCGCTGATGCTCTCGGCATTGCCACTGCGGGCCGAGCCGCTGGGCGCGGTGCTGGAGGCGCGCATCCCTTCGCTGATGGCGCGCCACGGGGTTGAGGGGCTCAACGTGATCGTCCTGCGCGGCGGGCGGGAAGTCTGGGCGGGGTCGTTCGGGATGGCCGATGCGCAGGCCGGCCAGCCCATGACTCGCGACCGGGTCTTCCGGGTGGAATCGATTTCGAAACCCGTCACCGCCTGGGGCGTGATGCACCTGGTCGAGCGCGGCGATGTGGCGCTCGACGATGTGGCGTGGGATCACGTCACCTCATGGGCGCCGCCCGAGGGCACCCCGCCGATGACAATCCGGCAATTGCTCAGCAGCAGCGCGGGGCTGGGCATCGGCGATTTCACCGCGCGCTACCCGCCCGATGGCCCCGTCCCCACCCTGCGTGACAGCATGCGCGGCGATTTCGCGGTGATCGGTGAGCCGGGCGCGGGCTTTTTCTATTCCAATATCGGCTACAACGTCCTTGAAATTCTCATCGAGGATGTCACAGGCCAACCCTTCAGCGATTTCATGGCCGAGGCGGTGCTCGAGCCTCTGGACGCCGGGAGTGCCAGCTTTGCCTGGTCCCCTGCGCTTGCCGCGCAGATGCCCGTTGGCCATGGGCTGCAGGAACAACGCATCGCCCTGCATGTCTATGCCGCGCGCGCGCCGGGCGGTTTACTGGCCGATATCGACGGTATCGCGGCGTTTGTCCGCGCCGGGATGGATGCCTCCCATGGCGGCGCGCGCACCGTGCTGACCGACGCATCGGTTGCGCGGATGCACCAGGCGCAGGTTGCCGTGGGCGGGGTGTATGGGGTCGTCACCGACGGCTACGGCCTTGGCCATTTCACCGAAACCCTCTCGGATGGCCGCCACGCGGTCTGGCATGGCGGTCAGGGATATGGCTGGATGTCGCATTTCCATCTGGTGCCCGAGACGGGCGATGCGATCATCATGCTGGCCAACAGCCAGCGCGCCTGGCCGCTCTTCGCCACGGTGCTGGGCGAGTGGTCGGGCAAGCTCGGCGTGGCGCCGGTGGGCATGGCGCGGGTGGCACAGGTCTGGACGCTGGGCCTTGCCGCGACGATCGCACTGGCGCTCAGTGCCGGGGCCCAGGCGCTGCGGCTTGCAATCGCCGTGAAGCGCGGGCGGCGGCGCCTGCTACGGCCAGGACTGTGGCGGGGGATGCTCGCCATCGGCGGGGGCGCGGTGATCGCCCTCGTCCTTTGGGCCGCCGCGCAGGAATATCTGATCCTCCATTCTGTCCTGCCGGGGCTGAGCCTGTGGCTGGGCCTCGCCACGGCGGCGGCGGGTGTTGTGATGGTCCTGTCCGCATTCTGGGCGCCAAAGCCGAGGTCCTGATGCGGCGTGTCGGTTCACTTGTCGTCAGGGGGCCGGATCGGCGAGGTCGGCCCGCCCGGTCAGCACGTCCTCGCGCAGGATCTGTCGCGCGCGCCCGGGTTCCTCGAAGAGCGGACTGTGGGCGGAATTGTCGAAGGTGTAGAAGCCCTTCACCGGTGCCTCGATCCGGTCGAAGAGCCCCCGGGAAAGCTCGGGGTTTGCCGTCAGGTCGTGCCGGCCGATCAGGAAATGGACCGGAATCTCCAGCCGCGTCACTTGCTCGGCCAGGTTTGTGTTCAGGAATTCGTCCCACAGGAATCGCCGCGACCAGGCAAGGCCCCGCCACACCGCGATCTTCTCGCGGATCGTGTATGCACGCTCGCGCCACACAGGCAGGAAGACACCGGTGATCACCGAGCGCATGTCTCGCGTGGTCCCGACGCCCAGCCGGTGCATCGCCGTATCGCGCAGGCGCATCCAGGCGTCTGAGAGACCATGCTCCATGGAAACCGGCGCGGCCTCGAGCCTGCTGACCATGGCGCCGTCCCCCCGTTCACGATAGGCTGCCAGCAACGCCGCATGGGCGAGAGTCTCGGAGCGCAATTGATACGCGACCTGCCCCATGCCGACATAGGCCAGCAAACGGTCGGGCGCGCGGGCGGCGACCTGGATGCCCAGGAAGCTGCCCCAGGAATGTCCAAGCAGGATGATCCGCTCCTGCCCGAACCGCGCCCGCAGGTAATCGGCAATGGCTATGGTGTCGTCGATCAACTGGCCCAGCGTCATGCTGTCGGGCGGAATGCCCGGGGTGAATGACAGCCCGGCGCCGCGCTGATCCCACCAGACAACGGTGAAATCCTGTTCCAGACCCGTCGGATGCGTGCCGTTGAGGAAGAACTCCGGCATGCCTGGCCCGCCATGCAGGAACAGTATCACCGGGTTCGACGGATCGGCGCTCTGGATGATCATGCCCTGCCGGACCCCGCCCAGCTCAATAAACGCCCGTTCCGAAATGCTGCCGGGTATGCGCTGCCCGGCGGCGTCCAGGACGGGGCGCGGGCGTCCGGGGCTGACAGCAACCACGGCCATCGCCGCCCCGATCAGCACCATGAGCAAGACGACGACAAGTATCTTCACGAAATGCTCCATACGCATGCCGACAGAAACTGCTGTGTCGATTCGGTCACGCGCGGGCCTTGTATGCCTTGCCGCAAGACACGCATCCGAACGCACGGATTTGCCGGGCCGGGTGCACCGTGCCGCCGGCCCCGGCCCGGGCGAGCGCTGCGCCGGGCAAGCCATGAGCGGCGCGCATGTCGTCGAGAACCTCGTGAAAGCGGTGCCCGGCCAGATCCGGAAAAGCGAGCGCAGGTGCAAATGCAATGGCAGTGAAGGCTTTCAAGGCATCCTCCCGGATGTCGCCGGCATGACCTCGGTCGCCGACCCGGCGTGGCTGAACATCGCACTGCGGTTGATCCAGACGACGAGCGCCGCCAGCGGCACGAAAAGATACATGTCCCAGGGCTGCCCATCGGGCCAGATCGGCATGTTGAGCTGCCAATGAAACAGCACCGCCACCAGGATCGAGCCGCCCGCAGCGTTGAAGAAGCCCGTGAGGATCACGCTGACCGCTATGACACCGACCACGAAGGGCACCAGGGCAAAGGCGCTTTGCGGGGTGCCGCCAAGGTAGAAGGCCGGCACGTGCCAGAGCGCCCATAACACCCCCACCACCAGCCCCGCCCAGAACGGCGCCATTCGGCGCTGCAGCAGCGGCGTGGCATAGCCGCGCCAGCCGAATTCCTCGACCGGGCCGAGGATCAGCATGAAGGCGACAAGACCCAGAAGCTGGCCGATGGGCGGCTGCGCCAGCGCCTCGCGCGTGAGCGTTCCCGCGATCGCCGCGCCAAGATAGGACATGGCGGGCAATCCCACGATCAGCAGCAGATACCATGCCAGCGGCGCCCGCCACAGAAGCAGGCGCGACAGAAAGCGCCGCAGCCCCGCCACGCCGCCATACCACAAGACCAGGATGAAGGCCGCGATGGCGGGCGCATAAACCGCCAGGATGAACAGCGGATGGCTGGCCCTGACTTCGCCGAACAGTCCCTCGATCGGCCCCGGAAAGGCCAGAAACAGCCCCGCCAGCCCCCAGGCGATTCCGAAAGTCAGGGCGAAGAACGCCCAGACCGAACGAACCGGCGGTTCGCCAACAGGCGCATTCATGGGAAGACCTCGCAAACTCGGAACCAGGAACTCTTTATTTCAATGGGGAGCAGGAATCCTTTCCATGCATCTTGTTGACTCTTCGGGAAGGAGTCGAGCGCAAAGCCGATAGGCGCCAGGCGAAAGGCGCCGTAAACCGGGCCGTACCCGCATCAACGGTGACCAACTGCGAGTTGCATGGCGCGAACCCGGTCGACGGCATCGCCGCCACGTTACGCGCCATCCTCGGCGATCAGCCCAAGTCATGGATCAAGGAACATTCATGCCCTTGAGCTTCGCGCACCCGCCATGCCACGCCGCTCGTTGCGCCGCGTAAGCTCATGGCGCCAGGGGCCCCTCGACGATTTTCACGCGCTGCTGTGTCGCTTTGACCACGCGCCGGAGGTTTTGGCCGAAACCGACATTCATCGCTTTCAGCGTGTCCATTCGAAGCGGCGAACCTGGTTCAGTTTGGGCACAGCCGCTCGCTGGCGCATGAGCACTCGGCAAAACTGGCTGAGCCGCAGAGGACTGCTCACGTCGTTGAAGCCGGCTGCGGGCCTACAATCCCAGATGCGCGTGAACGGCAGCGCGACCGTCCTGCCCGTCGAGGGTTTCGATACCGCCCAGCCAGTCATCGAGGATTTCGGGATTGGCCAGGAGCCATTCGCGCGCCGCCTCATCGGGCGCAAGGCCGTCGTCGAGAATCCGGAGCATGATCGCGTTTTCAAGTTCCAGCGTGAAGCGCAGCCCTGACAGGAAACGGCCAAGATTGGGGCAGGCTTCGGCGAGGCCGGCGCGGGCATTGGTATGCACCGTCGCGCCGCCATAATCCGAGCCGAACCAGTCGTCGCCGCCCGAAAGATAGGTGATATCAAAGCGCTCGTTCATCGGATGCGGTGCCCAGGCAAGAAAGAGTGCGCCCTGGTGGCGCCGGACCAGCCGTTCGACCTGCGCCAGCATCCCCTGTTCCGAGGATTCGACCAGTTCGAAAACGCCGATGCCGAACTGGTCGGTCTCGATCAGTTCAAGGATGATCCGGTTGCCGTCATTGCCCGGCTCGATCCCGTAGATGCGCCCTTCGAGCGCCT
This sequence comes from Pararhodobacter sp., assembly GCA_020832665.1. Classification (GTDB taxonomy): domain Bacteria; phylum Pseudomonadota; class Alphaproteobacteria; order Rhodobacterales; family Rhodobacteraceae; genus Pararhodobacter. The sequence continues at coordinate 71,672 of JAFIEG010000007.1, read as the reverse complement.
CGTGGAAGCGCGCGATATCGGCGAAGTCGGTCAATCCCTCTTCGGCAAGCGGGGTGGTTACGGCGAGCGTGTATTTCGCCCCCTCCAGATTGATGCCCAGAACCTCGATCGAGCCGTCATCGAGATAAGGTTGGCGGTCGGCGGCCAAGCTGGGCTGCCAGTCGCCGAGGAAGACATCGACATCGCCCCGCTGCATCGAGGCATAGGTGATGGGAATCGACAAAAGCAGCGTCTCGGGCTGATAGCCCAGCCCTTCGAGAACGAGCGAAGTCAACGCGGTCGTCGCCTGAATGTCGGTCCAGCCGATTTCGGCGAAGCGCACCGTCGCGCAGCTTTCGGGGTCGGATGCGCTGGCCGCGGTGGCGGTCAGCGTGGCGAGGGCGATGGCGCAGAGGCCGGAGCGCTTGGTCATGGTTCTCTCCTTTGTCGGCACTTCAGTGGTTTGATGGCGCAGGGCTCAGTCGCGGTATTCCGGTTCTTCGACGTCGAGAATGGCGCGCACCTCGGCCAGGTGGTCGAGGGCCAGACGCGGGTATTCGGCCCATTGGCGGGCGGTGATTTCGGCGACATGATCGGGGGCGATGCGCAACGGCCGGCCGGTGGCATAGGCAAGCATCAGCGTTTCGCAGGCGCGTTCGAAGTAATACATCTCGTCAAGCGCGAGGGCGACATTGGCCGCGGCGACGAGGACGCCGTGATTGCCCATGAGCAGCACCTTGCCGCCTTGCAATAACCCCGCGAGCCGGTCGCCCTCGGCATCCGACAGGCCCATCCCCTCGAACCCCTCGTCGATCACCAGCCGGTTCCAGAAGCGCATCGTGTTCTGGTCGATGGGCGGCATCCGGCTGTCGGCCAGCGCCGAGAGAGCGGTGGCGTATCGCGGGTGCAGGTGCAGGACGCAGCGCGCGTTCGGGTTGTTTGCGTGGATGCGGCCGTGGATGTGCCAGGCGGTCGGGTCGGGTGCGTCGGGGCGCTCCATCATGGCAGGGTCGTCGGCATCGCAAAGGATCAGCTCGGAGGCCCGGATGCGCGCGAAATGCCGCCCGCGCGGGTTCATCAGAAAGCGTTTGCCATCGTCGCTGATCGCAAGGCTGAAATGGTTGGCGACGCTTTCGTGCATGTTCAGCCGTGCAAACCAGCGAAAAGCGGCGGCAAGGTCGCGGCGGGCCTCGGTCATATCGATGGATGTGTCCTGGTCCTTCATGTCGGGTGTGCCTCCATGGCGGGCGTTTCGGCGGCGGGCAGGGTGACGCGACCGCGAATGAGGTCGGCGGCGCGTTCGGCGATCATGATCGTGGCGGCGTTTGTATTGGCGCTGACGATCGAGGGCATGATGCTGGCATCGACGACGCGCAACCCCTCGATCCCGCGAACCCGGCATTCGGGGTCCACCACCGCGCCCGCGTCGGCCGCATCGCCCATGCGGCAGGTGCCGACCGGGTGGTAGCAGGTTTCAAGCGTGCGGGCGATCCAGCCGTCAAGCGCGTCGTCATCGGCAATGCCCGGGCCGGGGAACAGCTCGGCGCCGGCGAAACCGGCAAGCGCGGGCTGGGCGATCACCTCGCGCAGCATATGGACCGCGCTGCGCAGGTCGGCGCGGTCCTGCGGGTCGGCGAGGTAGTTGAAGGTGATCGCCGGCGGCGCCAGCGGGTCGGCCGTGCGCAGGCGGACATGGCCGCGGCTTTTCGGGCGCATCAGGTCGATATGGACCTGGAAGGCATGCTCGCGCCGGATCTTGGCCGTGCCGGGGACCACGGCGAGCGGCATGAAGGTGAATTGCAGGTCCGGATGCTCGACGCCCGCGCGGCTGCGGACAATGGCGCCAGCCTCGAAATGATTGGTGGCGGCGGGCCCGGTCCCGCGCAGGAACCATTCGGCGCCAGCGAGCCAGCTGCGCGGCGGGCGGGTCGCAGGATAGAGTGTCACCGGCTGCTTGCAGGCCCATTGCAGGGTCAGGTCGGGGTGGTCGTTGAGGTTCTCGCCCACGCCCGGCAGGTCGTGACATACCGGCACGCCAGCCGCTTCCAGCACCTTTGCCGGCCCGATGCCAGAAAGTTGCAAAAGCTGCGGCGAGCCAAAGGCGCCGGCGGCGAGGATCACCCCGTCCTCGGCCCGGGCGACATGCTCCGCGCCGTTTAGAAGGTAGCGCACACCCGATGCGTGCGCACCCTCCAGCACCAGGCCAAGCACCTGTGCGCCGGTGCGGATTGTCAGATTGGGCCGACCGCGAACCTCTTCTGTTAGGTAGGCACGCGCGGTGCTGGCGCGCCGCCCGCCCTGGGTCGAGCGTTCAAAGGCGCCAAAGCCCTCGGGGTTCGGCCCGTTGAAATCCTGCACAAACGGATGTCCCGCCTCCAGCCCGGCGGCGACGAAGGCATGGGCGAGGGGCGAGGTCAGATCAGGGCGGGTCGGGCGGATCGGTCCCTGGGTGCCCCGCCCCTCGCCTTGTGCCGGCGCGGCCTCGGCGCGCTGAAAATAGGGCAGCACATCGGCATGGCTCCAGCCGCGCGCGCCCCGCTGCGCCCAGAGGTCGAAGTCGCGTGGATGGCCGCGCAGCCAGACCATGCCGTTGATCGAGGACGAGCCGCCCAGCACGCGCCCGCGCGGGTGGCCCAGGATGCGCCCGTGCAGGTGCGGCTCGGGTTCGGAGCTGAAGGCCCAGGAATATCGCGCGCCCCAGACAACCTTCGCCATGCCCGCGGGCATCTTCAGCCAGATCGACCGATCCGGTGGTCCGGCTTCCAGCAGCAGAACCCGCCGCTCGGGATCTTCCGACAGCCGCGCGGCCAGCACGCAGCCCGCCGAACCGCCACCGACGATTACATGGTCCCAGCCCTGTGCCATCACTCGCTGATCGCCTGATAGCAGAGCTTGTGGAAATGGTGCACCAGATGCTCGCTTTCATGCGGGCGGTCGGCGTCGATCAGGTAGCGCCCCGAATAGAAACCGCGCGAATGCAGCCCCTTCTGGTTGCTCACATTCAACTCGATATCCTCGGGGCCGAGCTGGGTGTTCATCCATTCGATCGCGGCCTTCGTCACCTCGGGCACCGGCCGGCCCTTGGGCGCGTAGTAACCGAAGCGCAGCAGCGACTTCTCGGGCCCGAGCGGGATCATGATGAAGGTGCCGATCATGTCGGTGTAAGGGAAGCTGTAGAAGGTCGTGTTGGGGAAGATCCCGATGTTGAAGAACCAGTCGGTCTGCCAGGTGGCGCCTTCCAGCTTCACGCCATAGGCCTGCGTCGCACCGGCGGTCGGCGGGCCGATATAGGTCCACCACTGGCCATGCGGCGTCAGCCGGTAGCCCGAGAAGTCGATCAGTGCCGCGAGTTCCTTGTGGACGGGGCCCGACAGGTCGAAGTGATAACCCTCGATCGAGTTCTCCTGGATGACCTTCCAGTTGGCCTCGACGATGACATCGGTTTCCTCGACCAGTTCGACATTGTCGAGGTCGGGCTGGAAACGGCGCATTTCGTCTTCGGCGCCGGCGGCGATTTCGGCCAGCGGCGGCGCGGCGTCATCGAGGGTGACAAAGACCCAGCTCGCGAAGATCTCAAGCCGCACGGGCTTCAGGCCCATCTCGGCGCGGTCGAAGCCGGGCAGGTTCTCGGCGCGCGGGGCGGCGCGGAGTGCACCGTCAAGATTGTAGCACCAGGAGTGATACGGGCAGCGCAACACCGCGCCAATCTTGCCGCGCCGTTGGTTCAAAAGCCGGTTGCCCCGGTGACGGCAGGCATTGTGCATGGCGCTGATCGTGCCGTCCTGCCCGGCCAGGACGATGACGCTCTGCTCGAAGATGTCCTGCACGACAAAGCTTCCCGGTTCGGCGAATTCGTTGACATGGCCGACAAGGTGCCAGCAACGCATGAAGATGCGCTCGCGTTCCTCGGCGAAAATGCCGGGGTCGAAGAAGAACGGCGATGGCATTGTCTCGCCCGTGACGGGATTGTTGTAATCCCAGGTCGGCTTGTGTTCGGTCATGGCGTCCTCGGCGATTCCGGTTTGGCTGACAAGAAGCCTACCGGCCGCAACGAGTGCGGCTTGATCACGCGCGACGGGGCGTCGGGAAATCTCGAAATCACAGATGCATGTTTTTTGGTGACTTTGGCGAGGTGTGCAGGCAAACTAGCGGCATTATTTGATCATCCGCGCCAAATTTGATCGGAAGGGACGCCATCATGTCGCATTTGGACTGGCTGCCCATGACCGAAGCCGCCCCGCACCGGCTTGCCCTGGTTCTCTGCCCGGGGTTCTCGAATCTGGCCCTGCCGCTGGTGAGCGAACCGCTGTTCATCGCCAACTGGCTGGCCGGGCGCCCGCTCTTCACATGGCGCAGCTTTTCGGTCGATGGCCTGGCGGTCACCACCAGCGCCGGAGCGGCATTGGCAGTGGACGCGCCGCTGGGCCCCGAAGATGTGGCCGAGACAGTGCTTGTTCTGGCCAGTTTCGACACGCACCGGGCCGCGGCGGATGCAAGGCTCAGGGCCTGGTTGCGGCGCATGGCCCGAACCGGGGCGATACTCGGTGGGATCGAGACCGGAAGCGAGGTTCTGGCCGCGGCCGGCCTGCTGGACGGGCGGCGGGTGGCGGTTCACTGGTACAATGTCGAGGGATTCCGCGAGCGATTTCCGCAAACACTGGCCGAGCCACGCCGCATGGTGATTGACGGTCGATTTGCAAGCTCGGCGGGCGCCACGGCAACGATCGACCTGATGCTCGAACTGATCCGCCTTCATGCCGGGCAAGCGACCTCAGAAGAGGTCGCGCGGCATCTCCTTGTCTCGCCAGGTAAACTGGGCCCCGCAGAGCCACCGTCACCTGCGCGGATCGCCGATCCGCTTGTAGGCCGCGCGCTGGCGCTGATTGCCGAACGACTCAGCGAGCCTCGCGACATCGCAGCGCTGACCAGGGATCTGGGCGTTTCCTCACGCCAGTTGCAACGTCGTTTTGCCGCCAGCCTCGGCAAGAGCATCGGCGCGGTCTGGCGGGAACGGCAGTTCGCCCGCGCCCATCAACTGGTCCAGCAAACCGAACTCGCGCTGACCGAGATCGCCATCGCGGTCGGCTTCGGTTCGCTCGAGGCCTTTTCGCGTGCCTATCGGCGGCGCTTCGGCACACCACCGAGCCGGGACCGCGCGCAATCAACAGGCACCAGCGTCTTCGGACCGCCGGATGTGCGCGGCATGGACGAATGAGCCGGCCCCACCTGATGCGCAGACGTTCATCCTGAAAATTCGGGTTCCACTTGTTCAGCGCAGGGAACGTCCGCTTGACCACCGCCTTGCCAGCGATTTGGCAAATGCGACCGAAACCCGGGGCGTCCGGGTGATCACTTCGGAAAGTTCAGTGCTTTTTCCCGCCCCGTGCCGCAGGCACAGGCAGCGCCGGCCCGCCCCCTGGCGGGCACTTTCGCGCCCACCCTGGGGCCGCCGCCCGTGCCTTTCGATCTGATCATCCTGAAACCGTATATGGGCCAGGACAGCGCGGGCCGATCCAGGCGTATTCGGCCTGTCGATCAGGCGCTCAAGGGCACCGGGGCCATGCTGGTCGCGGGTGCCTCGCCGTTGATGCGGTGGCCTTCGACCCAACAGGCATGGGTGCCAACCGAGATCCGTTCGGGCAGGGTGATCCGGGCAACGGGCCCCGCCTCAATATCGGCCGCGTCCAGGATAAGGCACTCGGAGCGGTCGGCGATCATGTCGGTTACGAGCGTGATGATATAGCCGTCATCCTCTGCCGTCGCGCCCGGACGCAGGGCCACATGGGGCTCGCTGCCGTAACGGCCCGGCCCATATTCATAGCGGGTCTGGGTGTCGTTCAGCAGGTCGTACTTCTTGATCCCGGTGAACAGCCAGTCGCCCGGCTTGAACAGCGTGCCGTAGCTGTAGCGATAGGCATAGCCGCAAACGGCATTGGCGAAGAAGGGAAATTCGGTGACCTCGTCATCGAGGAACTCCTCCTTCGTCTGACCAGTCCGCAGGTTGAAGCGCCAGCGATGCAGCCGGGTACGGGTGCGGTGCTTGTCGAGATGGTTCAGGATGCGCTCATAGACATCTTCGTTCCCGCCCACCGGCGGCATGCTGGGATCGACCGAGATGCAACCGTCCATGATGATCTCATCGCCCTCTTCGTAGCAGTTCGACAGATGCAGGATGTAGCAGGGCGTGCCCTCGAACCAGCGGATCTGATCGTTTGTGCCGTGGCGCGGGATCACCCCGAAGCGGGCGGGCTGATCGCGATGAAAGGTCAGCTTGCGTTGCCCATGCGCCAATGCGCCGGTGTCGAAATAGAACGGCAGGTCGTGCAGGATGGAGTAGTTCTGCGTCACGCCCAGATCATGCGGCCAGCGCGGCGCGGGCAATTCGATCGGCACATAGTGCAGCAACTGGTTTTCGGGCCCGACAACCCCGTAGGACATGTAGGGAAATTGTTCAGAGAAGTTGAAGAACATCATCTCGCCGGTGAAGATGTCCACCTTGAAATGGGCGGTCACGCCGATGGGCATGACCTTCTCTGCCCAGACAGCATCGGGGCCGAGGTTCTCCAGCGTGACGGGGTCCAGGCGCCACGGCTCGCTGCCTTGCGACATGGCCGCGATCACCTTGCCGGCATGGACATGCACATCGGTCCCGGCATTGTCTTTCATGGCCCCCATCGCGCCCCAGCCCCGCCGGGTGAAGCCCTGCGGGGCCAGTATCCCGGGCCAGAGCGAGCGCCCGGCTGCCTGTTCGGCCAGAAAGCCCGTGGTCTCGACGAAGCGGTTGCGATAGGTGGCCTTGCCGTCCTCGAAATGGACGGCGTGCAGCATCGCGTCACCGTCGAAGGGGTGGTAGACGCCAATTGCCTCATGCACCTGGTTATGGGTGTTGCGAATATAGATCCCGTGCAGGTCGCGCGGAATTTCGCCTTCGACCTTCAGTGACCCGGTATCGGCGGTGTATTCGCGAAAATTCGGCTGGAAAGGCCCCTTGAGAAACGGGTTCTCGGGGTCTGGAGAGACGGTAAATCTGACCGTTCTGACAAGTTCTTGCATGTTCCTGCTCCTTTGGCGGGCGCGGTGACGGTCTTCAACGCGCGCAGACGGACCGGACGAAGCCGATCAGGTGGTGGTCGAATTCCTGGGGTTTTTCCGCCCATGCGTAATGCCCGGCGCCTTCGATGCAGACATAGCGGGCCTGCGGCAGGTGCTCGGCAAGGGCGCGCATGTCTTCCGGTCGGCCGATCGGATCGACGCTGCCGGCGATGACCAGCGTGGGCTTGTCCAGCGCCGCCAGGGCGGCGTCGGCGTTGTACTTGACGATGGCCCGGATCGCGGCGCGGAAAGTGGGCGTCGGCGTCTGGGCCACGACCCGGATGACGGTTTCGATGTCCGCGCCCTGTGCGTCTGGCCCCATCATCGACCGCACCAGCTTCGAGGCGGCCTCTGACAGCTTCATCCCCCTGTCCAGGGGCGCGACGCGCTCGGCAATGAACTCTTCCTGGGTCGCCGAGTCCAGATGCCCGAAAGAAGCGACGGTGGCAGACAGCACCACGCCCTGAACCAGATCGGGGCGCATCTGGTGAACCCTGGGCGCGATCAGCCCGCCCATGGAATGCCCCAGCACGATGTTGCAGGCGCTGCCCATTCGCACGATCAGCCGAACGCAGGCCTCGGCGGCCAGATCAAGCGTGAAACCCTCGGGCAACGCCGACAGCCCGTAACCCGGTGCGTCCCAGGCCACGACCCGAATGCCGGCTGCCACCAGCCGGGCGATGACCGGCTCCCAATAGTCCTTTCCGCCATATCCTCCGTGCAGCAGGAATACGGTTACCGGTCCGGTCCCGGTCTTGACGAAATCCGGCAGATCCTCGCTTTCCATCCCCATGCCTTTCCGGCGCGTCACGCCATTCGAGATTTATTATGCCAATTAGTGACATAACAATGTTTCGGAGCACTCCCCACGAAGATATCCTGATACCTGCGCATAATGGTCAAATCATGATCACTTTACGCTGCAGACACCCCGCCGAGAATCAATGCGAACAACACATATATGAAAAGAATTGCTATATCAATAATTGACATATAGGTTTCCCCGCCTTATCACCCTGAAAATGGAGTCGTAGATTCACCATTGGATCTTCGGCGGGGAGAGAGACATGAACACGCAACCGGCCGCAGGGCCCTTGCACGCGCGCCCGGTCCGGGAAGCAAGGTCACGCCTGAGCACCGACATCGCCAGAACTGCTGCGCAACGTGGTGGCCACGGCGCGGCAAGCGCAACCGGCTTGGACCGCGCTGGGCGCAAGGGCGGATCGAAGCCGGCGCCTGCGCTGAACCCTTGTATTGCCAACCATGACCGACATCATCCAAAGGAGGGAATCCAGATGAAAACGCCCCTGCAGAAACTGCTGGCCGCGGCCGGGCTTGCGGCCCTGCCCGCGCTGGCAATGGCCGACAACTTTCCCGAGCGCCCGATCGAGTTGATCGTGACCTATGAGGCTGGGAGCGGGGCCGATGTCATGGGCCGGCTGATCGCCCGGCTGATGTCCGGGCATCTTCCGAACGGCCAGCAGGTCGTTGTCGTCAACCGGCCCGGCGGGGGCGGCACCATCGGCATGACCGCGCTGACAAGGGCAGAGCCCGACGGCTATACCTTCGCCTATACCACCAGCTCGCCCGTCACCATCCAGCCGCATTATGGGCGCACCACTTTCTCGATCGAGGATCTGGCACCCATTGCCAAGGTCATCGAGGTTCCGGCGGCGCTGAACGTGCATCGCGACTCGCCGATCGAGAATTTCGAGCAATGGCTCGAATTCGTACGCGCCAACCCGCGCAGCTTTACCTATGCTACCACCGGCGGGACAGGCAGCGGCACCCACCTGGTGACCGAGGAACTGGCCGAAGCGCTTGAAGTCGAGATACGCCATGTCCCATTCGAGGGCGACGCCAACTCGGCCGCGGCGCTTAGCGGAGGGCAACTGATGGGCACCATGCAGATGCCGAACATGCACCGCGGGGGCGATGTGCGGCCGATCCTATTCATGACCAGCATCAAGCCACCGCACCCCGATTACGCCGACATCCCCACCACCACCGAGCTGGGCATACCCGCCGTCGCGGATTTCTTTGCCGGTTTCTTCGCGCCGGCAGGCACGCCGCCGGAGCGCATCGCGGTGCTGGAGGCGGCGCTGGAAGCGGCGATGCAGGAGGACGATATCGTCAACTTCCTGAACAACGCGCAGTTTCCGATCGTTTTTGCCGGCGCCGAGGAATTCGGCGAAATCGTCGCCGAAACCTCGACGCTCAACCGGGCGATGCTGGTTCGGCTGGGCCTGATCGCCGACTGACCGAAAACGCGCCGCCCCGCCCGGAAGGCACCGGGCGGGGCAGCTGAATGCAGCCTTCAAGCGAGGACACAGCGATGTCTGCGAGAATGGTCGATCTCATCTTTCTTGCCCTGCTGCTCTCCGCCGGCCTGGTCACGGTATTCGTCAGCCGCGACCTGCCGCCAGGTTTCGGCGGTGATATCGGGCCAGCTGCCTTTCCCGTGGCTTTAGGCTGGGCGCTTGTCGGGCTGTCGGGACTGGCGGGGCTGCGCACCTTGGCGCTGGGCACAAGCGTAAAGGCCGGCCTGCCTGGCGCAGGCAAGATCGCGGTAACGATCATGGCCATGGCCGCCTTCTTGCTGCTTTGGCAGACCTTCGGCCGGTTCTACCTTTTCGGATTCGGGCTGATGTTCGGGCTGTTGCTGTTTTATGGGCGCGACGGAGGGTTGAACTGGCGCTTCGCGCTCTGGTCCGCCCTTGGCTCGGCGGGCTTCATGGGGCTGGCCTGGCTGTTCTTCACCCATGTTCTCTATGTCCGTTTCTGATCGGGGCGCATCATGGATCTTCTTGCGCAGATAGACCTGTGGGTGCTGGGAACGGGCCTGTTGAGCATTGCGCTCGGACTTCTGGTAGGGCTGTTTTTCGGCGCGATGCCGGGGCTGGGGCTGACCATCGCGATCACCCTGCTGCTGCCGCTTTCCTATTCGATGTCGCCGGTCAACGCGATCCTGATGTTGCTCGCAGCCTATCAGGCCGCGGAGTATGCCGGCTCGATCTCGGCAATCACGCTGGGCATTCCCGGGACGGTCATGGCCGCGCCGATCCTGCAAGACGGCCGGCCAATGGCGCGAAACAACTCGCCCGGCAAGGCGCTTGGGTATTCGCTCTATGCCTCGGTTTTCGGCGGCCTGGTCGGGGCGGCGATGCTGATCCTCTTTTCGCAACCATTGTCGCGTTTCGCGCTGACGCTGGGCGATTCCGAATTCTTCCTGCTCGGGTTGCTGGGCCTGGTGGCGGTTACCAGCTTCGAAGCCGCAGACCCGCTCAAGGCGCTGATTTCGATCGTGCTGGGCCTGCTGGTGGGGCTGGTCGGGCTGGACATCATCAGCGGTATGCCGCGGCTTGACTTCGGAATCCCGCAACTGTTCGACGGTCTCAGCCTGATTGCCCTGGTGGTGGGGCTCTTCGCCCTTTCCGAGGCCTATTTCATGATGGCCGGGAACATGTGCGCGGGCCATCGTGTGCCGTCGGAGAACCTGCGAATCACCCTGACCTGGCGCGAGATGCGCGATTCGGGCAAGGCCGCGATAACCGGTTCGGGGATCGGCGTGGCTGTCGGCATCCTGCCCGGAGTCGGCTCGACGGTGTCGGGTTGGCTGGCCTATTCTGCCGCGCGCAAACTGTCGAAGACCCCCGAACTCTTCGGCAAGGGCAGCCCCGATGGGATTGTCGCTCCTGATGCCGCAAACAACGCAACTGTCGGGGGGGCTTTGCTGCCCTTCCTTACGCTGGGCATTCCCGGCTCGGCAGCGATTGCCATCATTTCGGGAGCTTTCATCATCCACGGATTGCAGCCTGGCCCCTTGCTTGCCCGCAACAACCCCGAATTCCTGAACGCGATCTTTCTGGGTTTCGTTGTAACCACGATCGGCATGTTCTTTGTGGCAAGGACATTGAATACCGGCTTTGTCCGGCTTCTGGTTACACCCAATGTGGTGTTGGTTCCCTTTGTGATAATGCTCTCGATTTTGGGAATTTTCACCTTTCGGGCCGAATTCTTCGACCTCTGGCTTGCCCTGGGTATATCGATGCTGGCCCTGGCATTTCGCAAGCTGGATTATTCCATTGTCGGTTTTGTCCTGGCCGTCGTGCTGGCCCCGATCATCGAAACAAGCTTCCGCCGGGCGCTTGTAATCGCGGATGGCGATTACACCGTCTTCATCCAGCGACCGATTTCGGCGGTTCTCATTGCCGGCATGGCAGTTCTTGTGGTCTATGCAACGCTCAGAACGGTACGGCGCGACCGTGCCATGTTGAACAAGAAGGAGGCATGAAAACCTTGCCCAGAGCGAAGTCCGATGCAGCCCGCACACCCGAGGATCGTCAACTCGCAGAGTTGAAGCTGAACAAGCTGTGCTACAATATTCTCGGTGTGCTGATGCGCGAACCCTGTTCGGGCTATGACGTTGTTCGCGCCCTCGAGAAATTCAGGCCGGTCAATATCAGCCAAGTCTATCCCCTACTGGGCGAGATGGAAGCAAAGGGGCTCCTTTCATCCCAAGAGGTCGTGCAGGAGGGCAAGCCGAACAAGCGGATCTACCAACCGAACGAGCTTGCCGCCCTTGCGCTGCGTCGCTGGATCGGGCAGCCGACCGAAGAGCCGCTTCTGCGCGACGACTTTCTGGTCAAGATGTATTCGCTCTGGGCGTGCAGCCGCACCGAGCGCCGGGAAGTGGTTCTTGCCCGCATCGCATGGCTGGAACAGGAGATAGACTTCTTTCACGACAGGCTGCGGGATTTGCACGGAACCTTTCCTGACGAAGTCAATGATCCGGGCAGTTGGCAATTCTGCCGCGATGTGCTGATGCAACGCAGGGTCCGGCTTTACTCCGAAGAGCTTCTCTGGTGCGAGGGCGTCTTGCGCAAGCTTGACGCATCGAGTGGCAACGAGGCCGGATCATGAACGAAATCGTCTTTCTGCACGGTATCAACAACACCGGCCGCGCTTTCGAAGGCGTGAAAGTGCATTTGCCGGCGGGTCTGCCTGTGCATGCTCCCGATCTGCCCGCCTTGCCCGACGTCGATCGCATCGCGCAGGTCTTGCTGGATGACCTGCCAAAGCGATTCGTGATCGCCGGGCACTCTTTCGGGGGGTATGTCGCGCTTGCGATCCTTGCATTGGCCGGCCATCGTGTGACGGGCATCGCGCTGATCAACAGCAGTGCCAGCCCTGACAGCCCGGAAATGGCGGCGCGAAGGCTCGAACTGGCCGCACGCGCCGAAGCCGGAGACTACGCCGAACTGGCCGCCGGCGCGACAGCGCTGACCTTTCACGCAGATGCGCTGAGGCGCCCTGACCTGATGGCCGAGCGCCAGCGCGAAGTGGAAGCCTATGGCGCTGATCGATATGCCGCCCACCAGCGCGCCTGTGCAACCCGGCCTGATCGCGGTGAGGCATTGGCTCGTTATGACGGGCCCAAGCTGGTGATCGCCGCTCGGGAGGATGCGGTCATACGCTGCGCCGACCAACAGGACATGGCGCACCGCACGAATGCCGACTTCCGAGTGGTCGAGAACGCCGGCCACATGCTGCCGGCAGAGAACCCGCAGTTGGTTGCCGAGTGCATAGCCGGTTGGTTGGCTGGCGGTGACATATGACGCCAGCGTGACAGATCTGACGCAAACGCTTTGTTCAAAGCAAACCCCGCCAGAAACCGTACCGCGCCGAAAGCGAAGCCCGCAACCGGGCTCGCCATCTGATGTCAGCACATCTGTATTCGATGCGTATGGCGCCGGCGGCGGTGCCGAGCGCCAGCGTTCTGCCTGACCAGCGTTCCGGCGGCCTTTGGGAAGAATTGGACGGGCTGATCACCGAGCGACGCGGACCCTGTCATCAGATGCCGGCGCTTGTCGGCACGGTGCGACACTCAAACGCGACCGGCGCAGGACATGGACCGTGGCGGGCGGCCAGTTGCGCCAGATGCGCGTGGTCCGCGTGGACGTCAGGCCCAGTTCACGCAGCAGGCGCGCGCGCAAGGGCACGGAAGGCCCGTAGGTGAACTGGATGAAGGGCGCAGACGGCACCAGAAGGCTGAAGGCACCTTCAAGGATGGCGCCCTGGCTGCGCTCGCTCATGCTCAGCAATGGCAGGCCGGAAACCATGGCATCGGCCGGGGCAAGGCCGATGCCGGCGATCTCCTCGGCCCTGCGACGATGGACACGAAGCCGCTGATGCCGCTGCCTGAGAAGGGCAGAAAACCCCTCATCCATCTCGATCACGTCGAGTGCGCAAGGGTCGATGCCGCTGTCAAGGATAGCTCGCGTGAAGACGCCGGTGCCTGCGCCCAACTCGATCACGCGGCGCGCATCGAGGGGAATCTGGCTGACCATCGCCTCAGCCAGATTTTGCGACGATGGGGCAATGGCGGAAATCTGGCGCGGGTTGCGGAAAAAGGCACGCAGGAACATGAATCGGTCATCTTGCATCTGGCTGGCCCTTCCTCAGCGCGCGCGCATAATGCGATAGGCAAGCTTCGGCGAAAGCCGATGGACAAGGCGCAAGTGCTTCGCCTTTTCCACCCAGACTTCCTCCAACCCCGCCTCGACCCCGCGAACCAGATCGGCAGCGGCACGCTCGGGCGGGTATTTTCGGATCGCCACCGGCGCGGTGAGGCCTGTATCGACAAGTGTCATCACCACTTCGGTCACCTGGATCGGATACAAGGCGCGACGGCACTGGTCGCGCAGCGCCCTTGTGAAGCTGCGCAGGCCCGCCTTGGTCGCGCAATAGACCGCCGCATCGGGGCGCGGCGCAATGGCCAGCCCGGAGGTGACATTGACGATGGCCGCGCCGGAATGCCGATGCAGGACAGGCAGAAGTGCGACCGACAGCGCCAGCGGGGCACGCAGATTGACAGCGATTTCCGTCGAGATCGCTTCCAGATGATCCTGGCCTGCGCCGGTCAGGGCACCACGGTTCATGATCGCGGCGTTGTTGATCACGACACTGGTGTCGGGGTGACGGACCTTCACCCAGTCCGCGATCGACTGCGCGGCGCCGATTTCGCCCAGATCGGCGGCCATCCCGTCAAGAACCGCGGGCGTATCGCGCACCAACAGCGCCACCGCGGAAGGGTCGCGCCCGGTGGCCAGAACAAGCGCCCCCCTGGCCGCCAGCCGGTCCACCAATGCCCGGCCGATGCCGCGCGTTGCGCCTGTCAGCAGTACCTTGCGCGAATTGAAATCGAAACGCTGTCTCATGTCCTGCCGCCTTGCCTTGAGCTTGCGAAAATTTGTCAGGCGTCATAATGTGAGCAAAGGCTTGCATTAGGCCACTCGCATCCCATGACTTCGTCCACGGTTCCGATTCACCCCAGAAAGACACCGCGCCAGAGCCGGTCGCGCGCCACTTGCGAGGCGATCCTGCAGGCGGCGGCTCGCATTCTGGAGCGGGGTGGCGGCGAGTCGCTGACGACGAATCTGGTCGCCGAGCTGGCCGGCGTGTCAATCGGCTCGCTCTATCAATACTATCCGACGAAAGAGGCGATCCTCGCCGAGCTGATCCGGCAGATGCGCCACGAGATGCATGACGACATGGTCACTGCCGAAAGGCAGTCGGCCGGCCAGGGGCTGGAGCAGGAGGTGGACGCCCTGATCTCGGCCACGCTGCGCCATCACCTGCGCAATCCGAATCTGGCGAAGGCGCTTGAACATATCGAGGATCAGCTGCCGATGGACGCCGAAATCGCGCAACTGAAACAGAACATGGCCAAGCTGGTCGTCGGTGCGCTTGCACGATACGGGATCAATGACCCCGAAGCGACCGCCTTCGATCTGGTGGCGATCGGGCACGGCATGTCGCATGCGGCCATCGCGGCGGGACAGAAGGATTTCGACGACCTGCACCGCCGCATCCGGCGCGCCGTGCTGGGCTATCTGCGACAAGCCCCGGACAGCTAAACAATCATCTGAACCCCCGCCGGGCCCGGCCGGGCACGTGGTCCGGCATTGCCGCCGCGCAGTTCACGCCGCCTGATTCTGCCTTGCAGCTTCATGGCACGCATTCTGCCTTAAACCTGGCGCTCCAGATGTGCCCGGCGCGCTTGTTCGGATTCTCAGGCATTGCCATGTCGTTTCCGAGCTTCGCTGCAAGGCTTGCCCCGGGAAACTGCCGCGAATTGATTGAAGATTGTAAGGGCGCTCTGCCGATATCCTGTTATTTCTCTGCCGTTGACAAGCCGGGTCGGGGCACCGCAAGATTGCCCGCCTCTGCCGATTGCGGTCGGCCCGTCAGGGGGAATGACATGCAAAATGCGTGGTTCTGCGCAGTGATACTGGCCGTGATCGCAACACCAGCGAGCACCGTGCTCGCCTCGGAACGCCAGTCTTTGGGTGGCATGATCGTCGATATCGACGGCACCATGACCGATCTCGAGGTCTTTGAAGGGCCGATAGGCGGACTGCACCGTTCCCTGGCCGGATATCGGACAAATTTCGGTGGCGATGGGGGGATGATCTCAATCGAGGGCGTGCCGGCACAGGTGCCTGCTGGCGCGCATCCGATGCAGGGCGCGGCTGTGATACGGATGGAGTTCAGCGCGCCCGCACCGCTGGATCCATCAAGCCCCCATGATGAAAGCTCGATCCTTTATATCGCCGACTGGCTGGCGGATGCGCCCGAGCCAGGACGGGTCTATGCGAATGCCGATGTGGTCGATCTGGAGCTTGAAGAACTCGATCTGAGCGAAGGCGAGGCCTTCATTGCCGGCACGGCCAGTGCCAGCATGTGCCCCCACGATATCGAAACCGAGCAGACACAGCCTCTGTCGGATGCCTGTTTCGAGCTGACCATGCTCTTCGAAACCGTGCTGTTGCCCTTTGCTCCGCCTGTCCGGCTTGACGCTGCGGATGATCCTCAGCCTGCAGACGATGCCCCGGCAACCGAAGCCTCCCCAACCGCTGATGACGGCCCGGCAACGATGGAGGTTCTCGGCCGCGTGAACGCCCGCCTTGGTAACGATGAACGCGAATGGGTCACCATCGCCGGCGAAATCAGGGGCCAACATGCCGCCAGCGCGAACTTTCAGCGTATCGAGATCTCCATGCCCGGCTTTGCAGACACGTTTGGCGCCATGGCCGGTGTCTTGTCGGAGGAGGAACAGGAACAACTTGGCATGCTGGATCAGTTGTTCACCGAGAACAATCCGATGGCCGCGATCATGGAAGAATTGACCGGCCAGCGCATAGACGGTTCGGACCAGATCAGCCTGACCATAAGCGGCCATGACCCGACCAGCCCGAATATCCTGACCGAACAGGTGCTGGCACTCGATGTCCATCTGACCAGCGCGCAACCTCCGCTTGGCAGGCCGATCCCGGCCGAGGTCACCTATGTGCTCGAAGCCTCGGGCGGATTCATTCCGGCGGTGTTCTACACTTCTGGCGAGGGCGGGGCCGAGGCAAGCGTCTCCTTCGACCGGCTGGAACTGGGCCCCGACGGTGCGCATGCCACCGGCAGCTTCCATGCCACCATCTGCCGCATGGAGGGCGCGCGCCTGATGGACGGTGCGGACATGTCGGATTGCATGCCGGTCGAGGGCAGTTTCGATACCGCCCTGGTCGAGGAAGAGCCGTTCCGCCCCTGAACCCATGACCCTGCGCGCCCAGCATATCCTGATCGCGGTCATTTTTTCCGCCAGCCCGTTAGCGGCTCAGCAGACCATCGAGATCCCGCGCGAGCAGATCGAGGCGCTGCCGGACATGTCTGACCTGCCGGTGCCGCAGCTTGACCTCGACCTGTCTTCGCCCGAGGGCCTGCTCCGCTCGATCGAAGCGATCGTGAGCACCGACTGGACCGATACGCTGCCCGAAGCGGTCACCGAAATGATCCTGGGCGCAACGCCTTTCGAGGCGCATGCCGGCGTCGTCTGGGAGATGCAGGTTACGGGCAGCTGGAACGAAACCATCCGGGGCGCGGGCACATTGAACGTCTATGACCAGACGGCGCTGGGCGCTGCGCAGGGGCGGCAGTTCTATGCTCTTCTGGAAAGCGATGCGCGCGACTGGCCCTTTCACCTGTTTGCCTTCGTGCCCGATTCCGCGCCCGCCGTGGCGCGGCGGGGCTTTTCCGGCCCCGGCGACGGGCATCCCGGTGGTGGCACGGGTTTTTCGCAACTGGCCAACCACATGTTCGAGGCCGATCGCGTCGTCGGCCATGCCACACCGCAGGGCATGCGCGCGCGCAGCTTTGCCGAAACGACGGATGACGATTTCACGGGTGACTATCTCTACACCGAGGTTCAGGGCGGGCGCATCCGGGTGGACAGTTCCGGCAATGCCTACCGGATGCATTTTTCCGCCACGGTGCAGGAATTCGACAGCGACAACCGGCAGCCAACCGGCCGTTCCGCCCGCCAGCGCGGTTGGGTCTGCGAGGCGGCGGCCTATGAGGCCGACCCCGACAGTTGCCTTTACGATGACTTCCAGATCATTGACCACACGCCCCCGGCGCAGCGGGCCAATGTGAACCCCGCACACCCGGCGGTGACGGTCACTTTCAGCGCTCCGGTCGATGCCCGCAGCCTGGTGGACTCCTTCTCGCTATTTACTGTCGGCGCTGATGGCGAGCGCATCGAGGTTGCCGGTGGGTGGCGCCAGTCGCCGCACCCCGGGGCATGGCGCGAGGATGCCGCCGAAAGGGCGGCGCAGATACAGCCGCAATTGTCGCCGGCCACCTGCTCGCAAGGCAACATATCCGGCCTGGCATCGCATGAGATGCCCAGCCTCGGCATTTTTGACGACCCGCAGGAATACACGTTCCACCCCGCCACGCCCCTTCGCCCCGGCACGACCTACGAGGTGCACATCGCAGGCGGCGAGGACGGTGTGCGCGCGCAGGATGGTGACGAGTATCTTGATGAAGATCTCGGCTGGCGGTTCTCCACCTTGCTGCACATGGAAGACCAACTCTCGGATATGCAGGACGACCCGCTTCGCCTGCATGTCTTTCAGACTGTGCGCGACCCGGCGCTGGTGACCGACAAGCCCGCCCTGACCCGTGTGTATCCGGACTGGACCCCGCATGACGACATCGCGCCCGACTGGCAGCCCGAACGCTTCGAGTTCGAGCTGGCAATGTCCGAACATCACCCGCGCGTGGTTGCGCAGCATGCGCTGCCTGCCCGGCTGAACCGGCTGGCGTGGCTGGAGCCGCAGGCCGCTTTCGACGATGATGACCAGCGCCATGCCCGCCATAGCGTCAATTTCTTCGGCTGGATGCCGCAGCCCAACGCGGCGGAAATGCTGGAGTTGGTGGCCTGCCCGCATGATCCGTTCCCCCACCCCATGCCGCAGGCCGAAACCCGGCAGGAGCACCCGGTCGAGATATGGGATCACGATCCAGGCGATCTGGATTTCTACTATGTTATCGCCGAGCTTGGCCCCTGGGCGACGGCCCTGGAGCAACGATTGCGCATGCTCCTGGAACCCGAGGGAACCCTCGGCGCCCGCGAGAATCCGATCGAATCGATACGAGAGGCGTTCGAGGCTTTCATCGAGGAACTCGCAGAGGCCGAAACCGGCATACCCGAAGCCGACCGCCAGATGATCCTCCAAACCCTGTGGCGGGCCGAGGAATACGCACCGCAGTTTCTGCCCTACCGGTCTGCCAGGGCGCGGCCAACCGGCCTTACCATTGGCAGTTTCTCAATGTGGCTCAGCTCCTGGCTCGATCCGAGGGCCAATGTGTCCGGCTTCGTGGCCGATAGCGATCTGGCGCAGCTGTTACTTGGCGACGATGCCGGCACGCGCATCCGCCTGGGGGCCTATATACGCTGGTTGCAGCGCATGGCGCGCGATCACATCGGCCCCGAGGATTTCCTGGTCGTTGTGGTGCCCTCCGGGGTACTGAGCGAAGGCACCCTGGGCATCGCCGCTACCGAACTCGAAAACTTTCGCCTTACCGGCTTCATGTACAAGGGGCTTCTTGATTACCGCGCGCGCGCCGTGGTGATGGCCATCGATGACAACGAGCACTTCGACGCGGATATGCTTGCGACGGGGCTGGTGCATGAATTCGGGCATGCGCTGTCCCTGCCACATTTCCCCGGCGAGAACCCGCCGGCAAGTTTTCGTCGCGACCCGGGCATAAATGGCTTCCGGTTGCATGCATCGGGCCTTTATGGCTGGAACAAATCCTTCTCCGAAGGCAATGCCGAAGACCCCGACATCTTGCGCTCGCTGATGTGGCCGACAGTCCAGCCCTCGGCCTCGGCATGGTTGTCTGAATACGAGTATTCGCAGGTTCAGCGAGACATCCAGATTGGTTTTGGCCAGCGCGATGCCTGGCTGCGCGACCTGACGATCCGAACGGCGCAAGCCACGCCCCCGACCTACAGCGATGCCGTCAGCCCACCGGCAGACCGGCTGATCGTGACCGGCTTGATCACCCCCGAAGGCGGCGCCTTTGTCGATCCGTTGCGTTCGCGCCCTGCGCGCGCCTCGGCCGATCGCGGCCAGTATCGGGCCGAATTGCTCGATGCGAATGGCCGGGTTCTGCGCAGCACCGCCTTTGAGCCCGAGACGCGCAGCATCCATCCGCTGCGGGCAATGCGCCTTGGCGGCGCGGGCCCCGATAACCCGCTTCTCTGGCCCGAATTCCGAGTCGCGATCGAGCCGCATCCAGGCGCAGCCGCGCTGTTGATCCGGAACGGTGCGCAGGAACTCGCCCGGATCACGGCGCCCGGCGCCGCGCCGGAACTTCGAGTCGTTTCCGATATGCCGGTTGCGATCGGCCCAGCGGACAGAACGATAAGCTGGGAGGTCCGCACCGATGGCCCGGTTGTCTTCGATGTGGAGTATTCGGCCACCGGTGAGGCCCCGTGGCGGCCCCTGGCACTTCTCCAGACAGACAGCGCGATCGCCTTGAATGCCGGCTCACTGGCGCCGGGGCCGCACCCATATCTGCGGATCACGGCCCAATCCGGGCTCCATTCAACGCGACAGATGGTGCCTGTCACATTGACACGCCCCCCCGAACCCGTTTCGGTGGACCTGCCCGACCCGGAATCGGCCCTGCTCGGTATCCCCCCGAACCTGCGTTTCGATACCGAACTGTCGCCAGAGGTACTGGAAGCGCATCTTGAGTTGCTGGATGGCGCAGGCGAGCGGTTGGACGTGGATTATCTTCATCTTGCCGCACAGCGCAGTGTCAGCCTGTTGCCGCTGCATCCGCTGGCCCCCGATGCGACCTATTCGCTCCGACTCGCCGCGGGTTTTCATGACGCCTATGGCAACACACTTGAGGGCCCGTTGCTGTGGGAATTCAGCACTGCTCAAACCCGCCCGGCCCCGCCATGACACGAGGACTGCCAATGATCCGCCTTGCAACCGTCGCCGCCCTTGTTGCCACCCTAGCCCTGCCCGTTGCGGCGCAGGATTTCGATACCGTCTGGCAGCAATATCGCGACCGGGATTATGCCGCCGCTTTCGAAGGCTTTCGCGCGCTGTCTGAACAGGGCGATGCCGAAGCGACCTACTGGCTGGGGGAAATGTATTTCTGGGGCCGCGGTGCCGGCGATGGTGGGCCCGAGCGAGATCAGGACGAAGCCTTCCGGATATGGCATCCAGCGGCCGAGGAGGGCCATGCGCGCTCTCAATGGCGGCTGGGCTGGTTCTATCGCCATGGCCGCGGCGGGGCGGAGCGCGATCACGGCGAAGCGGCGCGCTGGCTCGAGATGGCAGTCGGGCAAGGCCATGCACAATCGATGAACGATCTGGGCGAGTTGTATCTGGGCGGTCATGCGGGGCTCGAGCGCGATGAGGATCGCGCCTATGAACTCTTTTCCCAAGCTGCACAGACCAGCCCCCGCGCGGCGGCCTTCAACCTGGCCCGGATGTATTGGCGCGAAGGGATCGGCCCCCATGACGACGACGAGCAGGCCCTGCATTGGTTTCGTATTTCGGCCGATGCGAATTACGGCCCCGCCATTCGCGAACTGGGCCACGCCTATTGGGAAGGGCGCGGCGTGGAAAGGGACCTGATGGAAGCGTTGCGCCTGATCTATCTTTCCGAATCCCGGGGCGGGGGCGATTCGACCCGGACCATGCTTTCAATTCTCGGGGAGATGACCCCCGAAGAGCGCGCGCGTGCCGATGAACTCGTCGAGATCTGGGACGAAGAGGGATAGCGCCGAGACCAGTTTCGATATGGTCACCTCGATGCGTGACAGACGGGCCTTTCGCTCGACATGGAGCCCACCCATTCCGGAATCGCGACACTGGGTGCCAATCTGCGCGAGCAGGGCCTCGCCGCGGCCGAGGGCCGCTACATGCCCGGGCTGGTGGCAGCGGCGGCACCCGTGCCGGATTCGCAGGGCAGGTTCAGGCGGCGACCACGCTTGCCGGAATCGACCGGGCAACCATTGGCGCCAGTTCACCGCAGATCGAAAGCCTGCTGGCCTGTTGCCGCGTGCGGCCGATCATCGGCGCTACGCATTGAGCGTTACAGGCAGAATACCACCATCGAAATAGACCAGAGGAAGACCAGGCCGCTGCTGCGACCGCTCGATCAGACCGACCAGTAGAAGATGGGTGCCAAGTGCGGATTCGGCGATCAGCCGGCATTCGGCAACGGCAAGTGCCGCAGGCAGTATCGGCAGCCCTGATTCCGCCTCTTGCCAGTCGGCGCTGCGAAAGCGTGCCTTGCCCTGTGGCTCTTGCGCCATTTCGCGCATCAGCTCGTCGTGCTCCTGCCCCAGAACGCTGACGGCAAAGCGTTCTTGCTGGCGAAGGTAAGGCAGCGCCGATGCTGTCTGATTGACGAGCACCCCCACAAGAGGGGGGTCTGCCGAAATCGAAACAACGCTGCTGGCAACCATTCCGACAGGGTCTTCAAGGCTGCCGGTCGTGATGGCACTGACGCCTGCAGCAAGGTTTCTGAACGTCGCGCGGAATGTGTTTGCGTCGATGCGACGCGCCTGAGCAGTGGGCACGACATGCGCCCGCACCGCGCCTGCCTGGTCGATCCAGCCAGCCCCTGCGGCCTTGGCCAGCATCAAGGCGAAGCCTTCTTCCCAGGCGGGAGCACCCGCCAGCGGAGAAAGAAAGCGCAAGACAGCGGGATCAAGGCGGATATGCTCTTCGCCCTCGGCCCGGCCCAGCCGGGCAAGCATTCGGGCTCGCCGGTCATCGGGCATCGGATCGATCTTCAGATCGAGCCTGTCAAAGACTTCCGGCTGCTGCAGGGAAATCACCCCCGCCTCGGACAGATAGATGCGCATACCGCTTTCCTCAAAGGTGGCACGGGCACTGGCGGTGCTCAGCGTAGTATCGTCATTAGCCCCGGAAAGCTGCCCAGAATGAACATCGCCAACAGGAATATGAGCACATAGGGAATAACCGCCGAGAAGATCAGCTGCATCGGCGCGTCGCGTATTGCCCCCTTGATCACGAAAAGAACGTAACCCACGGGCGGGGTCATGGCACCCAGGGTCATGTTGATCAGGAACAGAATCCAGAAGGCGATCGGGTCGATTTCAAGGAATGGCAGGATCGGCATGTAGATCGGTATCAGGATCAGCATGGCCGCGATTTCATCAAGCAGCATGCACAGCACGAAGGGAATGGCCATCATGATCACCAGCATGACCACCGGAGAGACATCCAGATACTCGATATAAAGCCTTATGAACCGGCTGGTGCCGCTGAAGGCAAGCAACTGGGTGAAAAGCTGCGAGGAAAGCATGATGACAAGCACCATGGTTGTCGTCAGCGTTGTGGACTTCAGCGCGTCGAACACCATCTGAAAGGTCAGCTTGCGAAAGATCGCGGCCACGACCATTGCCCCCACCACACCCGCCACGGCAGATTCGTTGGGGGTGGCAATGCCCAAAGCTATCGAACCCACAACCCCCGCAATGACCAGGGTGAATGGCAGAAGCTGGCCGATGGCGCGCACGAACTCGCCTGCCGAGGGGCGTTGGTAATCGGCATCGACCGGCGCAATATCGGGGCGGAGCGCCACGCGGATCAGGATATAGCAGACGATCAACAGGAAAATCAGTATTCCGGGCACGATTCCGGCCAGGAACATGTCGCGCACCGACACCTGTGCAATAATGGCGATGAGCACCGCCAGTACGCTTGGCGGAATGATTGGGGCCAGACAGGCGCCGCCGATCAGCACACCGATGGACATGTTCTGGTCGTAACCGCGATCGCGCATCTCGGGATAGACTGAACGCGAGAGCATCGCGGCACTTCCCATGGCCGAGCCCGACAGCGTTGCAAGAATTGTTGAAACCGAGATGCCCAGCACGAAGTGACGCCCACGGAACCCGCCGATGAGCTTGTCGGTAGCACTGACGAGAGTGCCGATGGCGTTCCCCCGGTACAGAATTTCACCCATCAGGATGAAGGCTGGCAAGGGAAGCAGCGTAAATGAAGTGGCCGTCGCGCCAATGGAGTTGACGAACATGCCAAAGCCAGCCGGCCCCATCAGCAAGAAGACAACGGCAAGATTGCAGATCAGGAAGGCGACATAGATGGGCACCGAAAGGGCAAAGAGCACCAGAAGCCCGATCGACATCACCAGAATGGTCATCAGCATGGGGTCCATCACCGATGCCCCCCCGATGCCGAAGCACGCCGGCCTTCACGAAACGAGCCATAGGCGTTGAGAAGATGCATCAGGCCGCTGCTGGCGAAGCCATAGGCCAGCAACGACGAGATTATCCATTTCGGCATAGTCACGATGGCAATGGTGCTGACCCCGGTTCCGTACTGACGAAACGCGACGTGAATACACAATGCGCTGATCGTGAAGCCGGCGGCGCCCGACATCAGTTCGACCATGATTTTCAGCCGGCGCGCTGCGGAAGGTGACGCTACCTCGCGGATCAGCGTTACCGCGATCTGTGCGCCCTGGCGGGTAACATGGGGCATGGCGGCACAAAGCGCGATACAGAGCGCGTAAGCCGAGATATCGGCGCCCCATGACAGGGGGCGGCCCAGCATTCTTGCAATCAGTTCCAGCAATGTCAGGGCAATGATGGCCCCGACCGCCGTTACTGCGACCAGCAGATTGGCGCGCGTGAAGAGATTGCCCGCGTCCGTCATGTTTGCCAGCCAGACGACGCTTGCCCGCCAGGTGCGCGCGAATGACGCGCGTGCTCGACCAGATCGCAGATCTTTCCGATTTTCAGTCCGTGCAGACGGGCGAAGGTGCGAAGTTCATCCATCCGGGCCATGCTGCCATCCGGGTTCATGATCTCGCAGATCACGCCTGCCGGCTCGCGCCCGGCAAGTCGCGCAACGGTCACCGCCGCTTCGGTATGGCCCTGCCTTTCCAGCAGCCCTCCAGCGCGTGCGACCAGCGGAAACATGTGCCCCGGAACAGCAATATCGCCGGGGCCAGAGCCAGCATCGATTGCAACGGCAATCGTTCTTGCGCGGTCCGCTGCGGAAATCCCTGTGCTGACCCCCTCGCGTGCATCGATGGACACGGTAAAGGCCGTCTGATGGGTGCATTGATTGTCACTGGCCATGGGCGCGAGGCCCAGGCGACGGGCAATTGCCGGTTCGATTGCAAGACAGATCAAGCCGCAGCCCTGGCGGGCCATGAAGGTAATCGCCCGGGCATCGGCAGCATCGGCGGGAATGACCAGGTCACCCTCGTTCTCGCGGCCCTCGTCATCGACAAGTATGAACATTCGTCCCGCCGTGGCCTCCGCAATGATTTCCTCGGCACCGACCACGACCGGCTCCCAGGAAGAAGGGCCGGCAGTCACATAGGAGAATTGGGCTGGCTTGTTCATGTCATGACTCTTGTTTCGTTGTTCCGATGGCGTGCCGTTCATGGCTTCAGGCCATGCGCAAGCCTATGCGCCCACCCAGACGGTACGGTGCGACAACCTCTTGATCGACGCCCAAGGCTTCGGCGGCGTGCCAGACCCAGCGTGGATCATTGAGAAAACCGCGCGCGAGCAAGACAAGATCGGCCTGCCCCGAAAGCAGGATGGCTTCTGCATGAGTTGGGGACTTGATCATCCCGACAGCCATCGTTGGCAGTGTCGAGGCGTTTCGGATTCCGGCGGCCATCGCCAGCTGATAGCCTGGACCGGTCGAATAGCTGGCCGGAGCATTGCCGCCGCTGGATACATCGATGAAGTCACAGCCCAAACGGGCAAGCCGGCGCGCGAACTCCTCTGCCTCGGCTTGTGTGATGCCCCCATCGACCCAGTCGGAACCGTTCAGCCGCACACCCACCGCCGCCCCTGTCGGTGTTACGGCGCGCACTGCCTCGAACACCCTCAGCGGAAGACGCATTCGGTTTTCCAGACTGCCGCCATAGGCATCGCTGCGCCTGTTGGCGAGTGGCGAAAGGAAGCTGCTCAGCAGGTAACCATGCGCGCAGTGCACTTCGATCAAGTCAACGCCGCAGCGCAAGGCACGCTTCGCCGCCTCGGAGAAGCGCCCGATAATCTGCTCGATATCATCGCTCGACATCGCCCGCGGCACCGCCGAGGTGTCGTTGAAAGGTAGGTCAGATGGCCCTATGACGCCCCACCCGCCCTGATCGGGTGCAATGGCGGCGCGCACGCCCCATGGCGGGGTCATCGACCCCTTTCGCCCTGCATGCCCAAGCTGGATGCCGACCGGGCAATCTGCAAAACGCCGGGCCCTGCCCAAGGTATCACGCAACGCGGCTTCGGTTTCATCATCATAGAGACCGAGGCAACCGGGCGTTATCCGCCCTTCGGGGGAAACCGCGGTTGCTTCGATCATCATCAGCCCTGCCCCGGCGATCAGATACTGCCCCCAATGGATCAGGTGCCAGTCGCCAGCACGGCCATTCGGCTCGGAACTGTACTGGCACATAGGGGCCACCACGATGCGGTTCGGCAACTCCAGCCCGCCCAGCCTGTATGGCTCAAACAACTTCGGCATCATGATCGCCCCTGCTCAATCCGAAGTCCGTGACCCGGAAGAAATTGTCAGCGCGTCGGTGAGATAGGAAATCGCGATGTCGTTGAAGGTTTCCGGGCAGTCGATCTGTGGGCAATGGCCGGCATCGGGCATGATGGTCAGTCGAGAGCCGGGAACCTGCGCCTGCAGTTCGTTGGCGTAGCCCGGCATGCGAAGGTTGTCCTTTTCGCCGGCGATGATCATGCACGGCGCCTTGACCTGCTCGTAGCCCGACGAACGTCCGTAACCGCGCGGCGCTGTGAATGGTGCACGAAAACGCGCCGCAGCGGTACATTCCCAGGCGCCCGGCTCCAGCGAAGACTGATAGCGGCGTTCGATGAATTCCTGATCATCATGCAGTTCGGCGCGCATGTATATGCCGCGCACGATACGCTCCATGTGCTCGCGGCTGCCATCGTAACTGTTGAGCAATTGCCTGGCTTCGTTCTCGGGCACAAGCCCGCCTCCGCTCACGATGATCATGCGCTCAATATCCCAGTCGGGGCTGGTTTCGGCGGCATGTCCCAGCAGCAGCGTGGCCCCCATCGAGTTGCCCATGAAGCGCGCCTGACCAATGCACAGCACCTGCAGAAAACGCGTGATGTGGTTGATGCGCGCGTTCCACATGTTGCAGAAGTCAAAGATCTTGTCGGTTTTCCCATAGCCCAGCCAGTCGGGCGCAATGACCCGGAAATGCTTTGCCAGGGCGATCAGGTTGAATTCCCATGTCAACTCGGCGGATGCGCCGAACTCGCCACTGTGCAGCAACACCAGTGGCGGGCCCGACCCGGCCTCAAGGTAATGGGTGCGGACACCATCAACCATAACATAGCGGCTTGCGATCTCTGTCATGACGGCCCCCTTTCAGAAGCCCGAGACAGTGGTGCCGGGGAATTCCTCGCGCAGTCGCGGATACACCTCGCGAGCAAACCACCGGATTCCGTCCGCCGTCTCGTCATGCTCCAGGAAGCCTGCCTGCCCCATGATCAGCAACTCGCCGAAACCGCCGACATGGTTATAGAGTCGACTGATCTGAGCGTGCACCTGATCAGGCGTGCCGGCAAAAAGAATACCCTTCTCTATAGCCATGTCGACACTGGGTGACTGAGCGAAGGCCGAGAGCGGGTGCTCGGCACCACGCATCATCTGCACATTGGCGATCGTCGGCACATATCCCGGCGGGCTGGCCAGATGGCGGGGCACCTTGTTGGCCGTCACATACCACAGAAGCTTCTCGGCCCCTCGGCGCGCGTCTTCCTCGTTATCGGCGGTATAGACCAACCCGGCATAGGCCAGACGCTCGGTCGGAATGTCGTCACCCAGACCAGCTTTGCGCCAGCCATCGCGATAGGCATCATAGACCTTTCTTGTGCCGTCAAAGCCGGTAAGGAAAGTCGCCAGCTTGTGCCCCTTCGCACCGATCTGCCTGGCCCCGCCAGTCGAAGTCGAACTGACCCAGATCGGGGGCATCGGCTGCTGCCACGGCCGCGGCCAGATATTGACATTGCGGTGATGGAAGAACCGCCCTTCGAAGCTGAAGGGGCCGTCATGTTCGGTCCAGGCGCGGGTGATGAGATCCACCGCCTCCCACATGCGTTCATTCATGCGCAGCGGGTTGCTGTTGGCGGGCAAGACCTCGTAGGGCACGCCCCGCACGAAGCCGACATCGACCCGGCCCTTTGACAGGATATCCGCCATCGCCATTTCCTCGGCAACGCGTACCGGCGAGCGGCGGTTGGCAACAGGGTTGCCAAGGATCAACAGCCTCGCCCGGGTGCTCAATCTGGCCAGCGCCGAAAGCACCATCGGTGCGGCCGGATCGGTGCAGGTGGCGGTCTGGTGGTGCTCGTTCAGCATGATCTCCAAGCCTTCATCCTCAGCGAGCAGCCATTCGTCGAGGAACCGGTCAAACAGTGCCGCCCCCTTGACCGGGTCGTAAAGCCGATTGGGAAGGGTGATGCGGATCGATTCATAATCCGAGGCATCGGGCAGGTAGGGATAGGCGTTTTCGCTGAAATGCCAGGCTCGCATGTCGGGTCATCCTGTTTCATTTATGGCAGTGAATTGCGCGCGTCAGGCAACCGCGCAATGCTTTGTCAGAAGGGCTGCAACCTCTGCAGGCGCCTCTTGCAGCAGGTCGTGCCCGGCGCCGGGTATCTGGCTGACATTGGCCGAGGGGAAAAGCGCGGCGTAATCGCGCAGATACCACTCTGCGACCAGTTGGTCTTTCTCGCCACGCGCCAGCAGCGCAGGACAGGCCACACGCTTGAGCCGGTGGCGCAGCTTTGGATTGTGCATCCAGGGTTCCCACGCGTAGAGCGCCACCGCCTCGCGGCTGCGGAAGAAATCGGCGAGTTCGTGATCGCTCATCTGATCGGGATCGAAAGCCGCATCGCTGCCAGGCGCATGATATGCGCGGATCAGTTCCTCGTTGGAAAACTTGTAAAGATCTGGGATATCAAGCGCATCCCGTGTTCCCAGCTTGACCCCGACCGGGGCGAACAAGGTCAGGCTTTTCAGGCGCTCGGGTGCCATGCTTGCCATCTCTGCTGCGATCCACCCACCCAGCGCTGCGCCTGCCAAGTGAAAGCGATCGATGCCCAGTTCATCAAGCAAGCCAAGATAGAGATGCGCGGCATCATCGGCCGAATCCAGCCAAGGGGGCACTTGAGCTTCGTTGAAGCCGGGATGAACCGGCGCAATCAGACGGCCAAAGGCATTCACCTTGTCCACAAAGGCCGGATCTGCGTTGAACTTTCGAAACCCATGCAGAAACAGGATCGCTTCGCCCTGTCCGCTGTCATGGAACTCCAGCTCGGCCGAGGCCGAAACCAGCTTGCGTTTAATCATGTGTCTATCTCCGAGTTCCGCAGGCAAGATCGAAATCTGGCGGCCGAGTGCTACATCATCGGCGCATTCGCGGCGGTCGCACGCAGGTGGCACGACGGGCAGGGCCGCATCATGGGGTGAAAAGGCTGCATCAGTTGATGGGCTGACGCCGGGAAAGAAGCGGCCCGGGGTGGACCGCCCCAGCGACGAAAGCAGGACGCCCGCAAAGGCGTCCTACAAGGTCACATGTCGTTTTCGTTGAGGATATCCACGATCCGCTGAGCGGCGGCCTCGTTGGTTTCGACCGCCAGGGAGCGGAAACCGTCGACAAAGACGCGGATCATCCTTTCGGACATTTCATCGGACAGTGTCACCCGTTCCAGGCCGGCTGCCTCCATGGCCTCGACTTCCTGAGCATTGATGTCCTGAAAGACCGAGATCGTCTCTTGCTCCAACTCGGCCGCAACCGATAGCAGGACTTCCTGCTCTTCTTCAGAGAGTCTGTTGAAGGCATCAAGGTTCATGAGCATCAGATATGAGCCCGAGCCAAAAGCGGGGCGCAGGTAATAGTTGGTAACCTCGGGAAGACGCGATGCCGTGGCCCCGACAACGGGCCAAGCCGCCCCCTGAACAACGTTGCGGTCAAGTGCCGAATACATCTCGCCCCCGGACAGGACCACCATCGCTCCGCCGAAATCATCGATAATCGGCCTGTATGGCGGCGTTCCGCGAATGCGCATGCCGGCAAATGGCTGGTCACTATCATGTGGGCGGTCACGAAGCAGGAACTGATAGGAACCCTCGCCGGTGCTGGTGATGCCGATCAGCTTGAGGCCGATCCGGTTGTACTCTTCGTCGATCGCATCCCACAGCCCCACCGAGCGACGCCTTTCAGGGTCAGGGTCGGAACTGGAGTCGAGCGCAAAAGCGGCGCGCGTCACGCCGGCATGATAAGCCGGGTGGGTGAACAGCATCTGGTAGATTCCAGCCTGAACAGGCTCGAGCTGCTCAAACGGCGCCACCACTTCGGGACCATCCATCGTGACGTTGATCGCCCCTTCGGAGCGCTCGGCAACGCGCTCGATGAAGCGCGAGACAACATGCACATTGGGCGGATGACCAGGATCCCACCCGCTCAGAAGCCGGATGTCACTTGCCTGCAAACCCGCCGCCGAGAAGACCATCAGCGCCGAGGCCCCGAGAGTCCTCCTTATGAATTGGACAGTTCTCATTTCTCCCCCCTTTGATCGGATCACACATCGGCGTCCATGCCGGCCTTATTAAAACCGCCACAATGTAACGCTGTCAGTAGGACTGATGCTGCTGCCACATAGGCAAGTTGTCAACAACAATTACAAATCATGTGCTGAAAATGTGCTTTTCCTCGGCTCTTCATATGCTTAAATGCACGCCACATTGTGGCGCTCTATAGAAAGGCAACCTTGCCTGATTCGCCACGCCGCTTGCCTGACCCGCCGAATGCGATACTCTTTTCCCCCACTCCTACGAGGCTCCGAATGAGAAACGAACAGCGCGACGGAACTCAGCTTATCGGGCGCGTCGCCAGCATCCTGCGCAACCTGCCGCTCGGAACAGGGCCTGGAACGGGAAAGCGCCTTGTCGATCTGTCCAAGGCCACTGGCCTGAACGAAGCGACGCTGCGCAGGATACTGCAGGCACTTGTCCGCGAGCGCCTGGTGGTGCGCGACTCTGAAAGCAAGCGTTTCCGCGTTGGGCCGCTCCCGCTCGAACTCGGGCTCGCATCGGGCTATCTTGCTCGCTTCAGCACCCAGCGCAAACCGCTCCTCAAGCGGCTGGCAAGCGAAACCGGCCTCACCTCGGTTCTGGCCTATCGCAGCGGGTTGGAATCGGTAGCACTTATCGAGGAGGCCGGCGGCAACCCCATTCACGTCCGGCTCATGGATCAGGCGGGCCGGCTGCCGCTCGGGGTGAGCACAGGTGGCGTCGCGCTGATGATGAACATGAACGACGAAGAAATTGCCGAAGTGTTCGAACTACCGGTCTACGACACCATTCAACTGACACGCGAAGAGCTTGCAAAACGCGTCCACCGGGCCCGAGAGCTTGGGTATGCCGACATTTCTGATGTGCCGATTCAGGGCATCAGGGGAGTTGCGGTGCCCGTCCCCTCATATGCCAGCCAGCCGGCGCTTGTGCTCTCGGTGGTTTCGGTCCGCGACCAGGTTCAAGACGAGAACATTCCGCAGATTGTGGAGACCTTGCGAAAATACGCCTCGAAAGTGTCGGAGGCGGTTGCAGAGGCCTGAAAAACGTCCGTCGGCGTGGCGGGTCCCCCGCGCGCCTGCCTTGTGCCGCAGCCGCACACTGCCTGCCCTGCGGCGCGGAATTCACGCCTGCCTTCCCTGCGGGCCGGCAAACCAGCACCGGCCCCTGCCTGACTCCACCAGCAAGAATCGCTAGTCACATGCCCTTCGGAAGGAATTGAAGCGATGCGTCACCGCGGTCGGATCTTTCCGAAAGGAGACTTCCCCTCCTGCAGCTCGCCAGCGCCTTCCTTTTCGAAACCGACGAGAAGTGACCCTTTGATCCCGATGCCTGCACCAACTGGATATGCCAGGATAAGTGTCGCTCTCAAAGCAGAGACCCCTGACCACGGTAGTTCGAACAGCGAATTGGCTCAGGTCACGAGAAATCGACGTTGGTAAGAGTTGTCGGCCAGATTGCTGCTTCGTCGTGCACTGCGCGCCCTGCTACAACCGTGAGAGCGGCTCGAAGTTCGCCCAGCTTTTCTGAAGTGCAGTCCAGCGGGTTGCACTCGAAGGCAGCGAAATCAGCCGCTTGCCCCGGAAATAGCTTGCCACGCCAACTCTCTTGCTGCATCGCATATGCCCCGCCATAGGTATAGGCGTGAAGCGCTTCGGCAACTGTCAGCCGTTCCTCCGGGGCGTGAACCGATTTCGAAGCGCAAAGGCGTGTCACGAACGCAGCAACCCCCGCCCATGGGCAAAGCTCACCCGTTGGTGCGTCGGAGCTGCCGGCAACAGGCACGCCGGCCCGGAACAAGGATGCGGCGGGAAAGGCCCGGGTTGCGCGCGCTCCAAGCGCCTGCGGCCAGGAATCGCCCATTCGATGAACGAAACTCGGTTGGGTTACGACAACCGCACCTGCCTCAAGCAGCCTTTCTGTCGCATTCTCGCCCGGGAGGCCAAGATGTTCGATCCGGTGACGCAGGTTTTCGGGGTTACCGGTCTTGATACACTTCGCATAAGCGTCGGCAATGGCCTCGATCGCCAGATCGCCGATCGCATGAGCCGCCACCTGCCAGCCACCTCGATGCGCACCCTGAACAAACGCGTGCAGCGATGAAGGAGAGATCAGAAGTGGCCCGGGCGGGGCCCCATCGGCAAAGCCACCGCTGAGCGCAGCGGTCCGCGCGCCGATAATTCCATCGACGAATACCTTCAGCGTTCGAATTTGCCACCACGGATCCGATGAAGGGCCGTCGGTCATGTGGGCGGCCTCGTCAGGATCTGCCTGGAGCATGAAACCCATGCGAACGGGCAGGCCGCCGCCAGCGCGGAGGCGTTGCCAGATCGCCCATTCCGGCCGAAACCCGAAGGAGAAGCCCACTGCGGCCTCGTTCAAGGCCGTCAGGCCGGTGGCGGCCAGTTCCGATGCAAGCGCCTGGATGGCGGCGGCGATCTGGCTGTCATCCGGCCTGGGGAGATGCGTGAAAACTGCCTCTGCGGCGCGTTCTCGCGCGATTCCGTTCAGGCCGCGTTCGTCCTCGTCGATACCGATCCCTCGCAGATCGATCTGGCTGCTCAAGGCGTCCATGGCTGCGGTGTTGAGGCAAACCACATGGCCACAGAAACGCCGGACGGCAACGGGGCGGTTTGGCAAGGCCCGATCAAGCTCGAAACGATCGGGCAACCGACGCTCCGGCCAGAACTGCTCATTGACATCGGTGCCAATCACCCAGGCGCCGCCAGGCAGTTCCCGCGCCGCCAGGCGCAGGCGGTCGACGAAGTCGGCAAGCCCGTGAACCGAGGGATCATTCGCGGAAACCTGCAGCCGTGCCTGTGCCACCGCAAGAACATGCAGGTGGGCGTCGGTCAAACCGGGCAGCAGCGTCAACCCGCCCAGATCGATGCGCCTGTCGGCCGCGGGGGCATCTGCCATTTCGCCGACCCAGCCGATCTGCCCATCGGCAACGAGCATCGCGGTGGCCGGGGTCGCGTCAAAGGCCGAACGACAGATACGAGCGGCCGTGACTAGAACCCTTTCGCTGCAGGCAACTTGCAGCCTCATCAGCTGCCATTCTCGTCGCGCCAGGCCACCGCCTTGATTTCGATCACCAACTCCTTGCGTGCCAGCCCCGCAACTTCGAGAATCGTCCAGGCCGGATAGGGCTCACCGATATAGGATGTCTTGATACGCATGAAATCGGCAAGATTGTTGGCAATGCCCACATGATAGCTGACCAGTTCGATGATATTGGACATCTCGAAACCGGCGCCTTCGACCACCAACTTTAGGCGGCGAAAGGCGTTCTCGATCTGCTCGGCATCCGTGGGCGGTATGGAGCCATCCTCGCCAATGCCTACCTGCCCGGCAATATACAGGAAGTTTCCGGCCCGGACGGCGGCGGAATACTGGAAACGATCAAAGATCGTCGGGCCGTCGGCGGTGCGGAACTCAACGGTTTCAGGGCTGTAGGTTGTTTGTGGCATTCCATTTTCTCCTTGGTTCAGACACGCGCCCCGGCGGGAATGTCGAGGCCAAGCATCAGCCGGCCATGCAACTCGCCAATGACATCCGTTTGCAACAGGAAATGCGAACTCATCGCGTGAAGGTCGCGAAACAGCCGCTCGATCCGGCTGCCGGTGGGCAGAATTGCGCCGCCAATCGCGCCGAACAGGCCCTGGGTTTCGCTGCGGGCAAGCTCTGCGGAACGCGCGATCCGGGTTCTGATGGCGGCGCGCGCCTCGATGCCGAGCATTGCGCCCGTGCCAAGGCTATCCATCAGGCGCCGGGAATCGGTGACGAGTGTATCGCGCAACATGCTGATGGTCGCGTCGGCGCTGGCCAAACGGATATGAGAGAGGCGATCATCAACCTGTGCCTGCCCAGTACCGGCGCTGACACGCGTCGCCACGACATCACGAAAGCTTTCGACTACCGCACTGGCCACCCCGAGGGTTGGCGCTGCAACCGACATGGCGAAGATGGCGTTGAGCGGCAACCGGTAGATCGCTCCCTCAGTCGAACAATCGGGGTGGCAACCACCCGCCTGCAGCGTCGCCCAGTCCAGAAAACGGTGTTGCGGCACGAAGACCCGGGAAAGGGTCACGGTTTTTGAACCCGTGCCGCGCATGCCCAGAACGTTCCACGAATCGTGGTCGATGGCGAATTCAGAGGCCGGAACAAGCACGATGGCCGGTGCCGCCTTGCGATCGGCCGTTTCGGGCAAGGTGACGAGAAGTCCCACCCAGCTTGCGATGTCGACCCCCGAGGCATAGCGCCACTGACCGCTAAGCACGATCCCGCCCCTTGTCGCACACGCCTCGATGTCCTTTCCAACCCCACCCGTCAGCATCGGCACGACCGGCGCCGCCTGCGGGTCAAACACCTCGGCCTGCGCCTGATCCGAGAACTTCCCAAGCATAAGGATATTGGCCGCGATCAGCCCCACGAGCCAGGCCGACGAGGCACATCCGCGCGCCACCTCAAATACGACCGGCCAGGCCTCGGCCGGCGACAACTCGAGCCCGCCATATCGCCTGGGCACCGTCAGGTCGAACACACCGGCATCGATCAGCCGCCCGGCGACATCCTCGGGAATGCGCC
Source organism: Pararhodobacter sp. (assembly GCA_020832665.1). Taxonomy (GTDB): domain Bacteria; phylum Pseudomonadota; class Alphaproteobacteria; order Rhodobacterales; family Rhodobacteraceae; genus Pararhodobacter. The sequence continues at coordinate 37,017 of JAFIEG010000007.1, read as the reverse complement.
CTTCGGTTTCAGTCCGCGCGGCCTGTTCGGCCAGCCAGGGAACGAGCGCGCGTGTCGCAGCCAGAGGATTGTCGTTGCGAGGCGAGCGGGCAGCCCCGTTCAGGGCGGCTTCGGCTTGTTGCATGGCGACTCCTATCGTTTGCAGGACGATAGAAGGCCCGGGGCCGTCAACTCGGTATACTGCGATACCCCTTCCGGGCGCGGATTGTGGCATTTGCCGCAAGCTTGCAAAAAAACCTCAAGCTGACATGATGGTATCTTCAATGCGCTGGCGTTCTCGCTGGAGGAACGCATGACACTGGACAGTCGAACAACATGGGCCGCGCCGGCAGAACTGATCCGAACGTTGCAAGAGGCACGGCAACTCTATCGGCCTCGCAAGATTGGCCGGGGGCACGAGCTTTATCGTCAGGGTGAATGTTCGACAAAATTCTATCTGATCGATTCCGGGTTGATCAAGATCTCGATATTCCGGGAGGACGGGACCGAGGTCATCCTCGAATTCATGGGCTCGGGCACCATCTGCGGCGAGGGAGCTGCACTGGACCGGCTGGCGCGTTTCTCCTCGGCCGTGGCGGTGGAGGATACCGAATTGCTGGAATTCGACACTGCCGGTTGGTCAGACGAAGAACAGGGAATGGCGCCGGTCCTTATGGCGCTGATGCGCATCACCGCCCTCAAGCAACGGGTGCTTGCGCTACGGCTGGAGCAGCTTTTCTCGCGCGAGCCCGAAAACAGGATCATGGAATTATTCCATAGACTTGCTCAAATGGCACCGCAGATTCCTGAGAGCAGCATTGCGGTGCTTCCCCAGCTTACGCACGAACATATCGCGGCCATGACCGGCATGACGCGGGTCACCGTTACCCGCGCGCTGCATCGGTTGCGCAGTCGCGGCAACGTCATTCAACATGATGGGCGCTTCCGGCTCGCCGGCTCGACGGAAAGCGTTCAAAAGGGCGCCTGACTCTGATGGCGCACATGACCCGCGTCGCGGGGCTGGCACCATCAGAAGGTTCGGATGGTCATCGGCAGGTAAAGCGCTATCTGGGGCAGCATTGCCAGCAACAGAAGCCGCACGATATCGGCGCACCAGAAAGGCGTGACGCCACGAAAGATCGTTGCGGTAGGCACATCTCGCAGAACGCCTTTCAAGACATAGACATTCAACCCGATGGGCGGTGTGATCAGGCTGATCTCGATGGCCACGACCACGAAGATGCCAAACCAGATGAGTGACATCTCCTGCCCGATCGCCCCATAAGCAGAAAACAGATCGAGCCCGACGATGACCGGCGCAAAGATCGGCACCGTCAGCAGCAGCATCGACATGCTCTCAAAGACGGTCCCAAGGACAATGTATATGAGAATCATGGCCAGAATGACGCTGGTCGGTCCCAGGCTGTAGGCGGCGATCAGATCCAGCAACGCATCGGGAAGGCCCGCGCGAACGATGAAACGCTGAAAGATCACGGCGCCGATAAGGACCATGAACAGCGCGGCGGTCGTGGTGATCGTATCCAGCAGCGCATCGCGCAGCCCCGGCAGCGTCAGCCGCCCGCGCAACAAGGCAAGCAACACCGCACCGCTGGCGCCAATCCCCGCCGCCTCGGTCGTCGTATAAAGACCGAAGTAGATTCCGCCGAAAATGCACATGAACAGTAGCAGGATGCCCCAGACTTGGGCCAGCGCCGACAAGCGCCCGCGCCACGCGGTTCGCACGCCGGCGGGGCCTTTTTCTGGTGCGCGCCAGACGATGAACATCACGGCAAGCAGGTAAAGAGCGATACCCAGCAGGCCAGGAAGGACGCCGGCAACAAACAGTTTGTCTATGCTCTGCGCCGTGAGAATGCCGTAGATGATCAGTACCACCGAAGGCGGGATGAGAATGCCCAACGTACCACCTGCGGCGATTGTCGCGGCGGCCAGTTCATCGGAATAGCGAAAGCGCCGCATCTCGGGCATGGCGACCTTGGCCATCGTCGCAGCCGTTGCCAACGACGACCCGCTGATCGCCGAGAAGCCGCCGCATGCCAGAATCGTGGCCATGCCCAACCCGCCGCGCCGATGGCCGACAAAGGCGTTCGACGCCTTGTAAAGCTCTGTGGCCAGCCCGGTCTGGCTTACGATCAGGCCCATGAAAATGAACAGCGGCAGCACCGAAAGGGTTTCGGTCTGCAGCGAATCAAGCACCGAACCGGCCGCCGGCGAGAGCGAGGCTGTCCAGTTCCAGCGATTCAACCAGGCAAAGCCGACAGCACCGACCAGCCCCATGGCGAAAGCAATCGGAACACGCAGAAAGGCCATGATTAGGACCGCGGCGAATCCGATCAGCGAAATGAGCATCGTTCGTCCAACCTCAAGGGCTAATTGCGGTGTTTCCACTGCGAGAACGTCGACAACAGGCGCAAGAGAAACATCGCCCCGGCCACCGCCACCATGGCCGCAATGAAGAACGTTACCGGATAGAGCGGAATTCCCAGAAAGTCGGTTACATTGCCCCATCGCTGCTGGCGCAGACCCAGGAATCGCAGCCAATAGGCCAGCGTGAACAGCGAGCCCGCGCAAATCAGGTTGACGATCACCTCGCGCGCCAGTGCCAAACTGCGGCCGAAAAGGTGATCTAGCAGATCGACAACGATGCTGTGACCGCGAAGCACGGTGGCGGGCAGTGCCAACGCGATCATGATCGACATCAGAATGCGCGTGAGTTCCGATTTGCCGCGCACCGGCGTGTTCAGGATGTAGCGCCCGAAAACATCGGCCGCCGTCAGAACCAGGATCGTCACCAGAAGAAGCGCGCTCAGCATGTTGAAAAAGCTGGCGGGTCTTTCACCCGCCAGCATCAGGATCTTCGAGACCAGACCGTGCCGCGGTTCAGCGGTCATGCTCTGCCATGGTCTGCCGGATCAGCTCCATTGCGGCCTCGGCATCGACGCCGATGGCAGCAACATTTTCCGTGACCTGGGCAGCAATTCCGTCGACGATTTCGGCAAAGCGCGACTGATCCCCATCGGAGAAGCTGTGCATGGTGGTGCGCTCGGCCACCACCTCGGCACCCTCGATATCCAGCCGCGCCCAGGCCTCGCCCGCCATCAGTGCCAGCCGTTCGCCGGTTGTCGACAATACGGCCTCGCGGTCTTCGGGGCTGAGCCTGTCCAGAAAATGCTCGCTCAAGACCAGCGCGAAAGAACCGCGATAGAAGCCGCCTGGCATGCTGTAGGTATGCGGCGCAACCTCGTAAAGGCGCAACGTCATGTTGGTGTCGATCGGCATCATCACGCCGTCGGCCACGCCGCTTCCAACGGCCTCGTAGACCTCGGGCGCGGGCAGTGCCACCCCGACCATGTCAAGCGCATCAGCGACTCTGGCGGACACACCGCCGCCGATCCGGATTTTCTGCCCGCTGAGCCCGGCCAGCCCGTCAACCTCGTGGCGCAGGAAAAGCTGGCCCGGCCCGTGGGTCATCATCGCCGCCACGACGACCCCCTCGTGCTCGCCGGCCTCGTGCAGATACGCTTCGTATGCACGCTGATGTGCGACGGAAGAAGCCGCCGCATCGCCTTCGAGACCGGGCAGCTCGATCAGTTGCGTGGTGACGAAGCGGCCCGGATTGTACCCGTGGAATATCCAGCTGGCATCGGCGCCGCCATCCGTGATCAGATCGATCTGAGCCGGGGGCGATGCGAGATCGAACTCGACCACCCCGGTGACCCGGCCTTCCGTGGCCTCCTCAATCCATTCGATCCAGGTAGGAAAGATCTCGGTATTGACGTGGCTGGGCGGCAGCCAGCTCGAGATACGCATCACTTCCTGTGCCACCGCCGCAGAGGTCGACAGCGCGATGGCCGATACGAGGCAGCCAAGTGTATGGCAGATCCGCCTGCGAACCATTTTCATCTCCATTCAAGTTTCTGGCTTCAAGGTGTGGCCCAAACGTGCATTCAGGTTAGACTTTTAAACTCGGGGAATGTGTATCACGCTATACAAGAGCCGCAGATGCATGCGGATCGCCTGAAGTGTCATTCGACACGTCACCGCGGGAAAGCTTGACTGGGTCCATCCGCGCAGCAACCGTCCCGTTGACACAGGCGCTTTTCTACGCGGGCGAACGCAAGGTCTTGAACAGCACGCCATCGCCGCCCTGCGGCGCTTCGGCGGACCTGCCGGATGCGGGCGGCGCGTGATCACTGTCCGTTATGGTGCGGCGCTTGCCGATCCAGCGGCGCATGGTATCCGGCTCATGGCCGAACTGCGGCCTGGCGGCACTTCATTCAGGACACGCCGATCAGCCCCGCAGCGAGCGGATCAATGCCCGCCATGCCACAGCTCGGCCAAGCGAGGGTATTCAGGCGGTTGATCTGTCCTTCGGCCTGCCAGCCACCCTCACTCCACCCTGACTACCATCTTTCCGAAGTTGCGCCCCTCCAGCACATCGTTCAGCGCGGCGGGCGCCGCCTCCAGCCCCTCGACGATCTGTTCCCTGTACTGGATGGCGCCCTCGGCCAGCAAGGTGGTCATGTCGCGAACAAAATCGTCATAGGTGCTTGCCGGAAAGCTGTCGAAAATGATGAAGCCCTGCACCTTCACCTTCATCTTCAGGATCGTGGACATGATCTGCGGGCCATGGTCGCGCCCCTCGGGCAGGCCCGGCAGGTTGTACCAGGAAACCACGCCGCAGACGGGCACCCGCGCGAAGGGGTTGAGCAAGGGCAGCACGGCATAAAGCACCTTGCCGCCGACATTCTCGAAATAGACATCGATCCCGTTCGGGCAGGCTTCGGCAAGGCGCTTGGCGAAATCCTCGCTACGGTGATCGATACAGGCGTCAAAGCCCAGCGTGCCGGTCACATGCGCACATTTCTCCTCCCCGCCCGCGATGCCGACAACGCGGCAGCCCATGCGGCGCGCGATCTGGCCAACAGTGGCGCCCACCGGCCCTGATGCCGCCGCGACAACCACGGTTTCGCCCGGCTTGGGCTCACCGATCTTTAGAAGGCCGGCATAGGCGGTGTAACCCGGCATCCCCAATATGCCGAGCGCCCAAGAGGGGTGTTCGATTGCCTTGCCCAGCTTCATCACGCCGCTGCCGTCGGAAAGCGCGTAATCCTGCCAGCCGCTGCCGGCCAGAACCTTGTCACCCGGCGCGAAGCCCGGCAGGTCAGAGGTGACGACCTCGGCCACCACCTGCCCCGTCATCACCTCGCCGATCTTCACCGGCTCGGCATAGGATTTCGCGTCGTTCATCCGCCCGCGCATATAGGGATCGAGCGAAAGATAGATCGTGCGCAGCAGCATCTGCCCCGCACCCGCATGCGGCACCGGCACCTCTTCAAGGCGCAGCGTGTTCTCGTCGGGCAATCCTGCCGGCCGTTCGGCAAGAACGATGCGGCGGTTGATCTCGGCTGTCTGCGGCATTCTCAACTCTCCAATCCGGGTATCTGACCGGCCGCCACTATGCACCAACCAACCGTACGCGAAAGGGGCAGCAAGCTTGGTTCGCCGGCTGCGCCTTGACGTTCATGCCGGTGCCGGCATCCGGTGGCTCTCAGCACGACGATGGCAGGCCATTTCGGGCACAGGCAAGATGCACCCCGTCAGGCGGCACCGGCCTGTTGGTGAATGATCTCACGGTTAGTTGGTGCGATCCTTTCGCAGGAATCGAAGGGAGCATTACGGGACAAATCCGTCACCCGATCGCCACGTCCACGGTGCGATCACCTCCGGTTGTCCGTCATCCGTCGGACATGTCCTTGAGAAAGTCGCTAACAAATTGTGGGCCACTTCGGGTCTCCGCGGCCAGAAAGTCGATATCATCCTGGTTCAGGGCGCTGCCTTTCGGCATCATCCCCCTTGCCTTGCGGATCAAGCTCTTGCGGACGCGGGACAAATCGACATCGCGCAATTTGAGCCGTGAGGGATGGTCGGGGATGACAACCGAAGCGCCGGGGACTTCATCCTCCGGATCGCCGCGGCGGATATCGATGCCGCGATCGCGCGCGAAACTCAGCTGGGCCGAAGGCTGCTTGCCCGCGCCCGCATACTCGGTTTCCTGCACCACGATGGTCTGATCGGCGTCCATGTCCTGCGCCAGTGCAATGGCCGCTGCGAGCGCAATATTTCCCGCCGGCCCGCGCTCAAGCCCCTCCAGCCGGGCCAGCGCCTCGGTAACGTAGAACACCTCGCCCTGCTTCACGAGAAGGTAGCGGTCCATGTAGCGCAACGCCCGCGCGGCGTTGCGGGGCACGTCGGTCCGGTCGGGCCAGCCGGCGAAGGGAATGCCGAAGCCCGTATGGCCGGTGGTGAAGTGCTTGCGGTTGAAATCGGTATCGCTTGCCATGTGCAGGCCGGCCAGATCGACACTGGCGGCGATGACCTCGCAAGCGCTTGCGCCTGCCTTGATCAACCCGCGCGCGGTGCCCGTCAGGTTGCCCCCGCCCGCATGCGTGCAGATCACGGCATCGGGGGCGGCGCCTGTCGCCGCTTCCATCTGCTCCACGATCTCGACGCCCAGCGGCTCGACGCCCGCAATCGCATAGGGGGTGTAGAGCGAGGCATTGAAAAAGCCCGTTTCCTCGAGAACGCGCAGGAACTGATAGAACAACTCCGGCCCGACCGAAAGCTGCAGCACTTCGGCGCCGTAGACTTCGCAGGCGCGGCCCTTTTCGACGATCTCTGGCTGGCCGATGCCGAGGCTGTCGAAGACTTCCTGCACAACAATGCAATCGAGGCCGCGCATCGCCGCCTGGCTGGCCACTGCGGCGCCGTAGTTGCCGCTGGTTGCGGCCACCGCTCCCTTGAAACCTGATGCCTTTGCGTGGTGCAGGCTCAGGGCCGCGCGGCGGGCCTTGTAGCTACCTGAGGGGTTGGCGGCCTCGTCCTTGACGAAGATACGCGCGCCCTTGCCTTTCGGTGCAAGCTTGCGCACCAGCCGGTTGATCTGGCGCAGCTCGATCAGCGCGGTGTTTCCCACGCCGGCACGCGCCTGGATATCCCGCACTGCATCCAGGCTGTAGGCGACCTGCGCCATCAGCGCCTCATAGTCGAAGGTAACCGGATGCTGCAGGAAGGGCGCATAGTCGAGGCCGAGCGCCGAAAGCATCGTTTCGTTGCGCCGGGCCATGACAGAGTCGTAATCGACTGATTTCATGCGCTTTCTCCATCCGGCTCGGCCAGCATCTCGCGCAATTCCTCGCCCGCGCGCAGCAACTCCGGGATCGCGGCAGCAAAATCATGGCCGTAGGGCGGGTTCTGCGCCTCCAGCGTGCCGTGGTAGCCGCGCCCCAACGTGCTGCGAATCTCGACCTTGTCGCCGATTACGGCCTCATTGGTGACCAGCCAGCCCTTCACGCGCATCTCCAGCGGAACGGCCCGGGTCTCGTCCGGGATCGAGGCCGCGCGCTCATGTGGTGCCAGGACCACGGATCTGATGCGAACCCAGTCGCCGGCCTTGCATTTCATCGCATTGTTCCTCCCGGGGAAGTTGTTGTCATTTTCGGGCTGGTCAGCGGCAAGTCGGTCAGATGGACAAGCCCGGCTGGCGCACGGCCCAGACAGGCCAGCGCATTGACGGCCGCCGCCGCCGTCCCGGCACCGCCGGCGATCTCGGGGGTTATCCGCATGTCGATCAACTGATCCCCGGTGATGCGGATATGATCAGAGGTTGCCTGCCCCTCGGCTTCGGGTCGGATCTGCTGGGGATGTTCGAGCCGCAGCACCTCGCGCCCGCCGACATGGGCGCTGGCGCAGTGGCGGCACCCGGCCACCTGCCCCGGCGCGATACGCAGATGCGGGGTTTCGCGCGCGACCGAGGAAATGATCGGTTCACGGGTTTCCTTCACCGCATCAACGGACCAGCCCAGATGCCGCGCGATCTGCGCGATGGATTGCGCAAACCCCACATGCCCGACCACCCTGCCCGCCTGCAGCGCCTCGGCGAACCCGTCGGGCGTGAGGCCGACACCCTGGCTGCGCAGGACCGTGGGGCCGAAATCGGACAGATCATTGGTGCGGGTTGCGTGAATGTGGTCGACCCGGCCACAGGGAACGGTCAGCGCGAGCACCAGAATATCCATCGCAAAGCCCGGATTCACGCCGGTGCCCAGCACCCTCGCGTCATGACGCTTCGCGGTGGCCTCCAGCCGCGCCGAGATGTCGGCGCTCGCGGCTTCCGGAAAGGTCATTTCCTCGGCGATCGAGATGACATCATGGCCATGGGTCAGGCAGATATCGATCTCGCCCGCCACATCGCTCAGAAAGGAGGCCGTAGCGTGGAGCACCGTCGCCGGGGCACCCCTGAGTGCCTGCTCGACATCCGATGTAATGGCCGGCCCGGCCAGCGGGTCCGCCAGCCCGGCAAGACGGCCCAGCGGCACACCGCGCTTGGCCGGATCCATGTCGATCGCGGCGCGGATGCGGTAGCCACGCTCGCTTGCAAGCCGGGCGATCCGCTGGCCCATGGCCCCAACGCCGAACAGGATGATCTCGGACGTCATGATCGACTCCCTGAAGGTATGTATCAGGCCAGGCCCAGCAGGCGCGGCAGGGTCAGTGAAATCGCCGGGATATAGACGATGGCCGCCAGCACCGCGATTTCGACCAGAATGAAGGGCAGGATGCGCCAGGCCACATCCTCGAAACGCACCTTTCCGACCGATGACGCCACGAACAGGCAGGCTCCCAGAGGTGGCGTGGCCAGCGCGATGTTGAGATTGACCACCATCACGATACCGAAATGCAGCGGGTCGATTCCCAGCGAGACTGCAATCGGGTGCAGGATCGGGCCGAGGATGATCAGGATTGCCGTCATTTCCATGAACATTCCGATCACCAGCAACGCCAGCGTCACGATGAACAGGAAGATCAGCGGGTCGTCGCTGATGCCGAGCAGGAACCCTGCAAGCTGTTGCGGCACACCCTCACGCGCCAGAACCCAGCCAAGGATGGACGCCGCCGCGAGAATGATGAACACCGCCCCCGAGGCACGCACCATGTCGTAGAGCATCGCGCCGAGATCGCGAAGGCCAAGGTTGCGATACAGGAAAAACCCGACCAGAAGCGCGTAAAGAACGGCCACCGCGGCGGCTTCGGTGGGGGTGAATACCCCGCCCAGAATGCCTCCCAGAATGATGATCGGCATCATCAGGGGGATCAGCGCGCGGCGCAAGGCGGTGGCAAGCGGGGGCACCTCGCCGCGCAGGCTGGCCACGGGCAGATCGTCGCGCCGCGCCCGGAAGGCAATGTAGCCCATCAGCGACAGCGCCATGATGATGCCGGGGATCAGCCCGGCGGCAAACAACCCGGCGATGGAAACCTGCATCAGCGAGCCGTAAATCACCATGATGATCGAGGGCGGGATGATCGGCCCGATCACCGATGACGAGGCCGTGACCGCGGCGGCGAATGCACGGTTGTAGCCCTGCGATGCCATGGCCGGGATCATCATGCGTCCGATCGCAGCCGTGTCCGCCACCGCCGCGCCGGTCAACCCCGCGAAGAAGACCGAGACCAGCACATTCACATGCGCGAGCGCCCCGCGCACCCCGCCCACCAGCGCGTTGGCCAGATCGACCAGCCGCTCGGTGATGTTGATGCGGTTCATGATGTCGCCGGCCAGGATGAAGAACGGCATCGCCATGAGCGAGAACATGTCGATGCCCGAGAAGAGCCGCATTGGCACCAGCCGGATCAGACTGGGGCCATCCGATTGCACAAGCGCGAAAAGGCCCGTGATGCCGATGGCGAAGGCCAGCGGCGTGCCCAGGATCACCAGCACCGCGAACAGTCCGACCATGAGCCAGAGCATCAGATCGGCCCCCCGCCCATCGGGCTTTCATGCTCGGGCTCGTTCTGGGCGCCCATGAGCAGAAGCAATGTCTGAATCACATGCTGGATCAGCATCAGCGCGCCCGCGACCGGCACGGCCAGCAAGGGCCACAGCATCGAGATGCCCAGCGCGGGCGACATCTGGCGCCCGCCGCGTTCGGCGGCGGCCCAGCCCTCGATCATCATCACCCACAGGAACCATCCAATGGCTCCGGCCACAAAAAGATCACCGATCAGGCGCACGGGGGGTGGAAGGAGATTGCGAATGGCAGTGATGCGGATGTGCTCGCCATGGCGCAGGGTGACCGAAGCACCGACAAGGCCGATCCAGATCATCAGGTAGCGCGCCAGTTCCTCCGACCAGGTCAGCGGATCATTCAGCACATAGCGAAAGAAGGTGGCCGCCAGCACCACGCCCACCATCACCGCGCCCGCGGCAACCAGCGGCACGGCGGTGACGATTTCCACCAGCCGGGCGATCCTGTGAAGCAGGTTTGCGATGCGGCTCACTTGCACGGCCTCGTGGATGCCTGGAAAGGGTGCGCGCCCAGCCTGCTGCCGGGCGCGGCTGCTGTTGCATCGGGGCCGGCGCGATCACTCGGCGCCGTAAATTTCGGCCTCGGCGGCTGCGACGGCTTCGAGCATGGCCTCGGCCAACGTCACGGCACCGGCGCCTATTTCGTCGGCGAGCACGTCCATGACCGCCGGCGCGGCGAGGTCGCGAAACTGCGCCAGCTCTTCGGGCGTGGGCGCATAGACCTCAAGACCGGCATCCTCCAGGAACGCGGTGCCGAACCGGGTTGCGCGCAGCCCCATCTTGGCCCCACGCCCGGCGGTGCGGGCAGCCTCGACGGCGTTGGTGAAGATGCGGGTCTGCTCGGGTGTCAGGCTGTCAAGGAACAGATCGCTCGTCATCCACCAGTCAGCCCCGTAAAGGTGGTTGGTGACGGTGGCGTAGCGCTGCACTTCCTGAAGATTGCCCACCGCGACAATCGGTATCGGGTTGTGCTGTGCGTCCACCACGCCGGTTTCCAGGGCGCTGTAAAGCTCATCCCACGGCACCGGGGTGGCGGCCGCACCCAGCGCATTCATCATCGCGATATGGCTGGGCACGGACATGGTGCGCACGCGCAGCCCCTCCATGTCTGCAGGGCTGCGCACCTCGCGCGTGCTGTTGGTGAAAACATAGAAATCGCCCGCCGTGACGGCCAGAAGGCGCAGATCCGTGGCCGCGTGAATGTTCTCGGCCAGCATGTCGCCGAACGGGCCGTCAAAGACATGATCGGCCACGATCTCGTCGGGGAAGGCGAAGGGCAGGTCGATCGCGTTGATTTCCGGATAGAACTGCGCCAGCCCGCCGATCGCGGCGATGTTGACCTGGATGATATCGGCCTGCGTAAGCTCCATGCGCTCGCGCTGGTTGCCCATCGCGCTTGCGGCCTGGATGTCCACGACCATGTCACCATTCGAGCGGGTCTCGATGATGTCCTTGAAGACCATCGCGGACATATGCGCGGCCGATGTTGCGGCGTCGGCCGGCTCTTCATGCGCCAGGGTAATTGTCACCGATTGCGACAAGGCAGGGCCTGCGGCCATGGCGCTTGCGGCAAAGGCCAGTGCTGTATTGCGAAAACGTCCCATCATGTCCTCTTCCTGTTGCGGGGCCTGTTGGCGCGTTCGCAGGAAGGTGCGACTGTGCATCAGGCCGGTTCTTGATGCCCACCTTGCCGGCAGGCCGCGTTACGCCGTCGGGTGATCTTGCGGTGTCGTCACCCAGCCTCCGATGCCGGCACGAACCCTCAGTCAGCCCTTGGCGCGAGTTTCGGGCGTTTGCGTTCGCATACAAGCACAACATTACGATACCGGTTTGCCGAAACGGCAACACTAATGCGGCGCCCGTTCGAGGCAGCGGGTCAGGATGCTGCAAAATCGGCGTGCAACCGGCGGCAATGTGCGATGCCTGCGCCCCAGCAGCGCAATGCGGGCATCGCGCAGGGCCGGGTCACTCAGCGATCTTATCGCAAGCCGCCCGTCGCGCAGTTCGTCGATGATCGAGCACATCGGCAGGATCGAAACGCCCTGCCCCCGCAGTGCGAATCCGGTAAGCCCGAAAATGGAATCACACAGAAGCGGCGGATCAAGGTCGATATCCGCATTCTGGCGCACGACACGGTCGATCACATCGCGAATGCCATAGCTGCTGTCGGGCGGAATGGCGAGCGGCTGACCCGCCAGATCGGACAGGGAAAGTGGCCCCTCCGGCAACGCCATACCCGGTGCGAACACCGCATATAGCGGCGCGGGCGCCTGAGCGATCACCATCACATCGCGATGCGCCGGCGGGTCGAAGGCAAGGCCGAGATCGGCTTCATCAGAGGCCACGGCACGCACGACCCCGGTGCTGCCGGCGCGCGTGACCGAAAGCTTCACGGCAGGCGATTTCGGCCGGAATTCGGCGATCGCATCCGATATGATGCCGCCGATCGTGCCCTCCACACAGACCACCCTGATCTGACCGCGGCGCAGATCCTTTATCGCCTCGATCTCGCCGATCGCCCAGGCTTCCTGACGAAGGGTGGTGCGCGCATGGTCGAAATAGATCTGTCCCGCATCGGTCAGCCGCAAGCCGCGGGCGTGGCGCTCAAACAGCGGAACGCCGAGATCCTCCTCGATCTGGGTTATCCGGCGGCTGAGCGCCGAGGCGGCGAGGTTGAGCTTCTCGGCCGCCTTGCGGATCGATCCCTCATTGGCGACCGTGAAGAAATATCGCAACTGCATGTCCCGCAACTGAGTCCCCCATCCTTCGCCTCGGCATGGATTTTCGTTTGCATCGCGCCTTCGGGCTGTTGTAACCACCAACTTACTCCGATGCACGGCCCGATCCCGCAGTCCGGCCCGCTGATGCAGGCGACGGGAACGCGGGAAATGACAAAAAGAGTGCTTCTCGGGCAATTCATGCACGAGACAAACACGTTCTGCCGACGGCTCACGGACGAATCCGCGTTCCGGGGCTTTTACTGTCACGAGGGTGATGCCGTCCTTGACGCGCTCGCCGGCACCCAGAACGAGGTGGCCGGCTTTGCCGATGTGGCGCGGGCCGAGGGCTGGGAACTGGTCACACCCGTTGCGACCTTCGCCACTCCGGGCGGGCCAGTGACGCATCGCGCCTGGGAGGCATTCGGTGAACGCATCCTGACGACCGCAAGACGGGACGGGCATTTCGATGCGGTGCTGCTGTCGCTGCACGGCGCGATGGTTCTGGAGGACGGCCGCGACGGTGATGCGCGGCTGGTGCGCGAGTTGCGCGCCGTCGTCGGGGCCAGGGTGCCACTGGTGGTTACGCTTGATCTGCACGCGAATCTCGATCCGGGGATGGCGGATGAGGCCGATATCATCCTGTCCTACAAGACATTTCCTCATGTGGACATGCGCGACACCGGCCGCCGCGCGGCCGAGGCGCTGCGCGTTGTTCTGGCCGATGCGCCCACGCAAGCCGGTACTGTGGTACGCAAACCCGCGATGATATCCCTGCCCGAGGGAGGCCGCACCGACCGCCAACCGATGCAGGGCCTGATGGCCCGCGCACAGGAACTGACCGATGCGACGCGCGGGATTCTGGATGTGAGCCTGAATGCCGGCTTCACGTTCTCCGATGTACCCGAGATCGGCCCAAGCGTTTCGGTCGTGCATCTTGGCGCGCCGGATATTGCCGAACAGATTGCCGACGAGTTATGCGAGGCGATGTGGGCCGCACGCGACGCCGATCAGGAAGAGGTTCTGACGCCGCAGCAGGCAGCCGCGATTGCCGCCGCGCATCCCGCCGGGCCCGGCATCCGGCCACTCGTGCTTGCCGATATCTCGGACAACCCCGGCGATGGGGCATATGCCGATTCGACCGCGCTACTCGCGGCGCTCTTGCATGACGGCGGCAGCGATATCCTGTTCGGCGCAATGCATGACCCCGAAGCGGTCGCGGTGGCGCGCGCAGCCGGGCACGACAACGAAGTCGCGCTTTGCCTCGGGGGAAAGGCGGATCCGGACTTTGGCGGCGGCCCACTGCAGGTACAGGCCCATGTCGAGCATCTCGGTGACGGACACTTCGTCGGCGGCGGCCCCATGTGGAAGGGCGTGGCACAAAGCGCCGGACCCAGTGCCCTTCTTCGTATCGGTGGCGTGCGGGTGCTGGTGACCAGTCACGCAACACAGGCGCTCGATCTGGAGATCTTCCGAAGCAACGGGATCGATCCGCTGGCCATGCGCGTGGTGGCACTCAAATCCACGCAGCACTTTCGCGCCGCCTATGCGCCGGTCTCGACGCGAATCTGCCTCGTCGATGGGGGCGGGCTGGCCAGCCCCCGGCTCGAGCGCCTCAGGTACAGGCGTATACCGCGCCCGATCCATCCGCTCGACAAATGATTGCGTAACCCGCGCCCCCTTTAATCACTTCGGTTTGCGGGTGTCCGCGCTCGACTGGCCCAGGTGAATGCACTGTGGGTGTGATCCGGGCGCCGGGACGGCGTCCAGGCACCCCTGCGGAATCCAGGGCCAGGGCGTGCATGATTTTGCCCTTGTTGACACCGGCGACCGGGGGCGCTTAACATTGTTCGTATAATGAACATAGGTTCGTTGAACGAACGATTGAGAAAAGAGGACCAACACGCCGGATGCATACGCAAACGCAGAGCAGAACGCGGCTGGCGATCGCCCGGCTCTGGCACGAGAGCAACAGCTTCAATCCCGTCCCGGTTCGGCTGGCGCAGTTTCGCAACCGCGAATGGATCAAGGGCACAGCGACAGCCGAGTGCTATGGGCAAACCACAACGGAAATGGGCGCAGCGCATGCCTTCCTGCGCATGCGGCCCACCTGGGAGGGGCATTTCCTGCGCTGCACCTCGGCACCGCCCGGCGGCCCCGTCGTGCAAGACGATCTCGACACGATCATCGACGAAATTGTGACTGATATCCAAGCGCAACCTTGGGATGCGGTCTACCTATCGCTGCATGGCGCGGTTCTGGGCACCGGCGATATCAGCCCCGATACAACACTGCTGCGCCGGGTCCGCGCTGCTGTCGGCCCGGATGTGCCGGTGGCGGTGAGCTTTGACATGCATGCATGCCTCAACCCCGAAATCGCCGATTACGTCGACATCCTCACCGGCTACCGCACCTATCCGCATGTCGATATGGACCGCGCCGCCGGGCGCGCGCTTGCCCTGCTGGAGCGTACGCTGGCAGGCGAAATCCGCCCCATGGTGTCGCTGCGCCCGGTCCCGATGCTGCCGCTGAGCCACCGGATGCGCACCGATGAGGGCCCGATGGCCGAACTCGTCGCGCTCGCCGACGCCGAGGCGCGCGCGCCGGAGATGCATGATGCAACCCTGTTTGGCGGTTTTGCCTATGCCGACAGCCCGCATGCCCATGCCACGGTGAGCCTGTGCCATGAGAGCGGCGCTGGCGGCGTGCTGCCCGTCATGGAGCGGCTGGGCACGGCCATGCTGGAACGGCGCGCGGCCTTTCATGCCGAACTGCCCGACGCCCGGTCGGGTCTGACGCAGGCCCTGCAACAGCTGGAGGATGGCGCGCGCTGGCCGGTGGCGGTGGTGGAACCCGCCGACAACCCGCTTTCGGGCGGGCTGGGTGACACCACAGGGCTGTTTCGCGCGTTGCTGGAGCAGGGCATCGACCTGCCGGCGGTGTTCTGCTTCTTCCATGACCCCGATCTGGTCGATTGGCTGCATGTGCTGGGAACGGGCGCGTATGTTTCGGTGCAGCTGGGCGGGCGCGTGGCGCCCGAATTCGGCCCGCCGGTGCCCTTCGGGGGGCACATTACCCTGCTCACCGATGGCCGCTTCTCCAATTGCGGGCCGATGGAGCGCGGAATGCCGGTCGATCTGGGCCGAACGGCAGTGCTGCAGAAGGGTGCGCTGAAGGTCATCATTTCCGAGAGCTGCCAGAGCGCGAATGATCCCGGCTGGTGCGCGCTGCATGATATCGACCTTGCGCAGACGGCGCTGTTCTGCGTGAAGGCCAAGAACCACTTCCGCGCCGCCTTCGGCGCGCTGTGCGGCGCCATCATCGAGGTCGAAACCCCCGGCCCCGCGCCCACCGATCTGACGCGGCTTTCCTTCACCCGCGTTCCCCCGGAATACCTGATTCAAGGCCAGGAGTAGAGATGCGCGACGATGCACACCCACCTGCGCAATGCGATGTCGTCGTGGTCGGCGGCGGCCATAACGGGCTGGTCTGCGCAGGATATCTCGCCAGGGCCGGGTTGAAGGTGACCGTGGTCGAGCGGCGCCACATCGTCGGCGGCGCCTGCGTGAGCGAGGAGTTTCACCCCGGTTTTCGCAACTCATCCTGCGCCTATCTGGTGGGGCTGCTGGCGCCCGAGGTGATCCGCGATCTGGAGTTGCACCGGCACGGGCTGGAGATACTGGAACGCGAAGGGGGCACCTTCAGCCCGCAGCCCGATGGCGGCCATATCGAGCTTCTGCCCGACAAGGCGGCGGTGAAGGCGCAACTCTCACCCAGCGACGGCGCCGCCTATGAGGAATTATCGGCGCTGCTTGACCGCGCCGCGGTGGTGATGCGCGCCATCGCCCGCGAACGCGCGCCCGACATGACCGGCGGCTGGGGCGAGCTGCTGCAAGGCGCCCGCGCCGGGTGGCACCTGCGCCATCTGCCCCGCAGCGACCGGGGCGATTTCGCCGCCCTGATGCTCAAGAGCCTGGGCGATTTCCTCGATGAGCGCTTCGAGAGCGCCGCCTTCAAGGGCGTCTACGGATTCAAGGGGCTGGTGGGCAACATGGCCAGCCCCTACGCCACCGGCTCGGCCTATGTGCTGCTGCATCACGTCTTTGGCGAGGTGAACGGCAAGCGCGGCAAATGGGGCCAGCCGCGCGGCGGCATGGGCGCGATCACCCAGGCCTTGCAGAAATCGCTTGAGGCGCGCGGCGGGCGCGTAATCACCGGTCAGGGCGTGCGCGAGGTGATTGTCGAGCAGGGCCGCGCGCGCGGCGTGGTGCTGGCCGATGGCCAGGCGATCCGCGCACGCGCGGTGGCCTCGAGCGTCAATCCGCGCCTGCTGTTTCTGGGCATGCTTGACCCCGCGCTGCTGGGGCCGGCGTTCCGCCGGCGGCTGGAGCACTGGCGCTGCCGCTCGGGCACCTTCCGCATGAACGTGGCGCTGTCCGAACTGCCCGATTTCACCGCCCGGCCCGGCACGGACATGCAGCGTCACCATCAGGGGACGATCACCATCGCGCCCTCGCTCGACTATCTCGAGCGCGCCCATGACGATGCCCGCCACAAGGGCTGGTCGGAGCAACCGGTGATTTCCATGTGCATTCCCACCACCACCGACCCCGCGCTCGCCCCCGAGGGCCGTCACATCGCCGGGCTGTTCTGCCAGCACTTCAACCCGGCCCTGCCAAACGGCGAGAGCTGGCATGATCACCGCGACGTGGCGGCGAAGGCGGTAATCGACACAATCGCGGAGTATGCGCCGAACTTCCCCGGCTCGGTGATCGGCTACAAGGCGCTCTCCCCACTCGATCTGGAAGAGGAATACGGGCTTGTGGGGGGCGACATCTTTCACGGCGAGATGCATCTCGACCAGCTATTCAGCCTGCGCCCGGCGCCCGAGGCGGCCGATTACACGACACCCGTGACGGGGCTGTTCCAGTGCGGATCGGGTACGCATCCGGGCGGCGGCGTGACCGGCCTGCCGGGGTGGAACGCGGCGCGCGCAATCTTGCGGCAGCGGCGGCGGGCACTGGCGTAACGGCAAGCGCTGGGGCAAACTGGCCGGCACGACACAACGAGAGGAAACGCCCGCCATGGAAGATCACGGCACCTCGCAGACCGGGAAGGGCGGCGACTTCGTGCAGTCGCTGGCGCGCGGGCTCGCCGTGCTCAAGGCATTCGACCAGGACAGCCCGGCCATGACGCTCAGCGACGTGGCGCGCAAGACCGGCATGTCACGCGCCGCCGCGGGGCGGTTCCTGCGTACACTGGTGACGCTCGAATACGCCAGCTTTGACGGGCGCCAATACCGGCTGCGACCGCGCGTGCTGGAGCTGGGAATGGCCTATTTCAGTTCGCATTCGCTGGTGGACATCGCCAACCCGATCCTTGCCGCAGCCGCCGAGAAGGCGCAGGAGCCCTGCTCGATGGCGGTGCTCGACGGCGCCGAGATCGTCTATGTCGCGCGTCACACCGCCAACAGGATGATGGCGATCACCATCACCATCGGCAAACGCTACCCCGCCCATTCCACGACACTGGGGCGCGTGCTGCTGGGCGGGCTAGACGATGCGAAACTCGGGCGTATCCTCGCCGAGGCCGAGATCGCGCAGGCCACGCCCTATACCGTTACCGACAAGGCCGCGCTGCGCGAACTGATCGAACGCGCCCGCGCGGATGGCTACGCCATGGCCGAGAACCTGCTGGAGGTGGGCATCCTGTCGATTGCTGTGCCCGTGCGCGGGCGCTCGGGCAAGATCGTGGCGGCGATCAACATGGGGGTGCCGTCGTCGCGCCATACGCTGGAGAGCCTGCGCACGCATCTTCTGCCCATTCTGCGCGATACCGCAGCCGAGATCGAGTTCGCGCTCTCGAAACGTCCCTGATACCGGATTTGGTTGATCGCTTCGGGTGGAGCACGGCCGCGACCGCCCCAGATGGGCGCGCAAGCCCCGGCCTGGGCTGCGGGTGCGCTTACAATCCAGGGCATCCGCACCGAAAAACCGATTGGCAATTCGTCAGCACCTCGCGTGGTGATGAACGTCAATCGACCAGAGGGCATCGCCTGCACCGCCGCGCAACGGTTGACTCGGTGAAAGCCACCTTGCTAACATGACCACACAGCGAACGAATAACCGCATAGCGAACAGTGTAATACGGAGCGACAGGGATGGATGCCAGCACGCCGGTCTCGGTGCGTGATCTGCACAAGCGCTTCGGCAGGCTTGAGGTGCTCAAGGGCATTTCGATGACCGCCGAAACCGGTGATGTCGTCTCGATCATCGGCGCCTCCGGCTCGGGCAAGAGCACCTTCCTGCGCTGCATCAACCTGCTCGAGACCTATGAGGGCGGCGATATCCACATCTTCGGTGAGCGCCTCGCCGTCGGCCCCAAGGGGCGCATCGACAACCGTCAGGCCGACCGCATCCGCACCCGCGTCGGCATGGTGTTCCAGAACTTCAACCTGTGGTCCCACCGCACCGTGCTGCAAAACCTCACCGAAGCGCCGATCCATGTGCTGGGCCTGTCGCGCCGCGCGGCCGAGGAACGCGCCGAGGCGCTGCTGGAGAAGGTCGGTATCGCCGAGAAGCGCAACCACTACCCCAACCATCTCTCGGGCGGCCAGCAGCAGCGCGCGGCCATCGCTCGGGCGCTGGCAATGGAGCCAGATGTGCTGCTTTTCGACGAGCCCACATCGGCGCTCGACCCCGAGCTTGTCGGCGAGGTGCTGCGCGTGATGCGCGCGCTCACCGAAGAGCAGCGCACCATGATCATCGTCACCCACGAGATGCGCTTCGCGCGCGAGGTTTCCTCCAAGGTTCTCTATTTTCACCAAGGGCTCATCGAAGAAGAAGGCCCCCCCGAGCAGGTGTTCGGCGCGCCAAGATCACAGCGCTGCCACCAGTTCATCCGCCAGGCCTTTGACGGCTGAGGCAACCCGCCCACCAGAATGCAAGCAGGGAGAACGACCCATGATCACCACCAAGAAACTCGCCGCCAGCGCGGTTGCCGCGGCGATAGCGCTGGGCAGCGCCGCCGGCGCGGACACGCTGCGAATCGCCACCGAAGGCGCCTATCCCCCGTTCAACTTCGTCGATGCCAGCGGCGAGCTTCAGGGCTTCGACGTTGATATCGCAAGGGCGCTGTGCGCGGTGATGGAGGCCGATTGCGAGATCACCGCCCAGGCCTGGGACGGCATCATTCCCGGCCTCAATGCCGGGCGCTACGACGCCATAGTGGCCTCGATGTCGATCACCCCCGAGCGGCAGGAGGCGGTGAATTTCACCCAGCCCTATTATCAGGCGGGCGCGGTGCTGGTCGCGCCGGTCGATTCCGACATCATGCCCGAGCCCGATGCCATGGCCGGCCGGGTCATCGGCGTGCAGCGCGCCTCGACCTATGCCAATCTGATCGAGCAGCGTTTCCCCGAGGCCGAGGTCAGGCTCTACGATACGGTGGAGAACCACAATCTCGACCTGACCGCCGGGCGGCTCGACGCGGTGATCGCGCAGCGCATCTTCATGTCGAACTGGCTGGAGGATGAGGGCGAAGGCTACGAGATGAAGGGCGAAGCGATGCTCGACCCCGACATCCTCGGCCTGGGCGCGGGCATCGCCGTGCGCAAGGCCGATACCGACCTGCTGGAACGCCTCGATGCCGCGCTCACGCAGATCATGGATGACGGCACCTATGACGAGATCAATGACCGCTACTTTACCGTCAGCCTGATGCCGGAGCGCTGATCGCTCGCGCGCCCGCCCTGCCCCGCCCCCCTAAGACCGGAGCGGGGCGGGCGCGCCCCATTTTTCCAAATCCCCTGACCCCAACGGGAGCCCGGCTGCACGATGTTCGATCTTCAGGGCTTCGGCCCGATGCTCATGCAGGGCACGCTCATGACGATCCAGGTGGCACTCATCGCCACCGTCTTCGGTGTGCTCATCGGCATTGTCATGGCCCTGATGAAGCTGTCATCTAGCCGCATCGCGCGGCTGATCGGTGATCTCTATACCACCATCATACGCGGCATTCCGATCCTGGTGCTGATCCTGCTGTTTTATTTCGGGGCCATCAGCGGCGTGAACGCGCTCGCGCGCGCCCTGGGCTACACGCAGTTCATCGACCTTTCGGCCTTCGTCGCGGGCACCGCGGCACTGGCGCTTGCCTTCGGCGCCTATGCCACCGAGGTGTTCCGCGGCGCCTTCCAGTCGATCCCGAAGGGCGAGATCGAGGCCGCTAGGGCGCTGGGCATGAGCCGGTTCACCGCGTTTCGCCGCGTTTCGCTGCCTCAGGTGTGGCGCATCGCCCTGCCGGGGCTGGGCAACATCTTCCTCGTCATCCTCAAGGAGACGGCGCTGGTTTCGGTGATCGGGGTCGAGGAGCTGATGCGCAAGACCGAATTCGCCGTGGGTTTCACCAAGGCGCCGTTCACCTTCTTCCTGTTCGCGGCTTTCATCTATCTGGGGCTGACCGTGGTCAGCATGGGCATGCTCCAGATCCTCGAACGCCGCGCCAATCGCGGCTATGCGACGGAGTCGCGGGCATGAACTGGCAGGTGATGATCGATTCGATCCCCCGGCTGATGGGGGGCGCGGCGGTCACGCTGCAGCTTGTGGCCTTCGCGGCGTTGGCCGGGGTCGCCATCGCCCTGTTCGTTGCGCTGGCGCGGCTCAGCCGCAATCCTCTGCTGTGGATGCCGGCCTATGGCTTCATCTTCTTCTTTCGCGGCACGCCGCTCCTGGTGCAGATATTCCTCATCTATTACGGGCTCTCACAATTCCCCGAGGTGCGCGCCTCGGCGCTCTGGCCCATCCTGCGCGAGCCCTGGTGGTGCGCGCTGATCGCGTTCACGCTCAACACCTCGGCCTATACCGCCGAGATCATGCGCGGCGCCATCCAGGCGGTGCCGCGCGGCCAGATCGAGGCGGCAATGGCCACCGGCATGTCGCGGCTCACGCGAATGCGCCGGGTGGTGCTGCCCCAGGCGCTGCGCATCGGGCTGCCGGCCTATTCGAATGAAGTGATCCTGCTGGTCAAGGCCAGTTCGCTGGCCTCGACCGTGACCCTGATGGACCTGACCGGGGTGGCGCGCACCATCTCCTCGGTCAATTACATGCCGGTCGAGCTCTTGAGCATGGCGGCGCTGATCTACCTGGCGATCAACTTCATCCTCACCCGGGTCTTCAAGCTCGTCGAATATCTGATCTCGGGCGAGCGGCGCGCGGCGGTGGAGGATCCGCTGATGGAGGCGGGGC
Source organism: Pararhodobacter sp. (assembly GCA_020832665.1). Lineage (GTDB taxonomy): Bacteria > Pseudomonadota > Alphaproteobacteria > Rhodobacterales > Rhodobacteraceae > Pararhodobacter. The sequence continues at coordinate 15,196 of JAFIEG010000007.1, read as the reverse complement.
TGCACAACCCCGATGCGCTGAAGAAGGCCGAGTTGAAATGACCGGTGCCGCCTCGGTTTCAGAAGGGGCCGTCGCGCGGGCGGCGCGCCGGACATGAGGCGCCCGCGTATCCTGATCGGTGCGATCCTGCACGAGACCAACACTTTCAACCACATCCTCACGCGGCTGGCGGATTTCGAGGGCCGTTATCTGTGCCTTGACACCGCCACGATCCGCGCGCAGCTGACCTGCACCGCAACCGAGATGGGCGGGTTCATCCAGGCCGCCGATGCCAACGGCTGGGACGCCAAGCTTGCCGTAGCGGCGGCCTGCGGCCCCTCAGGCCCGATCGCGGCGCAGGACTGGCAGAGATTGCGCGGCAAGCTGCTCGATGCGCCGGGGCCGTTCGATGGCGTGCTGCTGGCGCTGCACGGGGCCATGGTGACCGAGGACGAGAGCGACCCCGAGGGAGCGTTGCTGGCCGAGCTGCGCGCGCGCCTGGGCCCTAGCGTGCCGATCGTCGTCACCCTCGACATGCACGCCAATCTCAGCCGCCGGATGGTGGAGGCGGCGGATGCCCATTTCGTCTACGAGACCTACCCACATGTCGATCACGCCGACTGCGCCGCGCTCGCGGCCGGAGCGCTCGAGCGCCTGCTTGAGCAGCCGCTCGGAGCAGGTCGGCTGACCCGCAAGGCGCTGGTGCGCCCGCCGATGCTCGATGCCGCCGATCACGGCCGCACCGACCCGCCGGGGCCGATGAACGCGCTGCTGGCGCGCGCGCGGATGATGCGCGATGCGCCCGGCGTCGTCTCGGCCGCGCTGACCATCGGCTTTCCCTGGGCCGACGTGGCCGAGGCCGGCCCGGCCGCCCTTGTGACAACGCTGGCGACCAGCGATGCCGATCCGGCCCCCCCCGCGCGCGAACTCGCACAGGCGCTGTGGCACAGCCGCCATGACACGCAGCTCGATTTCGCCACGCCCGAACAGGCGATGGCCCGCGCCCGGCTGGGCCGCCCTGGCGACGCGCCGCTGGTGCTGGCCGATTTCGCCGACAACCCGGCGGCCGGGGCGCATGGCGATTCCCCCAACCTGTTGCGGGCGATGCTCGATGCGGGGCTGGAGGATGCGGCCTTCGCCACGCTTTCCGATGCGCGCGCAGTGGCGCGCGCACGCGATGCTGGCGAAGGCGCGCGGATCGAGCTGACCCTCGGCGGGCAGCACACGCCGCAGCGCACGCCGCCCTTGCCCGTCACCGCGCGGGTGGAGCGGCTGCACAAGGGCGCCTTCCGCGCCGCCGGTCCGGTGCTGCGCGGTGTTGGCGTGGATATGGGGCCCATGGCGCTGCTGCGCGTGGGCGGCGTGAGTGTCGTCGTGGCAAGCCGGGCACTCGCAGTGACCGATGTGAACCTCTTTCACGCGCTCGGGCTCGACCCGGCGCGACTGCGAACCATCGCGCTCAAGAGCCGCAACCACCACCGCGCCGCCTTCGGCCCGCTGGCGCGCGAGGTGATGCTTGTGGATGCCGGCGGAATCGCCACCATGCGGCTGGGCGAAATCGGCTATCGCAACCTCACGCGCCCGATCTGGCCGCTCGACGCAGCGGCAGGCCCCTACCATTTCGCTGAGCAGGAGATACGCCACGATGACCTCCCCCTTGCCCGCCAATGACCCCTCGGCGCTGACCGCCCGGCTGCAGGAGACCGACCTGCGCCACCACATGCACCCCTTTACCGACCATCAGGAGATGACGCTTGAGGGCGGGCCGCGCGTGATCACCCGCGCCGAGGGCGCGTGCCTCTTCGACAGCGAGGGCAACCGGCTCATTGACGGCATGGGCGGGCTGTGGTGCGTGAATATGGGCTATGGGCGCAGCGAGCTGCTCGATGCCGCCGCCGCGCAGATGCGCGAGCTGCCCTATTACAACACCTTCTTCAAGACCACGACGCCGGTCGCGGCCGAACTGGCCGCCGATCTGGCGCGCGTCACCCCGGCGGGGCTTGATCGGGTGTTTTTCGCCAATTCGGGCTCCGAGGCCAACGACACCAATATCCGGCTTGCGCGCAGCTACTGGGCGCGGCTGGGCCGGCCCGAGCGCCGCGCGATCATCAGCCGCAAATTCGCCTATCACGGCTCTACCATCGCCGCGGCGAGCCTGACGGGGCTGGAATCGATGCATGACATCCCCGGTGTGCCGATCCCCGACATCCACCACGCCCCCGCCCCCTTCTGGTGGGCCGAAGGCGGCGCGCGCAGCCCCGAGGAACACGGTCGCCACGCCGCGCAGGGGCTTGAAGAGATGATCCGCGCCGTGGGCCCCGAGAACATCGCCGCCTTCATCGGCGAGCCGGTGCAGGGCGCAGGCGGCGTCATCGTGCCGCCGCCGGGCTACTGGGAAGAGGTGCAGCGCATCTGCGCGCGCCACGACATCCTGCTGATCGCCGATGAGGTGATCACCGGCTTCGGGCGCACCGGCAACTGGTTCGGGTGCGAAACCTACGGCATCCGTCCCGATATCATGACCGTCGCCAAGGGGCTGTCCTCGGGCTATCTGCCGATCTCGGCCAGCATCTTCGGCGACCGGCTGGCCGAGGTGCTGATGGAGCGCCCGGGCCGCTTCCCGCATGGCTACACCTATTCCGGCCATCCGGTGGCCGCGGCGGTGGCACGCGCCAACCTGGCATTGATGCAGCGCGAGCGCATCGTCGAGCGGGTGCGCGACGAGATCGGCCCGTATTTCTTGGAGAAACTTCGCTCCCTGCTCGATCACCCGCTGGTGGGCGAGTTGCGCGGCGTGGGGCTGATGGCCGCGGTCGAACTCACCCGCGACAAGACCGGGCGTGCCCCGGTCGAACCCGTGGGCAGCCTCGCCACCCCGGTGCGCAACCTGTGCTTCGCGCGCGGGCTGGTGACGCGCGCGGTGCGCGACTGCCTCGTGTTCTCGCCGCCGCTGATCATCAGCGAGGGCGAGATCGACGAGGCCGTGGGCATCCTGCGCGGCTGCCTCGACGCTGTTGCCGGAAGCCTTGGGGACCGAGGCTGAGCGTTTACTCGCTTGCCTGACCAACAAGAATAACCGGCGGGTCTTCCCATTCGCTGCATGAGGTTGCGCCGATCAGGGCAGAAGGTTCCCCTGGAAAAGCCATCACCGCGCCAAGCTGACGCCCCCGTGGCAAGTGTTTCGCAGGGCCGCCACCTTCCGGGGCCACGAACCTGGCTGAACTTAATACCCGTCAAATCGGCCGATGTCCGAACAACCCGCCTCAAATCCATGACCGCGCCCGGCACCCAGCCGCTGGCATTCACCACCCGGGATACACATAGGCCAGCTGCTCGGCGCCGTCGCCTTCATGCTCGAGGCGAAGAAAATCCCGGGCCAAACGGGTCATGATGTCTGCCCCTTCGACGATTCCTGCCCAGCGATGGCGAAGCGCGGCGGCAGGATCGATCAACCCCAGCATGTTGCCGGCAATGGCGCCGGTGGAATCGCTGTCGCCACCATGCAGGACAGCGATCTGCAACGCGTCATCGATGGTCCTGCCGGCGAGGCAGGCATAGATCGCGATCGACAGCGCCTCATCAGCCGTCCAGCCGCCGCCGAGGGTTTCGACGGTCTCGGCGGCCCCGTCGCGAGGCGCATCAAGGGCCGCGCGTATTGCCTGGACAGTCTCGTCGCTGCCTTCCAGTTGGGCATAGGTATCGGCAATGCCTGCCGCGCTGTCCTCGAGCGTCGCACCACTTGCCACCTCTGCCAGCATTTCGGCCCACGCCGCCGCTGCCAGTTGGCCTGTGGGATGGCCATGCGTCAGCGCAGAGGTTTCCATGGCGAGCGAGCGCACCTGTTCACGGGGAACCATCAGGGCGACGGGCGCCACCCGCATAATGGTGCCGCAGCCCTTGCTGTCGTTCCTGGCGAATTCCCCAAGGCGCGTGCCTTGTTCCAACGCTGACAGGCAGGTCAGGCCCGGGGCGCGGCGCGCCCAGAGGCGCCGGTCGGCGATCAGGCCGATATCATCCGTCTCGACGCGCGGCCTGCCGCCCTGCGTTCGATGCCAGCGCAACAGGGCGTGATGGACGACCGATGGCGGGTGGCAAATTCCCTTCAGCGCGCCGCGGACATGGGCACGGATGATCCCCTCGGCGGTGAACAAGGTCATCTGGGTGTCGTCGGTGATCGCCCCGCGCAAACCCTGGTGGGGCGGCAGGTCGGTTATCCCGTCGGGGAAGCGGCGGCGGATCTCGGCCAGCGACAGGAACTCGATATCGGCGCCAAGGCTGTCGCCAATCGCGCCACCGATCAGGCTGGCATGCAGGCGAATTCCGGGCAAACCGAAGTGGCGAGCATGTTCGGTGAGCCAGCGCGCCTGCTCGGCGGTCTCGATCGCGCCGGGGCGTGCAGCACGCACCTGTGCGATGGCCTCGGGGCCGGAGAGGCCGCGCTCGACAAGCAGCAGCGCCGCAATCAACCCAGCCCGGCCCAGACCACCGCGACAATGCACGACCACGCGCCCGCCACGCTCGATGATCTGGTGCAAACCTGGCGACAGGGCGCGCCAGCGCGCCGTCGCGGCCGGCGTGGGAATGTCCAGATCCCTGATCGGAAACCTGTGCCATTCAATACCGCGAGCTTTCACCGCCGCGCCGAGCCCAGCGACGGAAAGCATCTCGAATTCATGATCCTCGATCAGAGTCAGCACGGCATCGGCGCCCCAGGCCTTGATCGCGTCCATGTCGATATCGAGATCGCGCGCCCAATCCGCGCCGAATTCGCTGGCGCCTTGCTTTCCGGGGCAGAAGGTGATGCCCAGCTGCCCGCTGCCCAGCGGCAGGGCGTCAATGCGAAGGGGGTGGGTGATGCTGGTTCGAACCAATCGGGTCTCCTCGTCTTTCGATACCTTGGAAGAATAAAGCAACCATACGTCAATTCCGGACGCAGCCATTTGGCCAACGGGTTGTAAGTTGCAATCCGACCATGAAGAATTGTCTCACGCGGGGGCAGCCGGCAGCCTTTCATTTCGATTCGGCGAACATGATGGCGATGCGGCTCGAAATTATTGCGGCGTTTGGCCCCCATTGACTGATTGTTGACCGGCGTCATGGCTGGCGAGGAGGTGTTTATGAATGGTCTCGAGCCGGTTGTGACTGTCCATCCCGCGACTGGCGCCTTCCGCACGATCACGCCAGACCTTCTGGCCGAGACCTACCTGGCACCGTGCCCCGAAGCGTTCGATCCTGATGCGTTGTCGGCCGACGGGCAGCCATGGTCGGCCAGCATGGCAGTGGCACCGTTAGAGACGGCTTCGGCGGTTTCCTCGGCGCTCCGGGCGCTGGCGATGGCCACGCAAAACCTGTCGCCCGATGAGGTCGATCTGTCCGGACTGGACCGTGGCAGCCGCCTTTATCGGCACCTCGCAGCGCTGTGCGACCTGTGGCGCCAGTCACCCGCTGCGTTGCCCGAGGATCTTCAGATTTACGCGCATGTATTGCGCTGCTCAGTTGGTGACGCACTCGAGCCCCTGCCTCTGGTGGCCGCCGAGGCTTGCAGCTTTGCCTCGCCCATTGAGCGCCGGCTTCACGCCCATCTGCTTGACCATCATGGCCTTGCCGATGAAGGGCTCCGCCGGGAATGGGCCGCGCGCAGATCGCCGCTGCTGAGCGGCGCGCCGGAGGGGAGCAGCCTGTGGCGCGTCCAGCGAGGCCTGACAGGGGCCGATATCGCGCCTGCGCCGCTTGACGAAAGCCTTGGTTTCCTCGCGCTTCGCGATGAAGCCGAAGAGGCCGATTTTGCCGCGGCCCGTGCACAGCAATTGATCGACGCCGGCGTGGCCCCAGCCGAAATCGCCCTGCTGGTGCCGGATGAGGCGGGGTACTTCGTGCAGTTAAAACGCGTATTCGCCGCCCTTGGCGTGCCGCTTTCCGGGTTGCCGGATTTACCCACCCGGCGCGATGTCGCGGGCGAAACTCTGCTTCACCTGCTCTTGTGCCTGCAAAGCCCGGCACCGGCGATGGCACTGGCAAGCCTCTATATCTCGCCCCTCATGCCCTGGCCGGCGGCAACCGGGTTGCAGCTTGCGCGCGAGGTGATGCAGGGGCGGTTTGAGCCTTATGCCGCCAAGCCCCTGAAGGGGCGTGCGCAGCGGCTCTATGAGTTATTGCGCAGCAACATCTCGCAAACGCCATCCGGCATCCTCGCAGCGCTGGAGATAGCCGCGCAGAACCTGAGCGAAGCCGCAGATATGCGCGAAGACCTTGCTGCGTTTCGCTTGAAGCTTGCCGCCATGCGCGCGGTGCTGTCGCAGGCCCACACGCTGGAATGGGCCACGCTCTATCGCCTGGCCACGCCAGCCACCGCCCGGCCCACAAGATCGGAAGCCTTTGTCGAAGGCGCAAGTGTCTTTACCGAGGCGGCCATGCCCTGGCGCCCGGCGCGGCATATGATTGCGCTTGGCATGAGCGGCAATCGCTGGCCGCGCGCGGTCTCTGCCTCACCGCTTTTTCTGGATGGCGAGCTTAGGCTACTGCGCGAAAAGACCGGCCTGCATATCGAGACGCGCGGCGATGCGCTTGCACGGCGGCTGGAAAAACTGCGCCGGCAGTTCCTGTCGGCGACTGAGAGCCTGACCCTTCTGCGCCCGGTCCATTCTGCGAATGGCAGCCGCCAGCCGCCCGCCCCGGCCCTGTCGCTGGCGGCGCGCACCATCGGCGATGGGGCGAAAGGCACCGAGGAAGTGGAAACCCTGATCCATGACCTGCGATCCATTCCGCCAGAGCACTGGCCCTTCGCGCACCGGCAAATCGCGGCAGAGAATGCGGCTCAGCCCGGCGCCTTGCCCGATGATGGCATCTTGCGTCTTGGGCAGGATCTGTTGCGCAGGCGACTGGCCGACGACGGCCGGATGCGCCCGCAATCGCCCAGCCGGCTGGAGACACTTCTGGTCAGCCCGCTCGCCTGGAGCCTTTCCGAATTCGGCGCAGAGCCCGTGACCTGGGCGCCCGACGGGCTGAACGTCATGGTTTCGGGCACAATCGCACATGACGTGCTGGAACACCTGTTTCCGAAGGATGCGCCGCTTCCAGACCATGATCAGATCGAAGCGGCGGTGCCCGAGTTGCTGGTATCAGCGATCCGAAAATTTGCCCCGTTCCTGCAGCGATCGATCTGGGCGGTCGAACGCGAGGGGCTCGCGCGCGACATTCGCAATGCCGCCCATGCCTGGCGCGACACGCTCATTGCGCTCGGCGCGCGCGTGATCGACAACGAGATCGATCTGCGCGGCGAGGCGCTTGGCATCCTGTTGCGGGGGCGCGCCGACTGTCTGCTGCAACTGGAAGATGGAAGCCTGCTGGTGGTCGATCACAAGAAAAGCGGCACGGCGCGACGGCGCGACCGGCTCGAAGCGGGCTGGGATTTGCAGCTGGGCCTTTATCGCGCGATGCTGTTGCGGCCGGAAAGAATGGGTGCGGTGCTGGAAGAGGCGCTGGCCGGCAAGCCGAAAATCGGTGTTGCCTACCACCTGATCAATGATCAGGGCGTCTTGCTGCAGGGGCTGGAGCCACCCGATGGCGTGGTGAGCGTCATGCAGGGCGATATTTCGGGGCAAGCGATGGAGATGCTTCGCGCCCGGTTGGCCGAAGTCGGCGCCGGCCACATCCGGCTCAATACCTTGGATGATCGGGACTTCTTTGAAAAGACCGCAAAGCTTGCGCCCTATGCGCTGGATGCCTCGCCGCTGGTTTCGCGCTTCATGATGCCCGGCGCTGAAGCGACCGAGGGGTTGGAGGACGCCGATGAATGAGATGCTGACCATCGTTCCCGCCGGTGCCGGCTCAGGCAAGACGTTTCGGATCAAATCCGACCTGACCGAATGGGTCAGGGGCCAGCTTGTCGGCCCCGAGCGCATCCTGGCGGTCACCTTTACCGAGGCCGCGGCGGCCGAATTGCGCGGCCGCATTCGCGCAAGCCTTCTGGCCGAAGGAATGATCGAGGCCGCGCTGGCTGTGGAGCAGGCCTATGTCTCGACGATTCATGGCCTCGGCCTTCGCATTCTTTGCGAGCACGCCTTTGCCGCCGGCGCCTCGCCCCAACCCCGCGCCCTGGCCGAGGCCAAGCGCGACCTGCTGATCCGCCAGGCGATGGCGCATGCGACGGCGCTTGACGCGGTGAAGGCCGATCTGCCGCGCTTTGGCTACAGTTCCAGCTTCGTCTCGAATGCCAGCCTCGAAGACAGCTTTCGCGGCAAGATCCTCGGCACCATCGACCTTTTGCGTGGGCTGGGCGACAGTGGCAGTGATCCGAAGCTGATAGAACCGGCTATCGAGCGTTTGCGCGACATATACGGCCCGGTCGTTAACGACCCCGCCCCGCTTGAAGCCCGCCTGACAACCGCGATCAAGGCCTTGCTGGCGGCCTTTCCCAATGACCTGACCCCGCACGCAACGTCAGACACCGCGAGGAGGGCCTTTGCAAAGGACTTCAAGTCCCTGAAGCGCGCTCTTCGCCCAGGCGAGTTGCGCCGGGACTGGACGCTCTGGAAGGCACTGAGCGAATTGCGCCAGTCCAAGCGCGGTGCGCCAACGCCGGATGGCTATGATGAGCTCTCAGGCGAGGTAATCGTGGCAGCCGCAGACATCGCCATGCATCCGGGGCCACTGGATGATGCCTGCGCGCATCTCACGGCGCTGGTGCATGGTGCGCAGCAGGTGATGTCGATCTACGCCGAGATGAAGCGCGAGGCCGGCGTCATCGACTATGCCGACATGATCTGCGACGCCGAGCGCCTGCTGCGGACGCGCCCCGAAATCCTCGATGCGCTCCTCTCCGAGGTCGATTGCGTTATCATCGACGAGTTCCAGGACACCAACCCCGTGCAGTTCGCCCTGCTCTGGCGCATCGCCCAGTCGGCGAAACGCGTGCTGATCGTGGGCGACACCAAGCAATCGATCATGGGTTTCCAGGGCGCCGACCCAAGATTGAGCGAGGCGCTTGAAAAGCAAAACCCGCAGGCCGCCTCGCCCCTTACAGGCAACTGGCGCTCCGAGCCGCGGCTGATGACAATGGTCAATGCCATTTCCAGGGGGCTGTTCGGCGAGGGCTATGTGGCGCTGGCCCCGCAGCGCCCCGAGACCGGGCAGATCTTTGCCGAGGTCTTGCGGGTTTCCGAGGGGCGGCAGTCGCAGAAATCGCGCCCGGAAGAGCATGTGGCGGCGCGGGTCGCCGATATCCTTGCCGCCAGGGAGCCGGTCGTCGAACGCGAGAGCGAGCCCGGGAACCCCGTGATGCGCCCAGTCGAGCCGCGCGACATCGCCCTTCTCTGCCCGACCCATACCATGGCTGCACGCTATGCCGGCGCGCTTGAGCGGCAGGGCGTTGCGGTGCGCATCAGCGCACAGGGCTGGCTGGATTCGCCGCCAGTAATGGCGGCGCGCAACGCCCTTGCGTTCGCGGTAGATCCGACAGACCGCCACGCCGCGCTTGCGCTGCTCACGCTGGGCCCCTCGGCCATGCCGCTTCAACAGGCGATGACGGCGCTGGCAGATGGCGAACTGGAGGCCTGCGCCGCGCTTGCCGGGTTGCGGGAACTGGCCGAATGCGCCCCCGCGATGCCGCTCGAATCCCTGCTGCCGCAGATGCTGGATACCGCCGGAATCCTGGACTGGGCGACCCGGCTGCCAGATGCGGCGCAAGCCCATGCCGATCTGATGCGGCTCCATGCCGAAGTGGCGGAATTCGTGGAAGCGCACCGGGATTTCAAGGCCGCCGCAGGCTTCCACGGTGCCGGCGCGCAGGTGTTTCTGGGCTGGCTCGAGGCGCGCCGCACTGAGCGCGACTTTGACCGCCACCCCGACCCGGGCCAGAGCCAGGGTCAGGGGGTCGAGATCGTGACCTGGCACGCATCCAAGGGCCGGGAATGGCCGATCACGGTGGTTGTCGGCCTTGACAACAAGATCGGCGAGCGGCCGGGCACCCTCAGGGCAGAGTTCACCGATTTCAGCGATCTGGGCGCCATCCTGGAACGCGCACGACTTATCTGGACGCCCGATCTGGCGCTGAAGGAGAAAAAGGACATCTTCCTGGCCGACCGGCGCGAAGCGTCGGAAGCCGATGCGCGGCGGCTTCTCTATGTGGCGCTGACGCGCGCGCGTGACCGGCTTGTCCTGGAATGGCCGTACTTCGCGCTCAAGAAGCTTGGCGAAGGCGAAGGGCCGGCAAACCATGCCGAGATGCTGGTGCTGGAGGCCGGTCTTGAGCCGGACGCGGGCTGTTTGAAGGTGGGCGAGGCGCGTTTCCCCGCGCGAAGCTTGATCTGCAGCGCCGAGCCCCCGGAAGTGCCGGAGTGTGCAGAAACGGGTGACGATCAACCGCGCCTGGCATTCGGCCAGCCGCGACCAGCGCCCGAGGGGGAGCGCACGCCATGGCGCATTCGTCCATCGCAGATCGCGCCCGATACCGCGCGGGAGATCAAGACGCGGTTGGTCAGGCTGGATATTCCGGATCAGGCGATCACGCTCACAGGCACCGCCAGCGAACGCGGCAGTGCCCTGCACAAGGCGCTTCGGGTTCTGCTGATGCGGCCGGACCTGCGCCCGCGCCTGGTGCGCGCCACGGGGCTGGACGAAGCCATGCTCGACGCGCTGCAGGAGCACGCCCGGGCATTGCGCAACTGGCTTACGGAAGAAGGCTATACGCGCATCGACTGCGAGGTGCCCATCCAGGAACGCGACGCGAATGGGGCCGAGTTCAACGGGATCATCGACTTGCTTGCCGAAGGGAATGGCAAATGGCTGATCCTCGATCACAAGAGCGGCTCAGGGAATTTCGCTGATTACATTGCGCAGTTGGAGGCCTATCAGGGCCTGTTGGCGCGGCGCGAAGAGTACGGCAGGCCGGGTATTGCGGTGCATTGGATTGATCGGGGAGAAGTCGAAATTGCGCAGGATGAGCAGATGATTTGATGTTCCGCGCCGCCAGCATGGCAGCCGCTTACGCAGATGCTTTCCCGCGCAGTAAGCTTGCGGTCACTCTACTACCATGTGCCTTCCCGCAATCCAGACAGTGACCGACCGCGCCAGAGCAGCGGCAAATTCAAACTGGACAGAAGCATGATCCAATGGATCCTCGTCAGGGTTCTGCTCATGGAAAGCATCTGCCGTTTCCCTGAACAAACGGTTGATCTGCGGGCTCGGTTTCCGACAGGGTGAAGTCCTTGTGGGTCAGTGCCATCGCCAACTTCGTTCATTTGACAGCTTCGCCAGGCTCAATGACGGGCAGTAATGCAGGCATCGGAATCGTCGCGCGGTCAGTCGATCGCCCAGCCGGCCGCGATTAGGTCATCAAGCGTGGCGAAGACCTCGCGCGCCCCGCTCGTGATATCTGCGATCATGAGCCTGCCATCCTTGCCATCGCCAGACAGCAGGAGCCCGTAGCGGTCTTCCCAATGCTTCATGCAGATCGGCAGGCGCTCGCGCGCGGGCGTGGCAAGCATCGTCTCGACATGGCGGCGGGTAAGTGCGACGAGTTCATCCGACCAGTTTGACATCGGGAAATGCCTCCTTCCGAGGTTTGGGAATGCTTGCGTTTGTCGCAAGGCCGCGCGTCAGAATCGGACGCAACGTGCGCGGCGCCGGGCATCAGTATTGCGACTGCTCCCAATCCACCCTCCAGCCAAGCGAGAACGGCAGATCGAGCTGGAGGTCATACACCACGCTCTCGTCATCGCCACGCCTTGTGCTGTGACGCTCGACCCGAAAGTAACTGCGCCCGCTGGGCAGGTCATGCACAAACGGCTCGACGCCGAGGATTTCCGAAACCTCGGCGGCGTGCGCGCGCGGCACATGGACGACGATTTCCTGAATGAAGCTGCCAAATCCGTTTGATCTCATGGGCATCTCCTGTTCGATGTGAATACCGGTTTGCTTCACGCCCGGCTTCTCGTCGCGGCGATCAGGCCGGGGGCCTGGCGCGCGGCCGGTCGCGGTGGCCGGAAGCCGATTTCGCGCGGCGCGCCCGGCTTCATGGCAAGCTCGGCTTCAAGCATGCCGATGATGGCATCGTCATCGTCCGCAACCCCAAGGATATCGGCCTGTCTGCGCACCAGTTCGAAATCGGCCGGGGCGAGCCCTGAGAGGGCGCCGACGGCGCCGGGGGCGGCACGGCCAAGGAAGTGCCGGTAGCAGGCGTTCAGCTGCGCATGCTCCAGCGGCTGGAACCTGACCCTGAAGGTAAAACGGCGCAGGGCGGCGTTATCGAGCTTGCCGAACAGGTTGGTGGTGCAGGCGAAGGGCAGCTTGTGGGATTCCATCGCCTGCAGCAACTCATTGACCTGCGACAGCTCGAAACTGCGCTGTGCCATGCCCCGGTCATGCAGCAGCGCGTCGACTTCATCGAGGATCAGGAACGCCCCGTCCTGTTCGGCCCGCCGAAAGGCATCGGCGATCGCGGCTTCGGTCTGGCCGACGAACATGCCCAGCAGGTCAGAGCCACGCAACGCGCGCACCTCCATGCCCAGCCTTTCGGCAACATGGCGGGCAAAGGCCGACTTGCCGGTGCCCGAAGCCCCGAACAGGCAGAGCGAGAAGGCGCGCCCTTCGCAGGCTTCGAGCCTGGCCGCCAGGTCAACGAGATCTGTATCGGCGTTCGAAAGCTCCGGGCGGAAATCCCCGGCGCCGATGCGGCGCGGGTTTCGCGGCAGCGCACCATCATTGAGCGCCTGCACCAGCCCCGAGCTGACATGCGCCAATGTTTCCGGGTCGCCCCCGGCAAGAACGGTCGCCTGAATCGCCTTGGCATAAAGCCCGGGCGATGCGGGCAGGTCACGCACCAGCGCCTTCAGGCGCTCAGGCGGCAAGGCCAGATCCATCGCCCCGGCCATTCGGCCGAGGATGCGCGCGCTCACATCGCGCGGGGGCTGATCGATCTTGAGCGCCAGCGTCATGCGCCGGCGGACGGTAGCGGGGAGCGCCTCGATATCGTTCACGATCCAGATCACCGGCACGGTGTTGGTTTCGAAAAGACGATTGACGAAGATCTTCGATCCGGACACACGGGAGAAACCGAAACCGAAACTTCCAAACAGATCCTCGGCCTCGTCGAAGCAGCAAAAGGCCGGCGCGGCCTCGCTGCCGAGCAGCATCTGCATCAGGGCAAGCTCTGAAAGCCGCTCGTTGCGGGTTGGCTCGCCGCCCTCGTCATCGACCTCGCCAATCGGATACATCGCCGCCGAAACGACATTGGCCAAGACCTTTGCAAACTCGGTCTTGCCGGTGCCGGGAATGCCGTAAAGCAGAATGTTCACGCCACGCTCCCGGTTGGCGAAAGCGCCGCGCAGGATATCGGCGATCAGGCGCAGATCATCGGCCAGATGCGCGAAATCATCGGGCTGCAGGTCGGTCCTGGCCGGCTGTCCCAGCAGGCGCGTCTTCAGTGCCGTGGCATCCGCGAAGGCCTCGAATTCAAGGGTGCTGAGCCGCCCATGCGACTCGATACAGTCGGAGAAATTCCTGCCCTCGCGCGCCAGGCGGATCAGTCCGCTGCGAAGCAAACGCCCTGCCGGTGACAGCCGCCGGCGTATCTCGTCCGGCTCTGTGGCCAGCACACAGGCCAGCGTCTCGTGCAGATCGGCGACTTCGTGATGAATGCGATCCACCAGCCTCGAGTAAGCGCGATTGCTGTCGCAGGTCATCTGGCAGCGCAGGATTTCCACTTCGATCTCGTCAAGGCCGAGAATGGCGGCGAGGTGGCCAAGATTCGCCTGCAGCATCGCGGCGCGCGGGGCAAGGTTGCGAGCCTGGCCCAGCGCATCGAGCCGCTCAATCAGCGCCTCTGTCGCACCGGTCCGGGTGAGGCCGGATTTGCCGGACTTGCGGTCGTGGCGGGCCAGCAGCGGCGCGGCCACCGGAACAAGCTCGCAATGGCCGGCCTCGTCGCCCGCAGATTTCAGGGCCATGACCAGCGGCCTGACCAGATGCGGGTAGCGGCTGCGCGCGCGCAGCGCATTGGCGAGCGTATGGGCGAAAAGCGGGGCGTTCTGTGCGAACTCGTCGGTTTCGAAGAACGGTCGATCGTGATTCATGGTCCCTCCTGCGAACAGGGGAAAATATGACACATGAACACGCCAGAATCGGACGTATCCGGGAATAATGCCCTTGCCATGAGGCGCTTCGCTGGCGTTGACTTGGCTGCGAGGAGGCATCGCGGATGCGCTACGAGAAAGCCGAGCAGTTGTTGAAGCTATGTCACCTGATGGCGGCGCGCAGCCAGGGGGTGACACTCGAGATGATCGGCCAGGAGTTCGGCGTGTCACGCCGCACCGCCGAACGCATGCGAGATGCGGCGTTACGGCTGCTGCCCGAGACCGAAGAGCGGACCGATGACACTGGCCGCAAATGCTGGCGCGTATCCGATCTTCCCAAGGGTCTGCTCACGATTTCGGCCGAAGACATCGGCGCGCTGCACTCGGCATCGGAGATGATGCAAACGAGCAACCGGCCAGACGCTGCTGACCGCCTGCGCGATCTCGCCACCCGGCTGCTTGCCCTGCAAGGCAAGAATGGGCAGTTGAAGATCGAGCCGGATCTGGAACTCATGATGCAAAGCGAAGGGCTCGCCCTGCGCCCCGGCCCGCGCGTGGCGATCCCGGTCGCGCATATGGCGACGATCCGCGAGGCGATCCTGTCATCAAGGCGCATCGAGGTGGCCTATACCCGCCGGCACGCGCGTCAGGCCCGCCATGTGGTGCTCGAACCCTATGGGCTGCTCTATGGCCCGCGCCCCTATCTGATCGCCAAGCAGAAGGGCAAGCCGGCGGTGCGCCACTACCGGTTACAGGGGTTGAACGGTGTAACGCTGAGCGAAGAGGTGTTCCAGCGCGACGGGGATTTCGATCTGCAGGCCTATGGTCGCCGGCTGTTCGGTGTGTTCAACGAAGAGCCCTTCGATGTCTGCTGGAAGTTCGCGCCAGCGGCGGCCGAGGATGCCGCCGAATACGTGTTCCACCCGGATCAGGTGATCGAATGCGCCAATGATGGCGCGCTTCTGGTGCGCTTCCGCGCCGCGGGGGCGCTGGAGATGGCCTGGCACCTGCTGACATGGGGGCCGGCCGTGGAAGTGCTGGAGCCAAAGGATTTCTGGGTGCGCGCAGGGATCAGCGCGGCAGATTCCGCCATTAGAGCGGCTCAGCCTTTCTCTGAATCGAAAGGGGATTCCCATTTTGTGTTTGTT
>JAFIEG010000088.1 GCA_020832665.1 Pararhodobacter sp. | reverse complement strand
CCCCCCCCCCCCCCCCCCCCCCCCCCCCCCCCCCCCCCCCCCCCCCCCCCCCGTGCCCCGCTCAGATTGCCGCCAGCGCGTCGACCAGCTTGCCGGCGCCATAGCGATAGGGGTCGGTGGCCGGCAGGCCGATGCGCGCCTCGACTTCGGCCAGATAGGCGCGCGCGGCCTCGTCGCTCATGTTCTGGGTGTTGACCGCCACGCCCACCGCCACGCAGGCCGGGTTGGCCACGCGCGCCATCTCCAGCGCCATGTCGCGAACCGCCTCGATGGTGGGCAGCGCATAGCCGGGCAGGCCGCGCATGTGGTCGCGGGTTGGTTCGTGACAGATGATCAGCGCATCGGGCTGGCCGCCATGGATCAGCGCCAGTGTCACCCCGGAATAGGAGACATGAAACAGGCTGCCCTGGCCCTCGATCAGGTCCCAGTGATCGTCGTCATTGTCGGGCGTCAGCCATTCGATGGAACCGGCCATGAAATCGGCGATCACCGCATCGAGCGGCACGCCGCCACCAGTGATCAGGATGCCGGTCTGGCCGGTGGCGCGGAAGCTGGCCTTCATGCCGCGCTCGCGCATCTCTCGCTCCATGCACAGCGCCGTGTACATCTTGCCCACCGAACAATCGGTGCCCACCGCCAGCACCCGCTTGCCGCGCCGCTTCTCGCCATTGGCGATGGGGTATTTCACCGAAGGGATGCGCACATCGTGCAGGGTGCGGCCAGTGGCACGGGCGACCGCGGCCAGGTCTTCCTCGTCGCGCAACAGGTTGTGCAGGCCCGAGGCCAGGTCGAAGCCCTCTTCCAGCGCCTGCACCAGCACCTTCTTCCATTTCTGGCTGATCACCCCGCCGCGATTGGCAACGCCGATGACCACGGTCTTCACTCCGGCCGCCTTTGCTTCGGCCAGCGTCATGTCGGGCAGGCCCATATCGGCCTTGCAGCCCTCGAGGCGCAGCTGGCCCAGCGCATATTCCGGGCGCCAGTCCTTGATGCCCTGCGCCACCTTGGCGGCAAGCTTGTCGGGCGCATCGCCCAGAAACAGAAGATAGGGTGTCTGGATCATCTTGTTCTCGCTCCCGTGGGTCTGGCCGGTGCGCAGCATCCACGAACCTGACGGGAAAATGCTGGCTTTCTTTTCGCAAGTGAAGCAGATTCCGCGAAGATTCCACCCCGCAATTGTCAGTTCGCGCAAGTTTCTGCGCCCGATGGTGACAAAAGCGGCTGAAGCGATGTCCGCCAGGGCACCTGCAGCATCCGCCTTTGCACGCGCAGAAATCAGGGTTGCGCCGCTGCGCGCAAGATAATAACCAAAGCGCGCAAGTCCAGGAAACAAGCTTTCGCAGGTGGCCCGCCATGTCCTTCCGCCTCCAGCCCGCCCCGCCCGCGCGCCCGAATCGCTGCCAGCTCTTCGGCCCGGGCTCGCGCACGGCACTGTTCGAGAAGATGGCGGCCTCGGCGGCGGATGTGATCAATCTCGACCTGGAAGATTCGGTTGCCCCCGGCGACAAGGATCAGGCGCGCGCCAACATCATCGTCGCCACGCATGAGATCGACTGGGGCGACAAATATCTGAGCGTGCGCATCAACGGGCTGGACACGCCTTTCTGGTATCGCGATGTCGTCGATCTGATGGAACAGGCCGGCGAGCGGCTTGACCAGATCATGATTCCAAAGGTGGGCTGCGCGGCCGATATCTATGCGGTGGACGCGCTGGTCAGCGCCATCGAGGCGGCGAAGGGTCGCAAGAAGCGCATCAGCTTCGAGGTGATCATCGAATCGGCCGCCGGCATTGCCCATGTCGAGGAAATCGCCGCCGCCAGCCCCCGCCTGCAGGCGATGAGCCTGGGCGCGGCCGATTTCGCCGCCTCGATGGGCATGCAGACAACCGGCATCGGCGGCACGCAGGAAGATTACTACATGCTGCGCGAGGGGCAGCGCTACTGGGCCGACCCGTGGCACTGGGCGCAAACGGCGATCGTGGCCGCCTGCCGCACGCATGGCGTGCTGCCGGTCGATGGCCCCTTCGGCGATTTCAGCGATGACGAGGGCTTCCGTGCCCAGGCGCGCCGTTCGGCAACGCTGGGCATGGTCGGCAAATGGGCGATCCACCCCAAACAGGTGGCGCTGGCCAACGAGGTTTTCACCCCCTCGGATACGGCGGTGGCCGAAGCACGCGAGATCCTGGCGGCAATGGAAGCGGCCAAGGCGCGCGGCGAGGGCGCGACCGTCTACAAGGGCCGGCTGGTGGATATCGCCTCGATCAAGCAGGCCGAGGTGATCGTGAAACAGGCCGAGATGATCGCCGGACGCTGAGCCGCACCCCGACGCGCCCGGCAGAGCGGCGCAGTTTACGGGCATGCCTTATGGAGAAATTGGCAAGGGGGGGGCGCTGCCCCCGTCCGCTACGCGGACTCCCCCCAACGTATTTCAGGCAAGATGAAGGGGCAGAGTCAGCGGCGCTTGAGCCCCATGCGCGCCATGATCCCGTCGCCGCGGATGTATTGGTGCCAGAGTGCGGCGGCGATATGCAGCACGATCAACGCCATCAGCAGGCGCGATGCAATGGTATGGACCAAGCGCGCCGGGTGATCGAAACCGGCGGGCATGGCGCCGTCGCCGAAGACCGCATCAGGCAGGCCCGAGGCGCGCGCGAAGGTCATCCCCGACAGCGCCATCGTGAAGGCGAGGATGTAGAGCGCCCAATGGGTGGCTGGCCCTAGCCGGTTGATCAACGTGTTGCCGGTATCGATGCGCGGCGGGTGGCTTGTGGTCAGCCGCACCGCCAGACGCAGCAGCATCAACAACAGGGTCACCAGCCCCAGCCCCATATGCAGCCTGAAGGAGATCATCTTTGCCGGGTCGTCATTGGCGACCGGCGCGAGGATGATGGAGCCCGCGAACAGTAGCCCGATCAGGCAGGCCGCCAGCACCCAGTGCAGCACGACGAGGACGGGGTGATAGCGTTCGGGCATGGGTTGGCTCCGTGGCCGGGTGGGGTGTCGCCCCGAGCTTGGCGGTTTTGCCACCGCTTGTCCAACCGCAAACGCGCCGGTTTCAGGAAAAGCGCGGCGGGCGCTTTTGCATCTCGGCCATCACCGCCTCGATCTGGTTGGCGCTGCCGATGATCCCGGCCTGCAGCCGCGCCTCCAGCGCCAGGGTCGCATCGTCGCCCGGCCAGGCCGCGCGCGTCAGCGCCTTGGCGCCGCGCGCGGCTTCGGGGTTGCGCGTGGCGATTGCGCGCGCCATCGCACGGGCCTCGGCGAGCGGATCGTCGGCGAGCCGGGTGACGAGGCCGAGTTGCGCGCCCTCTTGTGCCTCAACCACCCGCGCGGTGAGCATGAGTTCCAGCGCCTGATCTGCACGCATCAGCCCCGGCAGCAGCTTGCTGAGCCCCATATCGGGGATCAGGCCCCATTTTGCCTCCATGATCGAAAGTCTGGTATCGGGCGCGGCCAGGCGGATATCGGCGCCCAGCGCCAGTTGCAGCCCGGCGCCATAGACCGGGCCGTGCAGCGCCGCGATCACCGGCACCGGCAGATCGGCCCACACGGTGCAGGGGTGCTGGAAGCGGTTGGCCGCGCGCCCAGGCGGCGGCGTGACGATTTCGGTGCGAACCTCATCGATGCGCCCGGCGAAAGCCATCAAGAGTGCGGTATCGATGCCGGCGCAGAAGCCCCTGCCCTGCCCGTGCAGGATCACCGCACGCAGCCCTTCGGTGCCGGCCAGCCGCTCGCCCGCCGAAGAGAGCGCGGCGAACATGGCCTCGTCCATCGCGTTGAGCTTGTCGGGGCGCGCAAGCGCGACTTCGGCGATGCCCGTTTCAATGGTGATGCTGACACGTTCCTCATTCGCCATGTCGATATGCCCTCAATAATGCCCTGCCGTAACTGCGGCTTCAGCCTGCCCGCGCCCGCCATCGCTGACAAGCGCGACGTGAGGGCAGCGCCTTGCAGGAAATAAAGCAAGCGTGAGCGGGGCGCGGGGCGCTTGTATGGCCGGCAGGGCTTTGCCATCATCGCCCGGCCCGCATGTGCTGGGCCGCAAGAGGGAACCGCCATGCGCTGGATCGTCAGAATTCTTGCCGTGTTGTTCACGCTGGTCCTGCTGGCGCTGTCGGCGATCTTCCTGATCCCGGCCGAGCGCCTGGCCGGGATTGCCGCGCAGCAGTTTCAGACTGCCACCGGGCGCCTCATGGCCATCTCCGGCACGGTCCGGCCCAGCCTGTTTCCGGTAATCGGTGCGCGCGTCGAGGGCGTGCGGATCGAAAACGCCCCCTGGTCGGATGCCGGGCCGATGCTGGAAGCCGATGTCATGGATCTGGGGCTTGATCTGGTTGCCCTGACGCGGGGCGATTTCATCATTCGCCGTTTCGAACTGCACGCTCCGCGCATCCTGCTGGAACGTCATGCCGATGGAAGGGCCAACTGGCTGTTCGAGGGGCTGGCGAATGGCGGCGGCGAAACCGACAGCCAGCCGCCAGCGAGCGATGCCGGGCAGCCCGCGCGGACCCTGGCGGTTGATCTGGTAGAGATACACGATGCGGCGCTGCGGTTTGTCGATCACGTCGCGGGTACCGACATGCATCTGCAGGGGCTGGACGGCGAATTGCGCCTGCCCGATTTCGACGGCCCCGCCAGCCTTTCCCTGACAGGGCAGCTGAATGGCCAGGCATTTACTGCCGAGGCCGGCATCGGCGCCTTTTCCAGCCTGCTGGCGGGCGAGGTGACGGCGATCAGCGCGCGTCTGCTGGCTGGCGACGCGGCGCTGGGTTTCGAGGGGCGCGCGGGCTTGCAGCCGCTCGCCGCCGAGGGCCGCGCCAGTTTCGAGGCGCGGGCGCTGGCGCCGCTCATGGCGCTGGCCGGGCAGTCAGGGCCCGAGCCGCTGCCGGCGGTGCTACGCCCGCTGGGGTTCGCCGGCCAGATCACGCTGGCGCCGGCAGGAAGCGTACATCTGCGCGAAGGGGTGCTGGCCTTTGGCCCCAACCGGGCGGTGTTGGCGCTGGATCTGAGCTACGATGGCCCGCGCCCGCGCCTGACCGGCTCGGTGACCGCCGAGTCGCTGGATTTGCGCGGGCTGGGGGGCGAGGCCGGCGGGGCCGGCGCCGGTGGCGGCGAAGGCTGGCCGCGCACCCCGATCGACGCCTCGGCAGTGGGGCTGGCCGATGCGGCGGTGACCATACGCTCAGGCCCGGTGCAAAGCGATGCGCTCGATCTGCAATCGCTTCACATAGTGCTCAATATCGACCGCGCCCGCGCCGTGTTCGATCTGCGCGAGATCCGGCTCTTTGACGGGCTGGCGCGCGGCGAATTCGTGATCAACAACCGCTCGGGCCTGTCGGTGGGTGGCAATCTGCGCGCCGGCGAAATCGCGTTGTTGCCGATGCTGACCCAGCTTGCCGACTTCGAGCGGATCTCGGGCACCGGCCAGGTTGAATTGAGCTTTCTCGGCGTGGGCGAATCGCTCGATGCGATCATGCGCCGCCTCTCGGGCGAGGGGCGCATCGAGCTGGGCGAGGGTGAAATACTCGGCCTCGATCTGGCCGGCATGCTGCGCAACCTGGACATGTCGTATATGGGCGAGGGCAACCGCACCATCTTTGACAGCGTTACCGGCAGCTTCACCATTCAGAACGGTGTGCTGGACAGCCGCGACCTGCAGCTCGATGCGCGCCGGGTTGCCGTTGCCGGGCGCGGGCTGGTCGATATCGGCGAGCGACGGCTGGATTACCGCCTTGCCCCTTCGGCGATGCGCGATCCCGAAAGCGGCGCCGCGCTGACAGTGCCGCTGCAGGTGACCGGCCCGTGGTCGCAGCCGCGCTTCCGGCTCGATCTCGAAGGGCTGGCCGAAGAACGTCTGCGCGAAGAGCGCGAGCGCCTTGAGGCGCGCGCGCGCCAGGAAATCGAGCGGATCGAGCAGCAGGCCAGGGAGCGCGCCGAAGCCGGGCTGCGCGAGCGCCTGGGTGTCGAGGCCGAGGGCGAGAACGGCCAGTCTTTGCGCGACGGCGCACGCGAGCGGCTGGAGGGCGAGATCGGGCGCGGGTTGCAGCGCTTTCTGGGTGGCGGCAACACGGACTGAGCGCCCCTGATGGGGCTTGCGGACGGCACTGGCAGCGCGCGCGCCGTCACGCTATCAACAACGGGCGAACAGGCATCCGATCTCCGGACAACGAGGCGATGACCGCACTGAACAAATACGCGCGGCTGGAAGGCCCAGGCCTTTGGCGCACGACGCACGATTCGCAGCGGCGCGATGTCGTGGTGGCGCTGGGCAAGGCCAGCCTGACCCTGAGCGACAGCCGCTCGGGCGAAGTGCTGGCGCATTGGTCGCTGCCGGCGGTGGTGCGCCTCAATCGCGGCAGCTGGCCGGCGCTCTATGCCCCCGACGCCGACACCGGCGCCGATGGCGAGACGCTGGAGCTTGACGACGAAACCCTTGTCGAGGCACTGGAGACGATTCGCCGCGCACTGAACCCGCCGGCGCGGGCGCGTCGGCTGCGCCGCGCGGTGGCGGCGGCGGTTCTGGCGCTGGCGTTGCTGGCTGGCTGGCTGTGGTTTCCGCCGATGCTGTCGAACCACGCCGCCAGCATCGTGCCGCAGGCGGGACGTGCCCAGATCGGGCGCGCCGCACTCGATGCGCTGCCCGCGGCGATGCCGCAGGCGCGGGTCTGCACAAACCCTGCGGGGCGGCAGGCGCTGACCACGCTGCGCGCGCGCATCCTGGGCAGCGGCTACCGCGCCAGCGCCATTGCCGGGGTGCCGGGGTTCGAGGCGGCGCATCTGCCCGGGCGGATGATCCTTGTCGGCGAAACGCTGCTCTTGCGCCTCGATTCACCCGAGGCGCTGGCCGGCTATCTGCTGGCCGAGGCCCAGGCGCTCGAGGCCGAAGACCCGCTGCGCGACGTGCTGCGCTTTGCCGGCACCCGCGCCACCATGACGCTGCTGACCACCGGCCATCTGCCCGATAACGCCCTCGATGGCTATGTCGCCGGCCGCATCGCCCTGCCCCCCGCGAGCCCCGACCCGGAAGCGCTGGGCACGCAGCTGGGCGCGCTGGGCCTTTCGCCGGCGCCCTATGCGATTTCGCTGCCCGCCAGCGCCGCCCCGCTGGCCGAGGCGCTGGCCGACCTGCCCCGCCCGGGGCTTGACGAGCCGGCGGGGCGGCTGCTCAGCGATGGCGAATGGCTGACGCTGCAAGGCATCTGCGACAATTGAACCCTGTCCCGTTGAGTATCTCGCCATGACCGGGTTGCGCCCCTCGCCACCGGCGAGCGTGGATCGGGGGATGGCGGGGTGCCCCCTCGCAGTTCGTTCGAGCGGGGCAAGTCCCGCTCGTGCCGCCCGAACCGATCAACCGAATTTGTGATCAGAATACCCGGCGCAACCAATGGCTGTTCATCAGCAACCCCACGATGCCGGGCCGTATCTGACCCTCATGGACTGGCTGCGCACGCGCGATGTAATCGTCGATCATGGCCGCCGAACGGGCCGCGAATCGCCGGTCCAGCACCGCTAATCCGTTCTCCAGATCGTGGAAGAAGCTGCGCTGGTTCAGATTGGTCGAGGTGATCAGCGCCAGGCGCCGGTCAAAGACAAAGATCTTTGCATGCAGGATCATGTTGCCTTCGTGAAAGTCGTGAAGCTCGATGCGATCTGCCCAATCGCGGGCAAACTCTCGATGAAGGTAATCGATGAACCAACCGTCCGGGCCCGTGCGGTCCATCGTCGTTACCAGCCGCACCGACACGCCGCGCGAAACGGCGCGTTCGAGCGCAGCCTCGATCCGCGGTGTCAGGTGAACGAAAGGCGAGGCAATCTCGATGCTTTCGCGCGCGGCATCGAAAAGGTCGATGAACAGTGTTTCCTGCGCGCGCCCGTCAATCCAGGGCACCGACAGGAAATGCCGCGCCTGACCCTGCGCGCTGCCGGCGGTGGCAACTTGTGGGGGCCAGTCGAAGGGCCGGTCGGTGCTGTTGTCGCGGTGCCACAGCGCCGCGAACTGTACCGCCACGCCTTCGATCAGATCGGGCGCGGTGAATTCCACCTCGATATCCTCGTAGGGATGGAAATCCAGCCACGACCAGCCAGGGCCGGTAAAATACTGACGCAAGGCCGGAAAGGCGGAGAGATCGCGCGGCTCGGCGAACAGGTAGGCTTCCTGCCAGTTGCGCCCGCCAATGATGGCCCGCGAGCGCGCCGGGTCGCGCGCCAGGGTCATGAACATCTTTGCGTGGTTTGATCGATGCGCGCGCGCGGCCTGTTCCTCGGCGCCATCACCCAGCCGCGGGGCAAAGCGGAAGGGCTGCAACTGCACGGTGGGATAGCGCGCGGCAAGTGTCTCGAACAGCGCCCTGTCGGGCCCGCTCAGCAGGGTTTCCGAGGCCAGGATGCGCACCACGGTGCCACGCTCGGCATGCCAGGCCAGCATGCGCGCCATCAAGGCGCCGGAAAAATCGGCCGCCAGGATCAGATAGGAGAGATAGATGGCATCGAGTTGCGGCGCGTTAGAAAAGTCGAGCGGCAAGGTCGGGTCGCCACTGGCAAGAACCGCTTCGGGAACACGCCTACCCGTCAGCGCCTCGATGCGGGCATTGAGTGCCTCGGTGCCATCGACCAGCAGCCGCAAACTGCCGGCATCGAGAGGGGCGGTCATCGCCAGCGGGCGGTTGGCGTGAAACGCAGCGGCGAGTGCATCGCCTTCCACGGTGCGATGCGCCGCCTGCCACGGCTCGCCGGGCATGCCGGGTGCCTCGCGCGCCGCCAGTCGTGGCCGGGCCAGCGCTTCGCGCTCGATCGAAATGGCATAGCTGGGCGCAACGGCCGATTGCACATTCAGATTGCAGCCGCTCACCTGGGGCGCGACATCCAGAATGAGCCGATCGCGCGCGCGCGATGCCAGCGAGGCTTGCAACGACGTGCCTGCCGCCGCCCAGACCGGAACCGGAATCGGGGTGACGGCCTGATCGCCGGGCCCTGAGCTAGACCGCCCGGCCTGGCGCAACCGCGCCGGACCATCGCATTGAACCTGCAAGGTAAGACGGCTTGGGCTCAGCGATCGCAGCGCCACGCTTGCCTGTACCGCCTCGCGCCCGCCGAACAGGAAGGGCACGTCATCGCGCACAGGGCCCTGAGCGTCGAGATACAGCCGCGAAACCACCAGCGCGCCCTCTCCCGGCACCCCGACGGGGCGGGTCGAAGGAGCACAGGAAACAAGGGCCATTACCAGGATGGCAAGACCCGAAAGGAACACGCCTCGCTGCATTGGCCGCAAACTACCCGAGGCACGGTCATGGGCAAGCCCCAAATGGCGGAAGCGGAGCCTTTTCGTTGCGTCGCGCGCCGGCGCGCCGGTTTTCACAGGCCGGCCTTGGCGAAGCTCGTTGCCCGCGCCGAACGGGGCGCGGCAATTGACTTCGCCCCGACGCTGCGCCAGAAGATGGCCAGCATTTCAGGGGGAAGACATGCAAAAGATCTACGGCTCGGCAACCGAGGCCCTGGACGGGCTTCTGTTCGACGGGATGACCATTTCCGCCGGTGGCTTTGGCCTGTGCGGCATTCCCGAACTTCTGATCGACGCCATCCGCGATGCGGGCGTGAAGGACCTGACCGTCGCCTCGAACAATGCCGGCGTCGATGATTTCGGCCTTGGCCTGCTGCTGCAGACTCGCCAGGTTCGCAAGATGATCTCGTCCTATGTCGGCGAGAATGCCGAATTCATGCGCCAGTATCTTTCCGGCGAACTGGAGCTGGAATTCGCGCCGCAGGGCACGCTGGCCGAACGCATGCGCGCCGGCGGCGCCGGCATTGCCGGTTTCTACACCAAGACCGGCGTCGGCACGGTGATCGCCGAGGGCAAGCCGCATATGGATTTCGACGGCGAGACCTTTGTACTGGAGCGCGGCATCGTCGCCGATCTGGCCATCGTCAAGGCGTGGAAGGCCGACGAGACGGGCAACGCCATCTTTCGCAAGACCGCGCGCAACTTCAACCCGCCGGCGGCGACCAGCGGGCGGGTCTGCGTGATGGAGGTGGAAGAGATCGTGCCGGCGGGCAGCCTGGACCCCGACAACATCCACCTGCCGGGCATCTATGTGCACCGCCTGATCCAGGGCGCGCACGAAAAGCGGATCGAACAGCGCACCACGCGCGCGGCTTGAGGAGGGCATCATCATGGCATGGGACCGCAACCAGATGGCCGCCCGCGCGGCGCGCGAACTTGAAGACGGGATGTATGTCAATCTCGGCATCGGCATCCCCACGCTGGTGGCCAACTACATCCCCGAAGGGGTGCAGGTGACACTGCAATCGGAAAACGGGATGCTGGGCATCGGCCCCTTCCCCACCGAGGACGAGGTCGACCCCGACCTGATCAATGCCGGCAAGCAGACGGTGACGGCACTGCCCCACACCGCCTATTTCGACAGCGCGCAAAGCTTCGCCATGATCCGTGGCGGCAAGATCGCCATGGCGATCCTGGGCGCGATGGAGGTGGCCGAGAATGGCGATCTGGCCAACTGGATGATCCCCGGCAAGCTGGTCAAGGGCATGGGCGGCGCGATGGATCTGGTCGCCGGTGTCGCGCGCGTGATTGTCGTGATGGATCACACCAACAAGGCGGGCGAGTCGAAAGTGCTCAAGGCCTGCACCCTGCCGCTGACGGCACAAGGCGTGGTCAAGCGCATCATCACCAATCTGGGCGTTCTGGATGTGGTCGAGGGCGGGTTGAAAATCGTCGAGACCGCCGAGGGCGTCACCGAGGACGAGATCCGCGCGGCGACGGAAGCCGCAATCGTGAATTGATCAAGGAAAGCTACGACTCTGAAGAGATTGACTTTGGGCGACACTTGGCCTGCCATGCGCGCGCGGCGTCACGCCTTCTGGGCCATTCAGGACAGAATTCTTGACGTGAGAATAACGCGTCATAAAGAGGTGGGGAGTGACAGGGCCCAGCAGCAAAACCGTTACCAAGACTCGCAGGCTTGGGCTGGCCAACTCATTGACTACACACTGCCATAAGTCAGTCCATGACTGTCGGCTTTTGGCAAGATGCCCGCAGATGTATCGCCGCAGGGTGGCGGATGGCTCCCCACCCCGTCTGTAGATCACTCTACACATGCCGCACTCACTTGAAGGCATGCAGATTGCCTGTCCACGTAAATCCGCTGCGCCGGGTACGAATGGCCGCTTCGGTGAACACTTGGCAACAGACCGACCGTCAGCAAAGGGCCGAGCACGTCGATCCTGTCGTCAACTTCGCAAGGGGCGGTAAACCGCCTATCACATTGCAGCATTGCACCCGCAGCATCTTGCGCAAGCAGACGTTCAGCTCAGAAGCCCTGCCGTTCCAAGAGCTGCAATCATTCGCGAATTTTCCAACGCGTTAGCATAGTCATTCTGTAGTGGTCATCCCCATACGGGCCAGAACGCGGCGTTCAGCAATAAGCACGGCCTGATAAAACGCCACGGATATCAACACCGAGACTGCGGCGACTGTCCAGATCATGTTGAAATCCAGATATCCGCGCGATTGGTTCAATAGATTGCCAAGACCCCGCCCTGTGGCAAGCCATTCCGCGATCATCACGCCCAGTAGAGCGCGCGGCGCCGTCAGGCGCATGGCAGCAAAAACATAGGGTACTGACGCCGGAATGGCGACAAGGCGCAATTCGGACCACGCGCGCGCGCCATAGGCGCGGGGCAACTCTACCGCCGCGCGCGGCACAAGCGCCAGACCTTGCGCCATCATCACATAGGCAGGAAAGAACGTCACCGACACCGTGACCCACAGCGTCAGAGAGGTTCCGCGCCCCAGCAGCAACACCAGCAGCGGCGTCAGCGCGACCAGCGGCATGGTCTGGGTGATAAGTGCCACGGGCATGAAGGCACGGGTGAATTCAGGTAGCATCCGTGATGACACCGCCAGCACAAAGGCAAAACCCATACCCAGCGCCATGCCGGCAAACGTGATGGGCAGTGTCTGCGCCAGCGCAGCCAGCAACCGTGCTTGGGCCTGCGCACTGGTGGGGTCAAGGAACAGATACCGGATCACATCCCATGGCGTTTTGCCCAGCATCGCGGGCACGCTCAACCCCCGCAAGAATGCCCACCAGACAAGAAATGGGAGCGCCACGGATGCCGCGACCAATGCCAGACGGTACCACAGCGCGCCAGTGTCCGGTTGCAAAGACGGGGGGGCGGCGGGGTTCAGGGACACTGCCCGACTGGTCCCGACCAGACGAGCCGAAAGCAGCGCAAAGGCCCCGTAGCTCAGCCCTGCAATCAGCGTTGCGACAAGCCCGATGCCCCAGATTCGGTCAGGCTCTGCCCGCCCGAGTGACCCCAGCAGATAGGTGCCAAGGCCCCAACGACCCCCACCGCCGAATTCGGCCAGAATTGCTCCAAGAACGGCCGCAGGCGCAGCCACCCGAAACCCCGACAGAATGCTGGGCAGCGCCCCGCGCAACTGCACGCGCCACAGAACCTGCCAGCGCCCACCGCCATATGCGCGCACCAGATCGGCAGTGCGGCTGTCATGCTGGCTCAGACCGATCACGGTTGCGCTCATCGTTACGAAATACACACCAAGCGCAGCCAAGGTGATGCGCGGTGCCATGCCAGACAGGGTCAGTGCCAGAATTGGCGCAATCGCGATGGGCGGCAGCGCGAAGATCGCAATGTTCAGCCCCCGCGTGACGCGCAACAGGACTGGAAAGATCACAAACAGGATGCCCGCCAGAATGGCGATCGTATTGCCAATCAAAAACCCACTGCCCGAGGCCGCGAGTGTCGCCCAGATATGGCCGGGATAGTCACTCCAATCCACCGAGAGGCGACGCACGATCGCACTGAGCGCAGGCAGTGCTCCGCCTGCAACCAGCTTGAACTGCCCTACCACTTCCCAAAGCGCGATCAGCACCAGTGCATTGCGCAAGCCAGTATGGCGGCGCCACAGGTCAATCGCCATGCAGCACCTGTGCCACATGATCGCAGAGCGCATGGAATTTGGGCTGGCCGAACAGGTCGGCCGTTCGCGGGCGTGCGAAGGGAATGTCGATGACTTCCACAATGCGCCCCGGCGCGGATTGCATCACCACCACGCGGTCGGCCAAAAATACAGCCTCATCTATGCCATGCGTGACCAAAAGGGTTGTGGCCCCGGTTTCGGTCCAGATGCGCTGCAATTCGATGTTCATCTGGCGGCGCAGTATCTGATCCAGCGCGCCAAACGGTTCATCCATGAATAGCACTTGTGGCCGCGTCACCAGTGCGCGGGCAATCGCCACGCGCTGACGCATGCCACCCGATAATTCGCCGGGCAACGCGTTTTCATAACCACTCAGACCAACTAGTGCAACGAGGCGTGTAATTTCATCGCGATAGTCAGCAATCTTGCGGCCCAGCACTTCGAGCGGAAGGGCGATGTTGCTGGCCACTGTACGCCACGGCAACAAGGCCGAATCCTGAAATGCCACACCCGTTATCCCGGCGCTGGCGGCCTGTTGCGGCGTTTGACCAGCGATGCGGACCTGTCCCGTATCCACCCCTTCCAACCCCAGCAAGATGCGCAGCGCAGTGGACTTGCCACATCCTGACGGGCCGATCAGCGCGGTGAAAGAGCCCTGCGCGCAGTCCAAGCTGACATCGCGCAGGGCTTCCACATCCTTGCCACGCCCGCGATAGGTCTTGCCGATGGCTGTCAGCGAAATGCCTGCGGGCGTGGCGGTCATCAGATTTCCTCAAGCAACGTGGTGTCGAACATGTCGCGCGTGCCGTTGATGCCAACACGCGCGAGTGCTTCCAGATTGGCCGCTATCCCGTCTTCGGTCATGGCCATATATCCAGCGGGCGATTCCATCAGAGGTTGCTGCGCTGTGTTGAAAAACAACTCATTATCAAGGCTGCGTCCGGTTCCGGCAAACCATGTGCCCATCCATTTCGGTGGCCAGAGGCTTGGGTCTTCAAAGTTCTCGACCCAACCGCGACGGGACGCACGTAGCCAGCCCACCAATTCCTTGCGCTTGGTGCGCAGGGTTTCTTCGGTCACGACGACCGTGTCATTGTAGATCGTGAAGCCGAAATCATAGAGCAGAAAGGACACAGCTTCCTCGCCCATGGTTTCAATCGTGTAAGGCACGTTGGTCGTGAAATCGAGGCTTGCGTCAATCTCGCCCCGGATCAGGGGTGTGGGGTCGTAGGAATAGGGCACAATATTGACTTGCGAGCGGTCAATCCCGTTTATCGCGAGCACCGCCTCGACCGAAATCGTGTTTACGGGCGGGACGGCAATTGTCTTGCCCACCATGTCGGCAGGCGTCAGGATCGGGGCCTTTGCCAAGCTGACGATGCCGATGGGATTCTTCTGATATTGCGCACCGATGATCTTGAAAGGCGCGCCCTGTTCCACGATAGCCTTGATCGTTGTATCGGGGGTTGTCAGCGACAGATCGGCGCGGCCCGCGATGATAGAACTTTCGGGGATCACATCGGGGCCACCAGGCAGATAGGTCAGATCCAACCCTTCGTCGGCATAATAGCCCTTGTCGATGCCGATGAAGTAGCCTGCGAATTCTGCGTCATTGATCCATGCCGACTGCATGGTGAAGGGAGTGTTGGCGCGGGCGCCGCGCGGCAGAAAGGGCAGCGCAGCGGCACCGGCACTTGCGCCCAAAAAGTTCCGGCGGTTCATCTGGAGTCTCATGGCAGTCTCTCCTTTTCTGTTTGTGGGGATGGGTCAGGCAAGGCCTTGAATACGTTTTAATTCTTGCAAGGGGGGCGTTTCTTCGATTTGGCGGGGGTCCAGCAGCGGCCACTTCACCCCGGACGGGCGTTTGGCGCGGCGCGGCACTTCGTGCAGGCCGCTGGGCGTGGCGATCCAGTCCACCAGAATATCGGTTTCCGACGGGATCAGGGTTTCCTGAACGACCTGACAGTCATGTACTACAGCGGCGACGGGCGTGCTGTCATCGACCAGACCCAGATCGGTGAACATGCCCCATTCAAGGTCAAAGAACCCATGCCCCTTACCAAAGCGCACCCCGTCTTTCGACACAGCCGATGCGCCTGTGACCATGAAATCGAATCGGCCCCGCCGCGCGATTTCTTCCAGGGTGATCGGGCGGCCGAAATGCTCCATTCCGTCCAGCCACGCGGCGTAAAGTTCCGCGCCAGCAGGCACCATGCCCGGTTCCATCAACAGGAACCCGCGATAGATACCATAGGTGGACATAACGAACGGCTTGCCGGCGACGATCATCCGGCGGCGCAGGTCCACAAGGCAGTTGTCTGGCGTGATGAAGGCAAATTGCGTGGTCTGATAGGCCGCCATCTGCACCAGATGGTCAGTGGCTGTTTCGGAGCCGTCAAAATCTGGTATCACTTCGGCAAAGTTCAGGTGAAACCGCGTATCAGGTCTGGCGACATCCCGCAGTTTGGACCATATTTGCTGCCGGATGATTTTGGACTTGGACATGCGCCTCTCCTGTTTCAGTGTTTCATAATACTGAAACCTGCGTTTCAGAATCGCAAGGAATTTCTGCGTGGAAAGGTTGGATCGGGCATGGCGACACGTTTGACGCTCAGAATTCAGGAACGTTTGGGCCGGCTGACCCAGTCAGAGGCTAAAATTGCAGCAGTGCTGCTGGAGAATCACGCGTTTCTGGAAACCCACACCGCGACCGAATTGGCCGGGGCTGCTGGCGTGTCCAAGGCATCGGCCGCGCGGTTTTTTCGCACTCTGGGTTATTCCGACTTTGACGAAGCCCGCAATCAGGCACGCGAAGAACGCAACCGGACCCAGCCCTATGCCTATTCTGTAGCCTCTGATGACAGGGCTGTTCTGGGCCGGACCCTAGGCGAGCATCTGGAACTGGAAGTCACAAATCTACGGCGCAGTTTTGAAGAACTGCGCCCTGACATTGTCCGCGAAACCGCGCAACTTCTGGCAGACGCCCCAAGGGTCTGGTGTCTGGGCTTCGGAATGGAAGAAGGACCGGTGCGCATGGGGCGACTTATGCTGTCAAAACTGCGACCCAATGTGAACCTATTGGGCGTTCATTCCGGGGTATGGGCGGAAGATCTGGCCATGACCGGCCCGCGCGACGCGCTGATCCTTTGCACGCTGCCACCACGGCCACGCACGCTTTCTGCACTCACGACGTATGCGCGCACCACACGCATGAACATCATCACTTTGTGCGAACATGCTTTCATCCCACAAGCGCAACGGTTTTCGCGCATCATCTTGCCCTGCCATGTGGCGTCTTACGGGCAAGTTCAGACC
>JAFIEG010000087.1 GCA_020832665.1 Pararhodobacter sp. | reverse complement strand
GGCTGATCGGGCGCTCGCGGCTGGGCTTTGCGCTGCGCATCATCGGCAATGACGAGACGGTGGCCAAGCATTCCGGCATCGACACCGCGCTGGCCAAGGTGCTGCTGTTCATGCTCACAGGCGCGGTTGCCGCGGTGGTGGGCGCCATGCTGGCACCGCGTTACATCTATATCGAGCCCTCGACCGCCTTTGCCCCCATCCTGTCCTTTCAGGTGGTGATCATGGCGCTTCTGGGCGGCACCGGCCGGCTTTGGGGGCCGCTTGCCGGGGTTATCCCCTTCACCATCCTTTGGGAGCTGATCTCGCGCCACGCGCCCAACCAGACCCTGCTCTTGCTGGGGGTTGCGTTCCTGCTGATCGTCTATGTCCTGCCCGGCGGCTTTGTCGGGCTTTACGACCGCTGGCAGCGCCGGCGCGCTGCGGGGGGCTTGTGATGGCGCGCACCGTGCTGGAGGTTCGCGGGCTGACCAAGCGCTTCGGCGGGCTTGTCGCCGTGCGCGACATGAGCTTCGACGTGGCCGAGCACGAGATGCTGGGCATCATCGGGCCGAACGGGTCGGGCAAATCCACGGTCATCAACATGATTTCCGGGGCGCTGGCTCCGACCGCTGGGTCGATCCGCCTGAACGGTGCCGAAATCGGGGGAAGGGCGGCGCATCGCATCGCCCGGATGGGGGTGGCACGGACATTCCAGCTTGTGCGCCTGCTGCCAGAGCTGAGCGTCATTGATAATGTCGTCGCCGGTGCTGCTTTCGGTCACCGCCGCCGCTGGAAATCCGAGGCCGAAGTTTATGCGCGCGGGCTGCTGGAACGTGTCGGGTTGGGCAAGGTGATGGCGCAGCCCGTCTCGACGCTGACCTATATCGACTCCAAGCGCGTCGAGCTTGCCCGCGCGTTGGCCTGCGAGCCCGAGGTTCTGCTCCTGGATGAGTGGCTCGCCGGGCTGAACCAGACCGAGCTGTCCACCGGGATCGAGCTGATCCGCTCGTTGCGCGACGAGGGACGCACGGTGATTCTGGTCGAACATGTGATGGATGCGATCCGCAGCCTGTGCGATCGTTGCGTGGTCATGTCCTCCGGTGCCAAGATCGCCGAGGGCACGCCCGGCGAGGTTCTGTCCGACGCCGAGGTGATCCGCGCCTATCTGGGGGCCGAGGATGCTTGAGACCCGCGATATCAGCGTAAGCTACGGCAAGCACCGGGCGCTGCATGGCGTCTCGCTGAAGGTGGCGCCCGGCGAGATCGTGGTAATTCTGGGCGCGAACGGGGCGGGCAAATCGACGCTTCTGAAAGCCATCGCCGGCATCTGCGAGGGGCAGGTGCGTGGCCAGATCGCCATGCAGGGCGAGCCGCTTCTGGGCCTGCCACCGCACAAGGTAGTCGAGCGCGGCGTGGCGCTGGTGCCCGAGGGGCGCGGCATCTTTGGCGATCTGAGCGTGCGTGACAATCTGATGCTGGGGGCCAATCCCGACCGCGCGCGCGAGGATGCGGGCGCCAATTTCGACCGGCTGACCCGGCTTTTCCCCAAGCTTGCCGAACGCGCGGGGCAGGTCGCGCGCACCATGTCGGGCGGCGAGCAGCAGATGGTGGCCATTGGCCGGGCGATGATGTCGAACCCGGTGATCCTGATGCTGGACGAGCCTTCGCTTGGTCTGTCGCCGCTCTTGTCGAAAGAGCTGTTCCAGAACCTCAAGGCGGTGCGCGAGGCGGGCCTGGGCATTCTGCTGGTCGAACAGAACGCGCGGTTGAGCCTGGGCATTGCCGATCGCGGTTACCTGCTGGAGAATGGCGAGATCCTGCGCGAGGACCGCGCCGAGGTGCTGCGCAACGATCCGGCGGTGCAGGCGGCCTATCTGGGTGGCGCCGCCGCTGCGGCGCCGGCGGCGGCGGTGGCGCGCCCTGCCGCAAGCCCCGCAGCAAGGGCGGCGCCTGCACTCGCCGCCGATACACCGGCGCCCACCGCGCTGCCCGCGCGGGTTCGACCGCGCGCGCAGCCTTCGGCAAGCCGGCCCGCCGCGCAGGTTGCCGGGCTCGACATCGATGCGCTGGTTGCACGCGCCGCCACCCGCGCCACCCCGCCGCCTGCGGCAACAGCCTTCACCGCGCGACCGGCAATGCCCACGCCACGCTCAGATGCGCTTGGCGACATGCTGCGCGGCATCGAGAAGGCGGCGCAGCAGGCGCGCCAGCGCCGTTCGCCGGGCACTGGGGCGGCGCTGGCGCCCCTGCGCCCGTCGATCCGCGACCGCCGGCGCGGCGATGCCCCTGCCCATACCGCCCCGCCACCCGCGCCACCGTCTGCACCACCGCCCGCCCCGCACAACCCCCGCCCCGGCGGCAAGGTCGAAATCTGGCGCCGCCGGCCGGGTTCCACCCAATTCGACCGGATGGAGAACTGAGATGCTGGACACACGCCCCGCAAAGTCCCTTCGCGGCATGTATATCGACGGCCAGTGGGTTGGCGCCGCGCGCAACTTCGCCGATATCAACCCCAATGACGGCAGCCTTTGGGCCGAGGTGCCCGATGGCAGCGCCCGCGATACCGCCACCGCCATCGAGGCCGCGCAGCGCGCCTTTCCCGGCTGGGCGGAAACGAAATTCACCGAACGCGCCAGGCTGATGAACCGCATTGCCGATATCTGGGAACGCCGCACCCCCGAATTCATCGCCGCCGCGCAGACCGAGGGTGGCGGCTGGCACGGCAAGGGCGCGTTCGAAGCGCATTATGTGGCTGATGTCTTTCGCGCCGCCGCCGCCATCTGCTATGACGCCACCGGCGAGGTGCTGCCTTCGGCCTATGGCAAGCTTTCGACCGCGGTGCGCTATCCGATGGGGGTGATCTCGGTCATCAGCCCGTGGAACTTTCCCGGCATCCTGTCCGCGCGCGGCTTCGCCTTCCCGCTTGCCGCGGGCAATACCATCGTGCTCAAACCCTCGGAAGACACGCCCTGGATCGGCGGGCTGATCTTTGCCGAGGTACTGGAAGAGGCGGGCATCCCGGCGGGTGTCTTCAACGTGATCACCTGCTCGCGCGAGAATGTCGCCGAGGTCGGCGACGAGATGATCGAACATCCCTTCGTCAAGGGGATCTCCTTCACCGGCTCCACCCCCGTGGGCCGGTCCATCGCCGCCAAGGCCGGCGCGCATCTGAAGAAATGCTGCGTGGAGCTGGGCGGCAAGGACAGCCTGATCGTGCTGGAAGACGCCGAGATGGAGCGCGCCACGCAGGCGGCGAATTTCGGCAGCTTCATGCATCAGGGCCAGATCTGCATGTCGGTCGAGAAGGTGCTGGTGCATGAGGCGATCTTTGCCGAGTTCGTCGAGAAATTCGCCGCCCGTGCCGCCAAGCTGAAGATCGGGGACACTGCCGACAAGGACAATGTCATCGGCCCGCTGATCAATGACCGGCAGGTCGAACGCGTGAAGGGCCAGCTTGATGACGCCATCGCCAAGGGCGCGCAGGTGGTCGTGGGCGGCGGCATCAGGGGCCGCGTCGTTGAACCGACAATCCTGACCGGCGTCACCGCCGATATGCGCATCTATCGCGAGGAAACCTTTGGCCCCGTGGTGCCGGTCATTCCTTTTGCCACCGATGACGAGGCCATCGCCATCAACAACGACACCGAATACGGGCTTTCGGCCGGCATTTTCACCCGCGACGAGGCGCGCGCGCTGGCCATGGCGCGGCGGCTGGAAACCGGCATGTGTCATGTCAACTGCTCGTCGGTCAATGACGAGCCGCATGTGCCCTTTGGCGGCTCCAAGGCCTCGGGCGTTGGCCGGCATGGCGGGCGCTGGTCGGTCGAAACCTTCACCGAAACCCGCTGGATCACGCTTGACCGTGGCGGCCGGCCCTTCCCGCCGGTGTTCTGAGCCATGATGCGCGCCGCCCCCGAGCTTGCATCCACGCCGCTGCTCCTTCAGGGGCGGCGCGTGGTGGTGCTGGGCTCTGGCGGCGGGCTGGGACAGGCCGTGGCGCTGACTGCAGGGGCTGCGGGGGCCGAGGTGCTGGGGGTGGATGACGCACGCGCCTTCGATGGCCTCGCGGCACTTTACCGGGCCGAGCTTTCCGACCCGGCCGCGCTCGATGCCGTGGTGGCGGCGCTGCCCGAGGGGATCGACGCGCTGGCGCTCTTCCCCGATCCGGGCGCGGGCGACCCGGCAAGCGTGCTGGCCCGCGCGCTGCTTGCGCCCCGCCACCTGGCCGAGGCGCTGGCGCCGAAGCTGGCCGCGGGAGCGGCCATCATCGCCCGCGCGGCCCCGCCGCATGCGGCCTGGGCCGCGTCGCTGGCCGAAACGCGCGCCGCCGCCGCGCTGCGCTGGGATGATGTGGCGGGTTTCGTCACGCGCTGGGGGCTTGATGGCGAACCGGCGCGCGCCCCGCGCACCGCCGGGTGGGGGCTGCTGGCCTGGGTCATGGCCCATCGCTGGGCCTGGGCCGGGCGCGGCATTCGCGTGAACGCCCTGACCCCGGCCGCGCCCGACGGCCGGCTGCCGCCCGAGATTGCCGCGGCGCGCGGGCTGCAAGCCAGCGCGGGCATCACACAGGCCGCGAATGCGGCGCTTTTCCTGATGTCGGACCTGTCAACGGGTCTGACCGGGGCCAACCTTGCCGCCGACGGGGGCCTGTCGGCGCGGATCACCACGCAGCTTGACGGGTTATGACCAAAGGGCCGGCGGAAGAAGGACAGGGACCATGACGACACTCTTCTGGATCATCGCGCTGATTGTGCTGGCGGCCGTGCTGGTGGCCATTGCCGCGGCCTTCTTTGAGCGCAGCTCGAACGCGGTCAGCCTGGTGCGCACCGGCATCGGCGGGCGGCGTGTGGTGATCGATGGCGGGCTACTGGCGCTGCCGTGGTTTCACGAGGTGGCGCGCGTCAACATGCAGTCCATCAGGCTGGAGGTCGAGCGCGCCGGCACCCAGGCGCTGATCACCCGCGACAAGCTGCGCGTCGATCTGGGCGCCGAGTTCTACCTGTCAGTCCCGCCTGAAGCCGCCAGTGTCGCCCGCGCGGCGCAGGCGCTGGGCCGGCGCAGCTTTCAGCCCGAGGAATTGCGCGCCCTGGTCGAGGGTCTTTTCGTCGATGCCCTGCGCGCGGTTGTTGCCCGTTCCACGATGGAAGAGCTGCACGAGGCCCGCGCCGAATTCACCGCCGCCGTGCGCCAGGCAGTGGCGCCGCAGGTGACCGGCTACGGGCTGCAACTCGATGCCGTGGCGCTGACCGCGATGGACCAGACTCCCTTTGGCGCGATGGACGAGAACAACGTCTTCAATGCCGAGGGGCTGCGCAAGCTCACCCAGCTTATTGCCGAATCCAAGCGCGAGCGCGCCGAGATCGACGGCGAGACCCAGGTCAGCGTGCGCCGCGCCGCGATGGAGGCCGCGCGCCGCCAGCTTGAGATCGACCTGGATGAGCGCCGCGCCCAGATCGCGCAATCGCAGCAGGTCGAGGCGCTGATCTCGGCGCAGACCGCCGAGATCGCCCGCGCCAAGGCCGAGGCCGAAAGCGCCGCCGCCGAGGCCCGGATCCGCATGGAGCAGCAGATTCAGGCCGCCGACATCGCCCGCGAGCAGGCCATCCGCGAGGCCGAGATCGCGCGTGCGCAGGCGCTGGAACTGGCCGAGCAGGCGCGCGCGATGACGATCGCCGCGAAAAGCCAGGAAGAAAGCCGCGCCATGGCCGAGGCCGATCTGGCCCGCGCCGAGGCGGTGCGCGCGCAGGAAGGCGTCGAAACCGCGCGCGCCGAGGCCGAAGCGCAGCGCCGCCGCGCGCTGGCGATGATCGCCGCGCAATCCGAGGCCGAGGCCGCGGCACGGCGCGACGAGATTGCCGCCGCTTCTGCGCACAAGACCGCCACCGACAGGCTGGCCACCACCGAGCTGGAGGCCAGGGCGCATCTGGCGCAACGCCAGGCCGAGACCGAGGCGCTGGCGGCGCGGATCAGCGCCGAGAACTCGCGCACGCCCGAATTGCTGGCGCATGAGGCCGAAATGGCGCGGCTGGAAGCCATGCCGCGGATCGTGGCCGAGATGGTTCGGCCCGTCGAGAAGATCGGCAAGATCGACATCACCCAGGTCGGTTCGGTCGAAGGCTCGCGCGGGGCGGTGTTGCAGGCCCTTGAATCGGTGTTGCAGCAGACCGTCCATGCGCCGGGCCTGAACCGGCTGCTGGAACGCGTGCGCGACGACATACGCGACGATGACGACCGCCGCCGACGCAGACGCAGGGACGAGCGGCGCGAGGATGACGATTGAGGCGAAGAATGAGGCCGGGCCGGAGGCGCCATTGTGAATAAGCAGAACACCAGCGGCAGAACCCACGGGCTGCGCGCCCAGATCGAGCTGCGCAAGCGCATCCTCAACGGCGAGATCGCCGGCGGCACCCGGCTTTACGAGGTGGCGCTCGCCGATGAACTGAACGTCTCGCGCACGCCGGTGCGCGAGGCGTTGTCGCGCCTGGCCGAGGAGGGTCTGCTGGAACGCGCCCGCGGCGGCGGTTTCGTGGTTCGCAGCTTTGCCGTGGC
Organism: Pararhodobacter sp.; assembly: GCA_020832665.1. Lineage (GTDB taxonomy): Bacteria > Pseudomonadota > Alphaproteobacteria > Rhodobacterales > Rhodobacteraceae > Pararhodobacter. The sequence goes on along the minus strand of JAFIEG010000087.1, from coordinate 9,963 downwards.
TGATGTGCTTGACATGATCGAGCTGCGCGGCGTGCTGGAAGGAACGGCGGCGCGGCTGGCCGCCGAACGCGGGGTCGAGGCGGCCAAGCTTGCGGCGATCCGCGAAATCCTGGTGAAGCTTGATTGCTGTTTCGGCAGCGCCCCGGGCGATGTCGATCTTGATCGTTACGCGGTGCTGAACGCGGCCTTTCACGAGGCAATGTCGAAGCTTGCCGGCAGCGCCGTGCTGGAACGTGAGATCGCCCGCGTTGTCCGGCTTCCTTTCGCCTCGCCCTCGGCCTTCCTGCCGCATCGCGCGCGGATCGAGGCTTTGGGCCAGACACTGGCGCCCGCGCATGCCCAGCACCACGCGATCGTTGCCGCCATCGCCGCGCGTGAAGGCTCGCGCGCCGAGGCGTTGGCGCGAGAGCATACCCGCGCCGCGCGCGTAAACGTCACTCAGCTTTTTACGAGCGACAACGAGGCCGAAACGGGTGTGCCGGGGCAGGGCATGGTAATCGGCTGAGTTACTGACGCGCACATGTGTGCATTGCCGGAACGAATTGCAGAACGCAACGGCGAAAGTGAGGGGTTATGACGGCGCACAACAAGATCGAGCCGGGCCACGATCTCAAGGCGCCGGAGCATTTCTATATCAACGGTGAGTGGGTCGCGCCGACGACACAGCGGCGCATCGAGATCAGCTCGCCGGTGACCGAGGAGCGGCTGCTCAGCTACCCCGAGGCGGCGCCCGCGGATATAGACCGTGCCGTCGCCGCCGCGCGTCATGCATTCGACGAGGGGCCCTGGCCGCGGATGAGCCCGGCCGAGCGTGCGAGCTATCTGCGCAGGGTCTCGGGGCTGATCGCCTGCCGGCTCGACCAGATCGCCTGGGCCTGGACACGCCAGGTCGGCGCGCCGATCAGCCTGACGAAAAGGCTCGTGGGCCAGAACGCCACGCTGTTCGCGCATTACGCCGAGTTGGCCGAGCGACACCCTTTCCTTGAGTGCCGCCAGCGCGATGACGGCGGCGAAGTGCGCGTCCTGCGCGAGCCGATCGGCGTTTGCGCCGCGATCTCGCCCTGGAACGCGCCGATGGTGCTGCTCAGCTACAAGATCGCCGCCGGGCTGGCGGCGGGTTGCACGATGGTTGCCAAACCCTCGCCCGAAACCCCGCTGGAAGCCTATATCCTGGCCGAATGCATCGAGCAGGCGGGGCTGCCGCGCGGGGTCTTCAACCTGGTGCCTGCCGGGCGCGAGGGCGGCGAGCATCTGGTCAGGCATGGCGATGTCGAAAAGGTGGCTTTCACCGGCTCGACCGAGGTCGGCAAGCACATCATGCGCGTTTGCGCCGACCGGCTGGCGCGGGTGTCGCTGGAGCTTGGCGGAAAATCGGCAGCGGTTCTGTTGCCCGATGCCGAGTTCCAGCGCGCCCTGCCGTCGCTCATGGTCTATTCCATGCCGATCACCGGGCAGGTGTGCTTTTCGCTTACGCGGATTCTGGTTCCCCGGGCGCGGCTTCGCGAATTTCTCGATCTCTTCATTCCCGCCGTGCAGGCCATCTGCGTCGGCGACCCGGCCGCGCCCGAAACCCAGATGGGCCCGCTCGCCATGGCGCGCCAGCGCGAAAGGGTCGAGGGCTATATCGCCGCGGGCCGCGCCGCCGGGGCGCGCCTTGCCTGCGGGGGCGGCCGCCCGCGCGGGTTCGAGCGCGGCTACTTCATCGAACCCACGGTTTTCACCGATGTCTCGCCCGACATGACCATCGCGCAGGAGGAAATCTTCGGCCCTGTCGTCTGCGTCATCGCCTATGACGACGAGGACGATGCCGCGCGCAAGGCCAATGCCACGCCCTACGGGCTCAACGGCGCGGTCTATTCGGCCGATCCCGAGCGCGCCTTTGCCTTCGCGCGGCGCATGCGCACCGGGGGGCTGACCGTCAACGGGCTGATCGTCGATCCCAAGCACCCTTTCGGTGGCTATGGCCAGTCAGGGATGGGGCGCGAGGGCGGGCCCGAGGGGCTGGAAAACTATCTCGAAGTCAAGACCGTGCACATGGCCGGCTGACGGAATGCGCCTGTCGCTCAGCAGGGCGCTGCCGGACTGGCAGGATGGGCGATATTGCCATCCTACGGTTGGCGAGGCGCTGGCGCGCCCTCGATACGACCGCCGCGACCGCCGCAGGTGATCCAATCATCCGGCGACGGCATCAGATGCAGCGCCCGCCATCCACTTCCATGGCCACGCCGGTAACCATGCCGGCCTCGTCGGAACAAAGGAACAGCGCCGCATTGCCCATGTCCTCGGGGGTGGAAAACCTGCCCAGCGGGATGGTTGACAGAAATTTCGCGCGCATCTCGGGCGTGTCCTCGCCCATGAAGCTTTTCAGAAGCGGGGTTTCGCCTGCCACCGGGTTCAGCGCGTTCACGCGAATGCCGAAGGGCGCCAGCTCCACCGCCATGGCCTTGGTGGCGGTGATCATCCAGCCTTTCGAGGCATTGTACCAGTTCAGCCGCGGGCGGGGCGAAACCCCGGCGGTGGAGGCGATGTTCAGGATCGCGCCTGATTTCGCCGCCTTCATATGCGGCACCAGATGGCGCGCGCTCAGATAGACCGATTTCGCGTTGACCGCCAGCACGCGGTCGAATTCGGCCTCGCTGACCTCTTCCATGTATTGCGGCAGATGGGTGATGCCGGCGTTGTTGACCAGAATGTCCACCCGGCCCCATTCCGCCAGCGCCGCCTGCGCCATGGAAGCCACGCTGTCATCGCGCGCCACATCGACCGCTTGCGCAATGCCGCCAATTTCATCCGCCACCGCCTGCGCGGCGGCCTCGTTGATATCGGCCACCATCACCAGCGCCCCCTCGGCGGCAAAGCGCCTCGCGATGCCCGCGCCAAAGCCCGAGCCCGCGCCGGTGACGATGGCGGTTTTTCCTTCAAGTCGCATGGTCTGCCCCCTTCAGCCGTGATGCGCGGCGACGGTCTTCAGTACCGAAAACCCATACAGCGCCTCGAACCCCTTTTCGCGGCCGTGGCCGGATTTGCCCACCCCGCCGAAGGGCAGTTCAACCCCGCCGCCGGCGCCGTAATTGTTCAGGAATACCTGCCCCGCGCGCAGCCGCTTGGCCAGCCGCATCTGCCGTGCGCCGTCGGCAGACCAGATGGCGGCAACCAGCCCGAAATCGGTGCCATTGGCGATCTGCACCGCCTGTTCCTCGTCATCGAAGGGAATGACCACCTGCACGGGGCCAAAGATTTCCTGCTGCGCCAGCACATGATCGGGTGCTGCCCCGGCGAAAAGCGTGGGTGGCAGGTAATGCCCGCCCTTTGGCGCCTGATCGACGATGCGCCCTGTTGCGGCGCATTCCAGATCGGTGCCTTGGGTGATGAAGCCCTCGACGATTTCCTTTTGCCGGGCCGAGATCAGCGGGCCCAGATCAAGATCGGCATCGGCGGGGCCGACCTGTAACTGGGTGTAACGTTCGGCCATGCGGGTCAGCAACTCGTCATGGCGGCTGCGATGGACCAGAATGCGCGAGGCCGCCGAGCAGGTCTGCCCGGCATTCTGGATGCCGGCATTGACCAGAAAGGGCAGCGCCGCGTCCAGATCGGCATCGGCGAAGACCAGCTGCGGCGACTTGCCGCCAAGCTCCAGCGTGACGGGGACCACATTGCGCGCCGCCGCCGCCTGGATCAGCGAGCCCACCTGCACCGAGCCGGTGAACGAGATATGGTCGATCCCCGGATGCGACGACAGTGCCGCGCCGGCCTCTTCGCCAAGCCCGGGCACGACATTCAGCGCGCCCGGCGGCAGGCCCGCCTGTTCGGCGATACGCGCAAAGGCCAGCGCGGTCAGGCAGGCTTCCTCGGCGGGCTTGAGTACGCAGGCATTGCCCATCGCCAGCGCCGCGCCGACCGAGCGCCCGATGATCTGCATGGGATAGTTCCAGGGGATGATATGGCCCGTCACCCCATGAGGCTCGCGCAGCGTATAGACGGTGTAGCCGCTCAGATAGGGGATGGTCTCGCCCATCACCTTGTCGGCGGCGCCGCCATAGAATTCCATGTAGCGCGCCAACGCCAGCGCATCGGCGCGCGCCTGTTTCAGGGGCTTGCCGACATCGGCGGCCTCGATCGCGGCCAGCTCCCCGGCGCGCTCGGCTACCATCTGACCGATGCGCAACAGAATGCGCCCGCGCTCGGCGGCGGTGGTGCTGCCCCATTCGCCCGCAAGGGCGGCTTGGGCGGCGGCCACGGCCTCGTCGATATCGGCCGCCGTGCCGCGCGCGATCTCGGCCATTTCCGCGCCGGTCGAGGGGTTTTCAACCGGCAGGGTGGCGCTTGTGCGGCGCCATTGCCCGCCGATCAGGATTTCGCGCGCGTCATACCAGGGTTTCATTGCGATTTCCTTCGATCCAGTGCGCCGGAATCGTCGGCGTGGCGGCGAGCAGTTCGCGTGTATAGGGGTGTCGCGGGTCGGCAAAGACCGCCTCGGTCTCGCCGGCCTCGACAATCTCGCCGGCCTTCATCACCATCACCCGGTCGGTGATGGCGCGCACGACATGCAGATCATGGCTGATGAACAGATAGCCCATCTGGTGGCTTTCCTGCAGCCGCGCCAGCAGATCGAGGATCTGCGCGCGCACCCGAACATCGAGCGCCGAAACCGCCTCGTCGAGCACGATAAGATCGGGGCGGTTGATCAGCGCGCGGGCGATGGCGATGCGCTGGCGCTGGCCGCCCGAGAATTCGTGGATATACTTGTCGGCATCCGAGGGGCGCAGGCCGACCTCGCTCAGCGCCTCGCTGATCCGCTCGCGTGCGTCGGCCGGTGTTCGCGGCATCAGGTGGAAGGGCTCGGATACCAGATGCGAGACCTTCCAGCGCGGGTTGAAGCTGCCATAGGGGTCTTGAAACACCACCTGCAGCCCGGCGCGCAGGGCATTGGGCATACGCGGGCTGATCTCCTTTTGCCCGTAAAGCCGGATGTTGCCGGCCTGCAGCACCTCGAGCCCCAGAATGGCCCGCGTCAGGGTGGATTTGCCGCAGCCCGATTCCCCCACCAGCCCCAGCGATTCACCCCGGCGCAGGGTGAAGCTGACGCCGCGCACCGCCTCCAGCCGGGGCGAAGGGCCGAAGAGCGAGCGGCGCGGCAGCGCGTAGCTGCGGTGCACGCTGTCGACTTGAAGCAGCACCTCGTCCTGGACCGTCGGCTCGCGCGCCGGGCGGTGCGATGAGGCCGCGAAAAGCCGCTGCGTGTATTCATGTGCGCGGGTGCGAAACAGCGCCTCGGTCGGGCCCTGCTCGACAATCCGCCCTTCCTGCATGACCGCCACATGATCGGCCACGCCCGCCACCACCGCCAGATCATGCGTGATCAGCAGAAGCGACATGCCTTCCTCATCGACCAGCCCCTTGAGCAGGGTCAGGATCTGCGCCTGCGTGGTGACATCGAGTGCTGTCGAGGGCTCGTCGGCGATCAGCAGGCGCGGGCGCAGGGCGATGGCCATGGCGATGCAGACGCGCTGGCGCTGGCCGCCGGAAAGCTCGTGCGGATAGCGATCAAGCGGAAAGCGCGCGCCGTCCAGCCCGACGCGATCAAGCTTTTCGCGCGCCAGCTTCATCGCCTCGCGGCGGGTGGCGGCGCCGTGGATGATCAGCGTCTCGGCGACCTGATCGCCGATTGTCTGCACCGGGTTGAGCGCGGTCATCGGCTCCTGGAAGATCATGCCGATCTCGTTGCCGCGAATGCGGCACATCGCGGCTTCATCGAGCGCGAACAGGTCGCGCCCGTCCATCATGGCGCTCCCGCTGCGAAGGCTGCCCTCGGGCAGTAGCTTCATCAGCGCCAGCGAGGTCATCGACTTGCCCGAGCCTGATTCGCCCACCAGCCCGAAGACCTTGCCCTGTTCGATGACGAAGCTGACATCGCGCAGGATCGGCGTGGCGTGGATATCGAGCGAGAGGTTTTCGACGGTGATCATTTTTCCAGCGCCAGAAGTAGCGTCAAGAGAATGGCAGAGTGACAAGGGCGGCCCTGGACCCGCCCATGCCGCAGGCATGGGCAGCGCCCGGCCGCCCCCCCGGGCGGGCGCTTCGCTTCCGCCTGCGGCCGGGCACTGCCCATGCCTGCGGCGCCACGGTGCTGGAAAATGCCTGCCCCCTTCATCGCGCGCGCCTCAGCCTCGGGTCCAGCACGTCTCGCAGCCCGTCGCCCATCAGGTTCAGCCCCAGCACGGTCAGCACGATGGCCAGCCCCGGAATGATCGCCATATGCGGGGCGAAGGAGATCATGGTCTGTGCCTCAGCCAGCATCCGGCCCCAGCTGGGAATAGGCGGCTGCGCGCCAAGCCCGACATAGGACAGCGCCGCCTCGGCCAGAATCCCGAGGCTGAACTGGATGGTTCCCTGCACGATCAGCAGATTGGCGATATTGGGCAGGATATGCTCGATCGAGATGCGCACCTTGCGCTTGCCCGCCACCTCGGCTGCGCGAATGTAATCGAGCGTCCACAGGCTCAGCGCGCCGCCGCGCGTGACGCGGGCGAAGACGGGCGTGTTGAAGATGCCGATGGCGATGATCGCATTCACCGCCGAGGGGCCGAAGACAGCGGTGATGAGAATGGCGATGACCAGCGCGGGAAAGGCGAAGATCAGATCGTTGCCGCGCATGATGATCTCGTCGATCAACCCGCCGCGATTGGCCGCGGCCAGAAGGCCCAGCGGCACGCCCAGAGCCATCCCCATGCCCACGGCGATCACCGCCACCGCGATAGAGGTGCGCGCGCCGACCATGATCATCGACAGGATGTCGCGGCCGAAATGATCGGTGCCGAACCAGTGCGCGGTGCTGGGCGGCTGCAGGCGCGAGGCGATGGTCATGCCCTCGACCGGGTAGGGCGTCCAGACAAAGGACAGCAGCGCGGCCAGCGCAAAGACGGCACTCAGCGCGGCGCCGGCCCACAATGTGAAGGGAATTCGTTTCATGCGCGCATCCTCACGCCCGGCGCCGCAGGCGCGGATCGGCTGCCGCATAGGTCAGATCGACGATGAAGGTCACCAGGATCACCGCGAAGACCAGCAGCATCACCACCGATTCAACCACGATCAGGTCGCGCTGGGTGATCGCCTGAAAGATCAGCCGCCCCAGCCCGGGCAGGAAGAACACGTTCTCGATGATGATGGCGCCGGCCAGCAGGAACGAGAATTGCAGCCCGATGATGGTCAGCACCGGGATCAGCGCGTTGCGCAGCGCATGGCGCACCACCGCCTGGCGCGAGGACAGGCCCTTGGCGCGGGCAGTGCGGATATAGTCCTGCCCCAGCGTTTCGATCACCGCCGAGCGCATGACGCGCGCCAGGATCGAGGCCTGCGGCAACGCCAGCGCCACGGCGGGCAGGGTGAGCGCCTGGATATTGATCCAGAACCCCCGGTCCCAGCCCGGAAAGCCCCCGGCCGAGAACCATTGCAGGGTGATCGAGAAGAACAGCACCAGCAGCATGGCGAACCAGAAATTCGGCACCGCGATGCCCAGCTGCGTGCCGCCCATGATGCCCGCATCCAGCGCCGAGCCGCGCGTTGCGGCGGCGATCAACCCCACGGGAAAGGCGATCAGCGTGGACAGCAGGAGCGCATAAAGGGTCAGCGGCAGCGACACGCCAAGCCGCGCCGCGATCAACTCGCTGACCGGCACGCGATAGGTATAGGAGGTGCCGAAATCGCCACTCAGCATGCCGCCCGCCCAGGACAGGTAGCGGGTCAGCACCGGCTGGTCGAGGCCCAGTTCGCGCTGCAGCGCGGCCACCGTTTCCGGTCGGGCATTCATGCCCAGCATATAGGCCGCCGGGTCGCCCGGGATGATCTCGATCACGAAGAAGATCACCAGGCTGGCCACGATAAGGCTGATCGTGAGCGAAACCAGACGTTGAAGGGCGAAGCGTAGCATGGTGGCGGCAGGGCCTTCGAGGAAAAATCAATGCGTGAGAGGCTGAAGGCGCGGGCGCGGTCAGGCCCGGCGCAACAGCCCGATGAGCACCAGCAAGATGATGGCGCCCAGCGTTGCGTGCAGGATTGCCGCCAGGATCCCGCCGCCGATGCTCAGCCCCAGAGTGGGGAAGATCACCGAGGCGATGAAGGCGCCGGCCACCCCGACTGCCATGTTGCCAAGCAGTCCCAGTCCGGCGCGGCGCACCACCCGGGCCGCGATCCAGCCGGCGACAAGGCCCACCAGAAGCGTCGCGACGAGGCTCTCAAGACCCATGCTGCATTCCTGTCAAATTGCTGCCCGGCTTCGCTATCGCAGCCGTGGCAATGCCTGCGATGGATCGCGCCGGGCGGTCCAGCCGCCCGGCACCGACCGGCAGGCCGGCTCAGTTCGTCCAGCGCACGGCGGTCATGTCGTTGGCCGGCACCGGGGCGTTTTCCCACAGCCCCTCGATATCGACATTGGCGACGCCGGTCTTGGCCAGCTGGAACAGGAAACCCACCACGAAATCCTCGGCGATATGGCGCTGGGCCTGATGCAGCAGCTCGGTGCGCGCTTCGGGTTCGGCGGTGACATCAAGCTCGGCGATCAGCTCCTGGAATTCGGGGCTGTCATAGCGGAAATAGTAATCCGGCCTAGCATAGATGTCGATATCCATGGGTTCGGTATGGCTGATGATGGTCAGGTCGAAATCGCCGCCCCGGAACACCTGTTCCAGCCACTGCGCCCATTCCAGGTTGGTGATCTCGGTGCGGATGCCGACATCACGCAACTGCGACGCCACGATCTCGCCGCCGCGGCGCGCATAGGTGGGTGGCGGCAGCGCCAGGCGCAGGCTCAGCCCCTCGGCACCGGCCTCGGCCAGCAATTCGCGCGCGCGCTCGGGGTCATGCGGCGAAAGGTCGGTCAGGTCCAGGTAATCGGGGTGATGCGGTGCGAAATGGGTGCCGATGGGTGTGCCGAAGCCGAACATGGCGCCGTCGATGATGTCCTGCCGGTTGATCGCATGCGAAATCGCCTGACGCACACGAATATCGGACAGCGCCTCGTTCTCGTGGTTCATCGACAGGATGGTCTCGCCCTCGGTCGAGCCGACGATGACCGAAAAGCGCGGGTCGGCCTCGAACTGGGCAAGCGTTTCCGGCGCGGGGAAGTTGGGGAAGGCATCGACATCGCCTGCCATCATTGCCGCAAAGGCCGCCGAAGGATCGGCGATGAAACGGAAGGTCACCCGCTCCAGCGCCGGGGCCTCGCCCCAGTAATCGGGGTTGCGCTCCAGTTCCACCCGGTCGCCCTGGACCCAGCGCAAAAAGCGGTAGGCGCCAGTGCCGACAGGGTTGGTGGCGTTGGTTTCCACGCTTTCGGGCGACATGATCACCGCGTCGCCCCAGGCCATGTTGAACAGGAACGCGCCCTGCGGCTGGCTCAGCGTGACCTCGACGGTGTGTGGGTCGAGCGCGCTCACCGTGTCGATGGCCGCGAAAAGCTGGGGCTGGGCGTTGGTGCTGTCTTCGCCGCGCGCGCGCTCCAGCGTGAAGACCACATCATCGGCGCTGAAGGGCGTGCCATCGTGAAAGGTGACCCCTTCGCGCAGGTGGAAGGTATAGGTCAGCCCGTCGTCGGAGATTTCCCAGTCATGCGCCAGGCCCGGATTGACCGAGCCGTCGGGGCCAAAGCGCGTAAGACCCTCGTAGATGTTGGAATAGGTCACCTCGCGGATCGCCGCCGCCGCGCCGCTGGTCGGGTCGAGATTTGGCGGCTCCAGTACCATGCCGACATTGATGTCGGTCCGCTGGGCCAGTGCCGGCGTGGCGACCAGCGCCAGCACGGCAAGCCCGATCTTGAGACTCTTGAGCATTTCACCCTCCAGGTTCTGTTGGTCGCGAAAGCTTATGCAAGCCATCGGGGAGAGGAAAGCCAAGATTTTTCATTTTGTCGGCATACTAGAGCGGCTCAGCCTTTCTCTGAATCGAAAGGGGATTCCCATTTTGTGTTTG
>JAFIEG010000006.1 GCA_020832665.1 Pararhodobacter sp. | reverse complement strand
AAACCCTGGTCATCCCCGGCGTGGGGGGCCCCCCCCGCCCGGGGGGCCGCGGGGGGGGGGGCGCCCCCCCCCCCCCCCGCAACCGAAGCGATCTACCCAATCCACCATGACCACGCACAGAAGAACGGGAAGGGGTAAGCTCCTCGGGGCCTGCCGCTTCCTGCTTGTCAGAGGGCCCAGCTGCACAGGTCGGCACCCGCTGGCGCGTCGCGCGGAAAATTCGCGAGGGGTGATTCGAATCACGGGGCCGGTTTCGGCCCGCTTGGGCGCCAGCCCGCGGCGGGGCCACCTGTCGGCTGACGGCGCCAGCGACCGGCCTGCAGGCGCCCCCCCTCACCCGGTGACGCAGCGTTAATCCGCTTCACAAAGTCGCGATGCGCAGCGCGCTGAAAAACGTGCCAGATTTACCGGCCCGATGCATGTTTTTACAAATCCCAATGTATTTCAGTCAACAAATTTACAGAAAAATCATTGCTGGAAAAAGATTTAGCAATTTTTTGACGGCTACGCTATGCTTGCCCTAGGTTGGAGGAGGATGCCGTGCGCCCCGGGCTTGTTGCCCGTGATGGCGCGGCATTGCACGACAGGAGGAGCATTCATGGCCGTTCAGGCGCAATCCGACATCTACAGCGCATCCGAAGAGTTCGTCGCCCGGGCCCATATCGATGCTGCGGGCTATGAGAAGCTCTATGCCGCCTCGATTTCAGCCCCCGAGACGTTCTGGGCCGCGCATGGCAAGCGCATCGACTGGATCAGGCCGTTCAGCAAGGTCAAGAACACCAGCTTCGAATTCGGCTCGGTCGATATCCGCTGGTACGAGGACGGCACGCTCAATGTCTCGGCCAACTGCATCGATCGCCATGTCGTCACTCGCGGCGAGCAGACCGCCATCATCTGGGAACCCGACGACCCGCAAACCCCGGCCCGGCACATCAGCTATCGCGAGCTACTCGAACAGACCAGCCGCATGGCCAATGTGCTGAAAGAGCACGGCATCGCCAAAGGCGACCGCGTGGTGCTGTATCTGCCTATGATCCCGGAAGCGGCCTATGCCATGCTCGCCTGCGCGCGCATCGGTGCCGTTCATTCGGTGGTCTTTGCCGGTTTCTCGCCCGACAGCCTGGCCAGCCGCATCAACGATTGCGGCGCCAAGGCCGTGATCACCGCCGATTTCGCCCCGCGCGGCGGGCGCAAGACGCCGCTTAAATCGAACACCGACAAGGCGCTGCGTGATTGCTCGGACAAGGTGAAATGCTTCGTGGTCAAGCATACCGGCGATCAGACCACCTGGGTTGCTGAGCGCGATATCGACCTCCTGGCCGAGATGGACGAGGCCAGCCCCTATTGCGCCTACACCGAAGTCGGCGCCGAGGATCCGCTCTTCATCCTTTACACCTCGGGCTCCACCGGCAAGCCAAAGGGGGTGGTGCATACCTCGGGCGGTTATCTGGTCTATGCCGCGATGACGCATCAATACACCTTCGACTATCACGAGGGCGATGTTTTCTGGTGCACCGCCGATGTCGGCTGGGTCACCGGGCACAGCTACATCGTCTATGGCCCGCTGGCCAATGGCGCCACCACGCTGATGTTCGAGGGCGTACCCACCTGGCCCGATGCCGGGCGCTTCTGGGCAGTCTGCGACAAGCACAAGGTCAACCAGTTCTATACTGCGCCGACCGCCATTCGCGCGCTGATGGCGCATGGCCCCGAGCCGGTGCACAAGCACGATCTGTCGAGCCTGCGCCTGCTGGGCACGGTGGGCGAGCCGATCAACCCCGAGGCGTGGAACTGGTATAACGAGCATGTCGGCAAGGGGCGCTGCCCGATCGTCGATACCTGGTGGCAGACCGAAACCGGCGGCCATCTGATCACCCCCTTGCCCGGCGCCATTCCCACCAAGCCGGGCTCGGCCACCAGGCCCTTCTTCGGGGTGAAGCCGGTGGTGCTGGAGCCCGAGAGCGGCAAGGTGATCGACAGCCCCGAGGCCGAGGGCGTGCTGTGCATCAGTGACAGCTGGCCGGGGCAGATGCGCACCATCTGGGGCGATCACGAGCGCTTTCAGGCCACCTATTTCCAGCAATACAAGGGTTATTACTTCACCGGCGATGGCTGCCGGCGCGATGCGGATGGATATTACTGGATCACCGGGCGCGTCGATGACGTGATCAACGTCTCGGGTCACCGCATGGGCACCGCCGAGGTGGAATCGGCGCTGGTGGCGCATGAACAGGTGGCCGAGGCCGCGGTGGTGGGTTACCCGCACGAAATCAAGGGCCAGGGCATCTATGCCTATGTGACGCTTATGAACGGGGTCGAGCCCACCGAGGAGCTACGCAAGGAGCTGGTCAAGTGGGTGCGCACCGAGATCGGCCCCATCGCCAGCCCCGATCTGATCCAGTGGGCGCCGGGCCTGCCCAAGACGCGCTCTGGCAAGATCATGCGCCGCATCCTGCGCAAGATCGCCGAGGATGATCATTCCAGCCTGGGCGACACCTCCACCCTGGCCGACCCTGCGGTTGTCGATGACCTGATCGCAAACCGCATGAACCGGGGCTGAGCCGATGAACGAAGCCGCAACCCAGACCCGACCGGCGGTGCTTATCCTGCTCGGCCCGCCGGGCGCGGGCAAGGGCACGCAGGCTCGCATGCTGCAACAGCGCTTCGGCCTGGTGCAGCTTTCCACCGGCGACCTGCTGCGCGCCGCGGTGGCCGAGGCCACCGAGGCGGGCCGGCAGGCGCAGGCGGTGATGGCGGCGGGCGGGCTGGTTTCCGACGAGATCGTGCTCGCCATCCTGCGCGAGCGCATGGCCGCGCCCGACACCACAAAGGGCGTGATCCTCGACGGTTTTCCGCGCACCGAGGGCCAGGCGATGGCGCTCGATTCGCTGCTCGCCGAACAGGGGCTGGCAATCTCGGCCGCCGTATCGATGGCGGTCGATGACGATGCCATGGTGCGCCGCGTATCCGGGCGCTTCACCTGCGCCGGCTGCGGCGAGGGTTATCACGACGAGTTCAGGCAGCCCCGCAAGCAAGGGGTCTGCGACGAATGCGCCGGCACGGCGTTCACGCGCCGCGCCGACGACAACGCCGAAACCGTGAGGGCCAGGCTGACGGCCTATCACGCGCAGACGGCACCGCTGATCGCCTATTACGACAAGCGCGGGGTTCTTCAGGCAGTGGACGGGATGGGCTCCATCGACGCCATTGCCGGGGAACTTGGTGCCATGGTCAGCAAGGTGACGGCATGAGAATGGCCGCCCCGGCTTGCAAACGGGGCGGCCGTTACCAAAAGACGCGGGTTTCCCGTTACTTGCCCGTCACGGGGCACCCGCAGGAGGCAACACCCGGGAGGATATCCAATGTCTGACAAATCCGCCAGTGCCTACTGGTCGGCGAATGTCCGGATCATCACCATCTGCATGGTGATCTGGGCTCTCGTTTCCTTCGGTTTCGGCATCGTTTTACGCCCGCTTATCTCGGGCATCCCCATCGGCGGCACCGATCTGGGCTTCTGGTTCGCGCAGCAAGGCTCGATCCTGACCTTCATCGCGCTGATCTTCTACTACACCTGGTACATGAACCGGCTCGATAAAGAGTTCGGCGTGGACGAAGAGTAAGGGGCCGGAAACATGGACCAGTTTACCCTCAACCTGCTGGTGGTGGGCGCGTCTTTCGCGCTCTATGTCGGCATCGCCATCTGGGCCCGCGCGGGCACAACCTCGGATTTCTATGCCGCCTCGCGCGGCGTCAACCCCATCGTCAACGGCGCGGCCACGGCGGCCGACTGGATGTCGGCGGCCTCGTTCATCTCGATGGCCGGTCTGATCGCCTTTGTCGGCTATGGCAACTCGACCTTCCTGATGGGCTGGACGGGCGGCTATGTGCTGCTGGCGCTCTTGCTTGCACCCTATCTGCGCAAGTTCGGCCGTTACACCGTGCCCGATTTCATCGGCGACCGCTTCTACAGCCAGACCGCGCGTCTGGTGGCGGTGATCTCGCTTCTGGTGATGTCGGTCACCTATGTTATCGGGCAGATGACCGGCGCCGGTGTGGCCTTCTCGCGCTTTCTGGAAGTCGAGAATTCCACCGGGCTGTTCATCGCCTCGGCGGTGGTGTTCATCTACGCCGTTCTGGGCGGGATGAAGGGCATCACCTACACCCAGCTGGCGCAGTATTGCGTGCTGATCGTCGCCTACACCATCCCGGCGGTCTTCATCTCGCTGCAGCTGACCGGCCAGTTCCTGCCGCAGATGGGCCTTTTCGCCACGCATACCGAATCGGGCCTGCCGCTGCTGGCCAAGCTCGACCAGGTTCTGGTGGAGCTGGGCTTTCGTGACTATACGGGCCATCACGGTTCGACACTGAACATGGTGCTGTTCACCTTGTCGCTGATGATCGGCACCGCGGGCCTGCCGCATGTCATCATCCGCTTCTTCACCGTGCCGAAAGTGTCGGATGCGCGCAAATCGGCCGGCTGGGCGCTGGTGTTCATCGCACTGCTTTACACCGTGGCCCCGGCCGTGGGTGCCATGGCGCGGCTGAACATCATCACCACCATCTACCCGCACACCACCGAAACCGGGCAGCTTGATCTGGAACGCCCGCTTGCCTACGAAGACCGGCCGCAATGGATGCTCAACTGGGAGCAGACCGGCCTTCTGCGCTTCGAGGATCTCAACGATGACGGGCTGATCCAGTACTACAACGCGGCCAACCCGCCGGCGGCAGCCGACGAACTTGGCTGGCAAGGCGACGAGATGGTCACCTTCAACCAGGATATTCTGGTTCTGGCCAACCCGGAAATCGCCAACCTGCCGGGCTGGGTGATCGCGCTGATCGCAGCCGGCGGTCTGGCGGCGGCGCTGTCCACGGCAGCAGGTCTGTTGCTGGCCATCTCCTCGGCCATCAGCCACGACCTGATCAAGTCGATGATCAACCCCAACATCTCGGAAAAGGGCGAATTGCTGGCGGCGCGCATCTCGATGGCCTTTGCCATTGCGCTGGCCACATGGCTGGGGCTCAACCCGCCAGGCTTTGCGGCACAGGTGGTGGCACTGGCCTTCGGGCTGGCGGCATCGTCGCTCTTCCCGGCAATCATGATGGGCATCTTCTCGAAGAAGATGAACTCGACCGGCGCCATCGTCGGCATGATCGTGGGGCTTGGCTCGACGGTGCTGTATATCTTCACCTATCTGGGCTGGTTCTTCATCCCCGGCACCAACATGCTGCCCAACACGGCCGACAACTGGCTGTTCGGCATCTCGCCGCTGAGCTTCGGCGCGGTGGGTGCGGCACTGAACTTCATCGCGGCCTATATCACGCTGTCGATGACGAAGCCGGCACCCGAAGAGATCCAGGAGCTGGTGGAATCGATCCGCGTGCCGCGCGGCGCCGGTTCGGCCCAGGCTCACTGAGCTCGAAAACCGAAGGGGCGCGCGCGCCGCGCCCCTTCCCCTCACCCCTTCCTCGAACGGACGGCCATGGACCAGCAAAGCCAGACCATCCTGACCTTTCTGGAAAGCGTCCATCCCTATGACAGCCTGCCGCAGGACGAGCTGGCGCGTGTCGCCAATTCCTTCAGCCGCAGGGAGTATCCCGCCGGGTCCGAGATCTATTCCGCCGGCGAACCCATTCGCGGCGTCTATCTGATCAAGCGCGGTTCGGTCGAGGTGATCGACCGCAACGGCTCGCTGGTCTCGATCCTGGGCCCGCGCAACAGCTTTGGCGAGCGCGGGTTGTTGCGCGACGGGCTGGCCATGACCTCGGCGCGCACCACCGAAGACAGCGTGGTGCTGATGCTGCCCGAGGCCGAACTCAGGCGCCTGATCGCCGATTCGGCCGCCTTCGAGCGCTTCTTCAGCCGCGGCCGCCCGTCAGAGGCACGCGCCAGCGATCTGAGCACGCTCAAGGTGTCCGAGTTGATGGCGCGCAATCCGGTCACCATTTCCCCTGATGCCAGCGTGCAGGAAGCCGCGCAGTTGATGCGCGACAAGCAAATCTCCAGCCTCGCGATAATCGCAGAGGGGGCGTTGGTGGGCATTGTAACCACGCGCGACCTTGCCTCGCGCGTGCTGGCCGAGGGGATGTCCGCGAACACCCCGGTCGCCGAGGTGATGACCCGCGACCCCATCACGCTGAGCCCCGATTCGCTGGGCTCGGACATCCTGCACATGATGCTGGAGCGGCGCATCGGCCATCTGCCGGTGGTGCGCGACGGCACGGTGACCGGCATCATCACCCAGACCGACCTGACGCGCTTTCAGGCGGTCAGCACCGCGCAGCTGGTGCGCGATGCCGCCATTTGCGAAAGTGCCGACGAGATGGCCCAGGTCACCGCGCGCATCCCCAAGCTGTTGACCCAGCTTGTCGCCTCGGGCAGCGCGCATGAGGTGGTCACGCGGCTGATCACCGATATTGCCGACACCGTCACCAGGCGGCTTCTGAAACTGGCCGAGGCCGAGCTGGGCCCGGCGCCGGTGCCCTATCTGTGGCTCGCCTGTGGCAGCCAGGGCCGGCAGGAACAGACCGGCGTATCCGATCAGGACAATTGCCTGATCCTCGATGACAGCGTCACCGATGACGACATGGCCTGGTTCGCGGCGATGGCGAAATTCGTCTCGGACGGGCTCGACAAGGCCGGTTACTTCTACTGCCCCGGCGACATGATGGCCACAAACCCGCGCTGGTGCCAGCCGCGCAGGAAATGGCGGCGCTACTTCCAGAGCTGGATCGACACCCCCAGCCCCGAGGCGCAGATGCTGGCCTCGGTCATGTTCGATCTGCGCCCCATAGGCGGCACGCCCTCGCTGTTTCACGACCTGCAGGCCGAAACGCTGGAAGCGGCCTCGAAGAACTCGATCTTCGTGGCGCACATGATTTCGAACTCGCTCAAGCACCAGCCGCCGCTGAGCCTGCTCAGGGGTTTCGCCACCATCCGCTCGGGCGAGCACAAGAACCATATCGACATGAAGCTGGGCGGCGTGGTGCCGGTGGCTGATCTGGCGCGTGTCTATGCGCTCAGGGGCAGGCTGACCCCGGTCAACACCCGCGCCCGGCTGGAAGCGGCCGAGCATGCCGGGGTAATCTCGGTTTCCGGCGCGCGCGATCTGATCGAAGCCTATGACATGATCGCCCGGCTAAGGCTGGAAAACCAGGCCGCGCTGGTGCGCTCCGGACGCAAACCCGACAACTACCTCGCGCCCTCGGACCTTTCCGATTTCGAGCGCAGCCATTTGCGCGATGCCTTCGTGGTGGTGCGCACCATGCAATCAGCCGTGGGCCATGGCAGCGGCACGCTGGGATAGGGGAAGCGCATGGTTTTCGAACTGATCGGCGGGCTGTCGGCGGGGCTGGGGCTTCTGGGCCTGGTGTTCCTGCTCAACCGGCTTCTGGGCGGGCGCATCCCGGGCTGGGTCTATCCTTTTTCGGTGGCGGCAGGGCTACTGGCCTTCACAATCTGGGCCGAATATTCTTGGGCCGACCGCACGCTGGAGGCGCAGCCACAGCTGCGGCTGGCGGACAGCGTTTCCGATCCCTCGCCCCTGCGCCCGCTCAGCTACGCGGTGACGCCGGTCAACCGGATGCGCGCCATCGATCTGTCGCGCACCCGCGTTCACCCCGACCAACCTCATCTGGTGAACACGCTGGTGGTGTCGATGGCGCGCTGGGAACCCATACGCGCCGTCGAGGTGACCTTTGACTGCGACGCCCCGGCCATGGCGCCGATGGGCCCGCAAGTGACGCTGCATGCAGACGGGACGCTGGAGGGGGCGACCTGGCTGCAGCTTGAGGCCGACGACAGGTTGCTGCGCGCCGCCTGCACGGCAGGAGAGGAGATCAGGCATGGCCGAGCACAGGGATCATAAGCGGATTCTGGTCATCGAGGACGAGGACAACATCGCCATCGCGCTCGACTATCTGATGACGCGCGAGGGCTATGCACTCGACCGCCTTGCCACCGGCGCCGGCGCGGTCGAGACGATCCGCGAGACAATGCCCGATCTGGTGCTTCTCGATGTGATGCTGCCCGAGATCTCGGGCTACGAGATCTGCCAGAAGGTGCGGCTGGACCCGGCGCTGAAGGATGTGAAGATCCTGATGATGACTGCGCGCGGCTCGGCCATGGAGCGGCGCAAGGGGCTGGCGATGGGCGCCGACGGCTTCATCTCGAAACCCTTCGAGCTGAAGGAGTTGCGCGCCGAGGTGCGGCGCATCATGATTGGCGAGCCCCGCGCCGACGGCAATGGCGGCGATGACGGCGATACATCGGGGACTACCCGGCATGGCTGAGCGCTTCGGCCTGCGGCTGCGCATGGGGCTGTTCTTCGCCGCCCTGGCCCTGGGCGGCGCTGCGGCGATCGGTGGCGCGCTGTGGTTTGCCGGCGCGCGCGCCATGGCCGGCGGGGCCTCGGCCGACACGCTGGTGCCGGTGCTGGTGCAGGGCGCGCTGATGGCCGGCTTCGCCCTGCTCGGCCTGACTGCCTGGGTGTGGTTTCTCTTCGATACCAATGTCGCGCGCGCCATCGAGCGCCTCGCCGCCGCCATCCGCGCGCGCGCCCACGCGCAGGTGGAAAGCGACCTTGGCCATGCCGCCGAGGCCGCGCGCTATCTGGGCGAGCTGGCCCCGGCGGCACAGGATGTCACCCGCGCGCTGGTGCAGACCCGCAACGCGCTGGCCGAATCGGTGGCGCGCGAAACCACGCGGCTGGCCGCCGAGAAGGCGCGGCTGGAAGCGCTCCTGGCCGATGTGCCGGTGGCGGTTTTGCTTTGCACCGCCGATCATCAGCTGGTGTTCTACAACGGCCAGGCGGTCGATATTCTTGGCGGCGGCGAGGCGCCAGGGCTGAACCGCAACCTGTTGGGCCATTTGCGCGAAGGCCCGATCCGCCACGCCTATCGCCGCCTGAGCGATACCGGCGATTCCGACACCGCCTCTGACCTGCTTTGCGCCACCGCCGACGGCGCGCGGGTGCTGGCCGGGCGCATGCGCGTGCTGCGCCGGCGCGAAGAGGGCGTGGCGCCGGGCTATGTGCTGACTCTGCGCGACGTGACCCATGACATCGCCGCCCATACCAGCCGCGATGCGCTGCTGGCCGAGGTGTTCGAGCGCGTGCGCCGCCCCGCGGCGAATCTGCAAACGGTGATCGGCGTGCTGAGCGAAGCCGGCAATGGCGACGGCAATGGCACCCCGGCCACCCCCGATCTGAACGCTGCCATGCTTGACGAGGTGCAGGCACTGACCCGCGCCATCACCGAGCTGGGCGCGCGCTACGATTCCGTGCAGGCCGACTGGCGCCCGCTGGCCCAGACCCGTGGCGCCGATCTCATCGACAGCCTTGGCGCCCGGCTCGATGCTGCCGGGCTGAAGCTCGAAGCGCGGCCCGGCCCCGATCTGATCATGCAGATCGACGGTTTCGAGATCGTCGCCTTCTTCGGCTGGCTCGCCAACCGGCTGGCCGGCGAGGGCCATGCGCAAAGCTTCCGCCTGGCGCTGATCGAGGAAGACGGGCCGGGCGCGGTGCTCCGGCTGGAATGGGAAGGCAAGGCACTGTCGGTGGGCCGCTTCGATTCATGGCTGAACGAAAAGCTGGGCCCCGATACCGGCGAGCTGACCGCCCATACCGTGCTCTTGAATCACGGCACCGAAGCCTGGCCCGAAACCCTGGGCGGAGGCATCAGCGCGGTGTCCATGCCGATCCGCAATGCCCGCCGCGCCGGGCGCCGGCCGCCGCCCATTGCGCGTGCGGTGGTCTATGATTTCGAACTGCTGTCCAAGGCGCGCAACGCCGAAGTGGCCGATACCAGGCTCGAAGACCTGACCTATGTCGTCTTCGACACCGAAACCACCGGCCTGTCGCCGGCCTCGGACGAGATCGTGCAGATCGCCGGTGTGCGCATCGTCAACGGCAAACGCGTCGAGCGTGAGATCTTCGACACGCTGGTCGATCCCGCCCGCCCTATTCCGCCGGGCTCGACCGATGTGCATGGCATTACCGATTCCATGGTGCGCGGCGCGCCCGATATCGCCACCGCCGGCAAGCGCTTTCACCGCTTCGCCGAGGGCGCGGTGCTGGTGGCGCATAACGCCCCTTTCGACATGGAATTCCTGCGCCGTCACGAGGCCGGCATCGGCGCGCCCTTCGATCACCCGGTGCTCGATACGGTGCTGCTTTCGGCGGTGGTCTTCGGCCAGCAGGAAGAACACTCGCTCGATGCGCTTACCGCCCGGCTGGGCATCACCATCCCCGCCGAGGCCCGCCACACCGCCATCGGCGATTCGGTCGCCACCGCCGAGGCCTTCCTGAAACTGCTGCCGATGCTGCGCGCGCGCGGGTTGGCCACCTTCGGAGAGGTTCTCTCCGAAGTCCGCCGCCACGGCCGCCTGCTGCGCGATCTCAACACCGACAAGGCCTGAACCCGGCCTCGCAACCGGGGCAGGCCACTGCCCCTTCATCTTGACCGAAATACATCGAGTGTCCGAGCGTCCGGTTGCGCCAGGACACAGGTTTTTCGCAAGCTCGAAGCCGCGACCGATTTCCGGGGCTGCGGCTGGCCGCTCAACCCCGCGTTGCCGCCGCCTGTTCGCGGCACCAGGCCAGAACCTGGCCAGCATCGGCGGGCAGGGGGTTGGCGAAGCCTTCGGTGAAGGCCGAAAACGCCGCCATATTGGACGGGCTGACCGCGATGAGCACCGGGATACCCTGAACCAGCGCGCGCCCGATGAGCGGGCGAAAGCCGCGCCCGGCGGCTTCGGTCTTGCCGAAACGGTTGACGATCAGCAGCGCGGGCCGGGTGCCTTGCGCGGTATCGATCGCCGCCTCGGCCAGCCCGACCGCGCCTTCCAGCGCCTGTGTGTCCAGCCGGCAGCCGGCGGCATGCGCGCCCAGCACCTGGCTGATGCATAAAAGCGGCCCGCCGGGCAGCAGGCGCAGCATCATTCTATCCGGGGATGCGGGTGAATCGCCCAGCGCACCGGCCAGCCTCCAGCCCTCGGCGCTCAGCGCCTCGGCCACGCCGGCAAGCACCGCATTGAGCCACGCGCCCGAAGCGCCTGTCACAAATCCGATCGCTGACACGCGTCTGCACCCCCTCTGCCCGGAAACGACCTTGCCCGATGGCACATTGTCAATACAATGCCGCCCGGGCGGAAAGAAGGCCACCATGGCCCAGGCCCAGAACGGGCGGGAGATTGGCGGCAATGCCAAACAATGGCGGCATGACCGCACGGGCAGATTGGTTGCATGGACAGCATTACTGAAAGCCAGAGCGAGAAAGACAATGCGCGGCCCTGCCCGCCGGGGGTGATACTGGCCGGCGGGCTTGCCTCGCGCATGGGCGGGGGCGACAAGGGGTTGTTGCTGCTGGGCGGGCGGCGGCTTGTCGATCATGTCATCGAGCGGCTGGCGCCGCAGGTCGGCGCGCTGGCCATCAACGCCAATGGCGACCCGGCGCGCCTGGCCGATCTGGGCCTGCCGGTGATCGGCGATTCACTGCCCGACCGGCCCGGCCCGCTGGCCGGCGTGCTGGCGAGCATGGAATGGGCCGCCGCGATGGGGGCCGGCAGCGTGATCACCGTTGCTGCCGACACCCCGTTTCTACCCGGCGATCTGGTGGCGCGGCTGGAGGCGGCGGCGGCGGGCTCGCCCTCGGGGCTTGCGCTGGCGGCCAGCCCCGACGCCAGCGGAAAGGTTCGCCGCCACCCGACCTGCGGCTTGTGGCCGGTTTCGCTGCGCACGGCGCTGCGGCGCGATGTGCAGCAGGGCGAGCGCCGCGCCGGGCGCTGGGCCGATGCCCATGGCGCCGCACTGGCGCTGTTCGACAGCGCGCGTGGCGATCCCTTCTTCAACATCAACACGCCCGACGATCTGGCCCGGGCCGAGGCCATGGCGGGCGCCGCTCAGCCCCGGCGGATCAGATAGGCCATGCCGTCGGGCAATTCGGCCATGTGCAGGAATTCATGCCCCGCCTCGGCGCAGAAATGCGGCACATCCACCACCGCCGCCGGATCGCTGGCCAGAAGCCGCAGCACCTGCCCCGGCGCCATCGCCAGAAGCCGCTTGCGCGCGCGCAGCACCGGCAGCGGGCACAGAAGCCCGCGCGCATCGATTTCGGCGTCGCATTCGGTGGCGCTTTCCATGCGCCCCGCCTAGCCGCTTCGCGCCAGCCTGTCCATATGGCGGCAAGCTCACCTGCCGCGCCGGCGCCGATACCCGCCCGGCACGCGCGAGACAAAGCCCGGTGGGCGCTTGCGCACCCAGGCGATGAAACGTGCCAGCCGCGGATGCGCGCGCAAAGCCTCGATGGTGTTGAATTCCCGCGCCAGCTCGCTCTCGCCCAGCGCGGCGTGAATTTCCTTGTGGCAGATATGGTGCAACAGCACCACCGCCCCGCCCTTGCCGCCGCGCAGGCGCGGCACCAGATGGTGCAGCGATTGCGGCACATCGGGCGGTATCGGGCGGCCGCAAAGCGGGCAGATGGGGTGCGGATCGCTCATGGCGGCAAGGATAGCGCCGGCAATGGCAGGGAAAAGCCCCGCTCAGGGCCGGCGCCTGATCGCCGGCGCCCGGCTCAGGGCCAGCCCGGCCAGCACCAGCCCCAGCGCCGCCAGGAATTGCGGCGGCAGCGCCTCGCCCAGCACCAGCACCCCCAGCACCACCGCCCAGACCGGCACCTGATAATTTACGAGGCTCAGGAAAGACGCCCCCGCGCGGCGGTTGATCCGCACCAGCAACAGCGTGGCCAGCGCCGTGGGCAACAGGCCCAGATAGAGCGTGGCCATGAGCGGCACCGCGCCGGGGCTGGCAGGGAAAGGCGCGCTCAGCGCCGCCACCGGCAGGATGATCACCGCCGCCAGCAACAGCCCCGCCGCCGAATAGCCCAGCTGCGAGACCGGCGGGCACAGGCGCGTGTTGATCGAGCCGATGGCATAGCACGCCGCCGCCGCGATGCAGGCCAGCCGCGCCAACCCGTCATCCTCGCCCGCCAGCGCCGCCTGCACCGCATCGATGCCGATCAGCACCAGCACCCCGGCAAAGCCCAGCAGGAAGCCGGCCAGCCTGACCAGCCCCAGCCGCTCGCCCGGCAGCATCAGATGCGCCAGCGGCAGCACCATCAGCGGCACCGCTGCCATGGTGATGCCGGCAAAGCCTGAGCTGACATGCTGGATGGCCCAGGACAGCAGCAGGAACGGGATGACATTGCTGAACAGCGCAAAGCCCAGGCAATGCGCCCAGATGCGCCGCCCCATGGCCGAGGCGGCTGCGGGCAGGCCCCGGCCCAGCGCATAGGCGAGCGCCACAAGCACAAGCGCGGCCAGCCCGATACGCGCCGCCGCCACCCAGACCGGGGCGAAACCTTCCAGCGCCAGCGCCACGCCCAGAAATGACCCGCCCCAGATCAGCCCCAGCAGGGTTACAAGCAGCCAGTCTGAAAGATCGGCGCGCGGTGCGGTCATGACAGCCATCGGATGAAAGGCCACGGCCCGGCCTGTTATCAAGGGTGAGAAACAAGCTGGCGCGCGGCCCTCCCCCGCCGCGCGCCACGCACTGCCCCGAGCCTCCTCTTGCGGGCGGGCAGCTTCATGCAGATGCGAGCGCCGCGCCCGCCGGTGCGCCGCCTCAGTTGCGCGCCTTGTCCACCATCCGGTCCTTGGCGATCCAGGGCATCATGGCGCGCAGCTTCTCGCCCACCTGTTCGATCTGATGCTCGTCATTGAGCCGCCGCGTGGCCTTGAACATCGGCTGGCCGACGGCGTTTTCCTGCATGAAATCGCGCACGAACTTGCCGGTCTGGATGTCGGTGAGCACTTCCTTCATGCGCCGCTTGGTCTCGTCATAGGGCAGGATGCGCGGGCCCGAGACGTATTCGCCATATTCGGCGGTGTTCGAGATCGAGTAGTTCATGTTGGCGATGCCGCCCTCATAGATCAGATCGACGATCAGCTTCACCTCGTGCAGGCACTCGAAATAGGCCATCTCGGGCTCGTAGCCGGCCTCGACCAGGGTCTCAAACCCCATGCGGATCAACTCGACCAGCCCGCCGCACAGCACCGCCTGTTCGCCGAAAAGGTCGGTCTCGCATTCCTGGCGGAAATTGGTCTCGATGATCCCCGAACGCCCGCCACCGATCGCCGAGCAATAGGACAGGCCCAGCTCCATCGCGCGCCCGGTGGCATCCTGATGCACCGCCACCAGGCAGGGCACGCCACCGCCCTTGACGAACTCTGAGCGCACCGTGTGGCCCGGCCCCTTGGGCGCCATCATGATGACATCCACACCCGGCTTCGGCTCGATCAGGCCGAAATGCACGTTCAAGCCATGGGCGAAGGCAATCGCCGCGCCCTCGCGCAGATTGTCGTGAACATACTTCTTGTAGGTCTCGGCCTGCAACTCGTCGGGCATGGTGAACATGATCAGGTCGCACCAGGCGGCAGCCTCGGCAATGCCCATCACCTGCAGCCCCTCGGCCTCGGCCTTCTTCGCCGAAGCCGAGCCCTCGCGCAGCGCCACCGCCACGTTCTTGGCACCCGAATCGCGCAGGTTCAGCGCATGGGCATGGCCCTGGCTGCCATAGCCCAGAATCGCTACCTTCTTGTCCTTGATCAGATTGATGTCGCAATCGCGATCATAATAAACGCGCATGCCGTTCCCCTTCGATATCTCGCGTGAATGCCGCTCTGGGCTGTGCCGCGAAGCATAACCCCGGCGGATTGAAAGTCGCTGTGACTTGCACCTTTTTTTCAGCCAGTATACGCAGAATTCATTCTAGAATTTCTCCGATATGAGAAGATTCATGCGCCTCGACGACACCGACCGCCGCCTGCTGCGCCTGCTCCAGGCCAATCCGGCACAACCCATGGCGGCGTTGGCCGAACGCGCCGGGCTGGCCGAGGCCGGCTGCGCGCGCCGGCTCGAGCGGCTGCGCAATGCCGGCGTGCTCAAGGGCCGCAGCGCCGTGATCGACTGGCGCAAGCTGGGCTGGGAGGTCGAGGTCAGCCTGCGCATCACCCTCGACAAGACCGACCCGCGCGCCTTCGACGAATTCATCGCCGCGGCCCGCGAAGTGCCCGAGGTGCTGGAAATCCAGACTTTCCTCGGCCGCGTCGATGTGCGCCTCAATGTCATCGCGCGCGATCTGGCGCATTACCAGCAGATCTACCGCGAACGCATCCTCACGCTGCCCCATATCGCCGATATCGAGGCGCTGATGCATATCGCCGACATCAAGAAGGGCGAGGCGCTGCCGATATGAACCCTGCCCCCTTCATCTTGCCTGAAATACTGCCGGGGGAGGGCCGCAGGCCCGGCGGGGGCAGCGCCCCCGGGCGGCGCGGGGGGGGGCGATGCCCCCCAAGCCGCCACCGCCCCTGCAAGGACGCCCCATGATCGAGCTTGACGCCACCGACCGCGCCATTCTTCGCGCGCTGGCCCAGGATGCCACGCCCAGCGCTGCCGCGCTGGGCCGGCGGCTGGGGCTCAGCCAGCCCGCCACCTGGCGGCGTATCCGCCGGCTGGAACAGGAAGGCGCCATCGCCGGACAGCTTCTCGTGCTCGACCGCGCCGCGCTGGGCTTTGGCGTGACCGTGTTCCTGGGCATCACACTGGGCACCAAGGGCCGCGTCAGCCTGGCCGATTTCGAGCGTGCCGTCGCGGCCATCCCCGAGGTGCAGACGGTGCAGCATGTGCTGGGGCTCTATGACTACCGCCTGCGCGTGGTGGCGCGCGATCTGCCCGATTTCGAGCGCGTCCTGCGCCGGCGCATCATGACTTTGCCCGGCGTCGCCCAGGTCGATGCCAATGTGCTGCTCAGCGAAGAGCGCCGCCCTGGCCCGCTCTGAGCGCTTTGCTGCGCATGCGCGCACAGCCGCTCTGCGCTTGCGCGGCTTTCGGCCCCCCCTTCAAGCACCTATTCTCTGGCCACAACGCATAACTCCGGAGCAAGCCATGCCCCCGCTTTCCCTCGGCCTCGATACTTTCGGCGATATCAATACCGGCCCCGATGGCCGGCCCAACCCCATGGATGAAGTGCTGCGCGAGGTGGTCGAGCAGGCGGTGCTGGCCGATGAGCTGGGCATCGACTTCATCGGCCTGGGCGAGCATCACCGCAACGATTTTGCCATCTCGGCCCCCGAGATCGTGCTCGCCGCAATCGCCGGGCGCACCAGCCGTATCAAGCTGGGCACCGCCGTCACCGTGCTGTCCACCGATGACCCGGTGCGCGTGTTCCAGCGCTTTTCCACGCTGAATGCAGTCTCGAACGGGCGCGCCGAGATCATTGTCGGGCGCGGCTCCTTCACCGAGAGCTACGCGCTTTTCGGCCATGACATGCGCCAGTACGACCAGCTGTTCGAGGAACGGCTAGTTCTCTTCGCGCGCCTCTTGCGCGAGGAACGCGTCACCTGGAAGGGCCAGACCCGCGCGGCGCTCGACAAGGCCACCATCTACCCAAGGCTCGGCCAGCCCCTGACCACCTGGGTGGGCGTCGGCGGCAGCCCGGAATCGGTGGTGCGCGTGGTGCGCCACGATCTGCAGTTGATGATGGCCATCATCGGCGGCGACCCGCTGCGCTTCAAACCTTATGTCGATCTCTATCACCGCGCCGTGGCGCAAACCGGCCAGCAGGCGCGGCCCATCGGCGTGCATTCGCCGGGTTTCGTGGCCGATACCGACGAACAGGCGCGTGAAGCACTGTGGCCGCATTACCAGGCCATGTTCGGCCGCATCGGGCGCGAGCGTGGCTGGCCGCCGGTGACAAAGGATCGCTTCATCGGCGAGGTGGCGCATGGCGCGCTTTTCTTGGGCTCGCCCGAGACCGTGGCGCGCAAGATCGTGCGCGCGGTGAAGGGGCTGGGAATCGATCGTTTCGACCTGAAATACGCCACCGGGCCGCAGCCGCATGCAGAGCTGATGCGCTGCATCGAGCTTTACGGCGAACAGGTCATCCCCATGGTGCGCGAGATGCTGGCTGAAAAGGCCACGGCCTGAAGCCGCCATTTACCAACCGTTCGCCTTTTTCGCCCAGAGTGGCGTGAATGGCGAACGGGGGCGACAGTGAACCTTTACCATGTAATGATCGATCTGAAGAGCGATTCGCGGGCGCTGGTCTTTGCGATGGCGCTCGATGCCTGGCTGACGCTCCTGCAGGACGAAGGGCGCATCGGTGCCTGGCGGCTCATGCGGCGAAAGCTCAACCTCGCCAGCGATGGTTACGCCGATTTCCTTCTGGAAATTGAACTCGAAGACCTTGCGCAGCTCGATGACGCCTTTCGCTTTCTCGGCCGGGGCGATGACGAGGCGGTGAGCCGCTACGAACAGATGCGCCAGCACGTCGCCCGCGCCGAATATGGCCTCTACCGCCCTTTCCCCGACCCTGAAGGCGTGGATCACCTCGCCCTGATCTGAGCGTTGGCTTCGCACGGTCGCTGCCGGCCGGGCCGGGTATGCGCGCGCCACGCCGCCCCTTCCCTTTGCCCGCGAGCATGGCTAAATCGCGCGCATGACACAGACGCCCGAACTGCACATCGTTGGCGGCGGCATGGCCGGCTCGGAGGCTGCCTGGCAGGCCGCCGAGGCGGGTGTGAAGGTGGTGCTGCACGAAATGCGCCCGGCCACCGGAACCTTTGCCCATCGCACCGGCGATTTCGCCGAGATGGTGTGTTCGAACTCGTTTCGCTCGGATGACGACGAGAACAACGCCGTCGGCCTGCTGCACTGGGAAATGCGCGCGGCGAACGGGCTTATCATGGCCATGGCCGATGCCCATGCCCTGCCCGCCGGCGGCGCGCTTGCGGTTGATCGCGAAGCATTTGCCGCTGGCGTCACCGAGCGGCTGCGCGCGCATCCCGGTATCCGCAGCGAGCCGGGCGAGTTTACCGAATTGCCCGATGATGGCCACTGGATCATCGCCACCGGGCCGCTGACCTCGGGCGCGCTGGCCCAGGCCATCCGCCAGGAGACCGGCGCCGAGGCACTGGCCTTTTTCGATGCCATCGCGCCCATCGTGCATTTCGACAGCATCGATCTGTCCAAAGCCTGGTTCCAGTCGCGCTATGACAAGGGCGAGACGGAGGCGGAGCGCACCGCCTATCTCAACTGCCCGATGGACCGCGCGCAATACGAGGCCTTCATCGACGCGCTCATTGCCGCGCCCAAGACCGAGTTCCGCGAGGGCGAGACCGCGCAGTATTTCGACGGTTGTCTGCCCATAGAGGTGATGGCCGAGCGAGGGCGCGAAACCCTGCGCCACGGGCCGATGAAACCCGTGGGGCTGACCAACCCGCACCAGCCCGATGTGAAGCCCCATGCCGTGGTTCAGCTGCGCCGCGACAACGCTCTGGGGACGCTGTACAATATCGTCGGTTTCCAGACGAAGATGAAATACGGTGCGCAAACCGAGGTCTTTCGCATGATCCCGGGGCTTGAGAATGCCAGCTTCGCGCGGCTGGGGGGCATTCACCGCAACACCTTCATCAACTCGCCCACGCTGCTGGACGCACAGATGCGGCTGCGCACCAAGCCCCATATCCGCTTTGCCGGGCAGATCACCGGGGTTGAAGGCTATGTCGAATCGGCGGCGATGGGGCTGGTTGCCGGGCGGCTGGCGGCGGCCGAGATTCTGGGCCAGCCCGCCGGCCCGCCGCCGCGCGAAACCGCGATGGGGGCGCTGATTGCCCATATCACCGGCGATGCCGAAGCGCGGACATTCCAGCCGATGAACGTGAATTTCGGCCTTTTCCCGCCCATCGACTCGCGCGGCGGGCGGCGTGGCCGGCGTGAACGCTACCGCGCCTATACCGAGCGCGCCAAGGCGGCTTTTTCCGAATGGCTGGGCTGACCACCCGCTTCGCCCCCTCGCCCACCGGGCCGCTGCATCTGGGCCATGCCTATTCAGCGCTCACCGCCTGGGATCTGGCGCGCACCGGTGGCGGGCAATTCCTGCTGCGCATCGAGGATATCGACCAGCCGCGCTGCCGGGCAGAACACGAGCAGGCGATCTACGACGATCTGCGCTGGCTGGGGCTGACATGGCCCGAACCGGTGCTGCGCCAGTCCGATCGCATGGAAAGCTACGCCGCCGCGCTGGAGCGGCTCGCGGCGATGGGCGTGAGCTATGCCTGCACCTGCACACGCGCCGATATTCGCGCCGCGCTGTCGGCCCCGCAAGAGGGCGCAGCCGTCATCGGACCAGACGGGCCGGTCTATCCCGGCACCTGCCGCGAGGCGGGCCACCTTGCCGAGGGCGCGGCCATCCGGCTGAACATGAAAGCGGCGCTGGCGCGGCTGGATGCGCCGCTGCGCTTTGCCGAGACCGGGCCGCTGTTTACCGGCGAGCATGTCGTCAGCGCCGATCACCTGATCACGAATGTGGGCGATATCGTGCTGGCGCGGCGCGATATCGGCACCTCCTATCACCTGTCGGTGGTGCTGGACGATGCCGCGCAGGGCGTTACCCTCGTCACCCGCGGCGCCGATCTGTTCGAGGCAACGGCGATTCATGTGCTGCTGCAGCGCCTGCTTGGCCTTCCCCAGCCGGAATGGCACCATCACCGGCTGATACGCGACGAGGAAGGCAGGCGCCTGGCCAAGCGCGATGACGCGCGCGCAATTGCGCGCTTTCGTGCCGATGGGGTGAGTCCGGCCGAAATTCGCGCGCATATCGGGTTGTAAAACGCGCCTCGCCTGCATCGCAGGCCGTGGCTGGAATTGCTTTGCAGCCGGTTTCGCAAATCAGCCCGCCGTTCCGGTATGCGGGCCGCTGAATTTCTCTTTAAAGTTAAAATGCTTACGGTCCAGCATGCCCTTCCGGGCCCGGCAAGCGGGGACCGAAACCAATCAAGCAGCGAATCACCTTTAGTAGTTGCGGCTGCCATAGACCGATTCGCTGGACAATAGCCCAGGTTACTCGCTTGATGCCACTTTACCTTAGGTCATTAACCTTCAGAAGAGTCTGGATAAATCGGCATGAAGAACTTTTGTTTTTTTGCTTTCGATTTAGGCGCTATAATATTCGTTAATACAGTTTGAAGTTGCGTACCCTGTTCCATGTGAACCTCTTCCCGAACAGGCTCGGCAGTCGTGGCCAGCGCGTTGGATACGCGGTGGGGTGGTGGCTCTGCGTCTGCCTGAATGTGCGCCACGGCAGAATGAGGGTAGGACGATGTCGGTTTCGATCACCCTGGACAGAGCGGACTATACCAGCGCTCCGATCACCTCGCAGCATCTGGGCGCGAATGTCGTATTCACCAAGGATTTTCTCGACCCGGGCGGCCCGTTTGACCGTTATCTGAACGAGATGCACAGCGGCTTTCTGCGCTTTCCCGGCGGCACGGTGACCGAAGAGACCTTTGCCCCCGGCGGGCGCGATGCCGAGAGGCTGTTTTCGATGACCCGCCCCAGCGGGCTGGGCGAAGAGGGCGAGTCGCGCATCCTCACCGCGCCCGCCATGTTCGACTACGCGACCACCAACGGCCATAGCATTGCCTTCACCTTGCCCACGCAGGGCTATTTCGCCGACCCCGTCGCCGGGCAGACCAACCGCGAAGTGGATGCCTTTGGCGCCTATCGGCTGATCGACCGCGCAGACCAGATGATCCGCGGCGAATATGGCGAAGTCGAGATCGGCATGTTCCAGATCGGCAACGAGTTCTGGTATCGCGACGAGCGCCAGACGCCCGAGGAATATGGCATGATTGCCAATGACCTCTCGATCGGGCTGCAACGGATATTCAACATCTATCGCTCCGAGCTCGATGACCCCGATTCATGGGTCGAACCCAAGATAGCTGTTCAGGTCGCGCAGGGCTGGAAACCCGAGGATAACGAGGCGATCCTCGAACAACTCACCCCCAACGCCCGCAGCGCCATCGATGTGGTGACGCAGCATTTCTACCCGACGCAGTACCACGCGATCGCGAATTCGCGGGGCGTGTTCAACCGGCTCGACGATTTCCAGGAAGCCGAGGGTTTCGGCGATCTTGAATACTACCTGTCGGAATGGAATGTCAGCATGCACGGCAACGAAGTCGGCCTGCTGCAGGCATCGGGTATGCTCGAGGTTACCCGCACTTTCATGGAACGCGGGGTTGACCATGCCACGCTGTGGGGCACGCAGTATCAGGCCCTGCGTAACCGCATGGCAGAGCTTTACCGCGACGACAGCACCCCGGCGGGGTTTGGCTACCGCCTGACCGTTCCCGGTGAACTCTTCAAGATGATGAACACCAGCCTTGAAGGGTTGCAGGTTCTGGATATCGACACCGACCCCTCGCTGCGCGACAGCCTGAACCGGCTCCCCGAGGACCGCGACCCCGACAGCCGCACCCAGATGGTGATGCATGGCTTCGGCTCGGATGAGCGCGTCGTGCTGTTCATTTCCTCGCGCACCGATGAAGAGGTCGATGTAACCCTTGACCCGCAACTGTTGATCCCGTCATGGGATCATCTCTACGGCCAGAGCCTGGGTGCGCTCAACGACCCTTCGACCGAACGCGACGAGGGCGATCCGACCGCTAGCTACGCACGCCCCTATCTGCAGCACCACTCGGCCGCCAGCCTGCTCGATGATGGCGAGATCAGCTTTTCGCTTGGTCCCTACGAGATCATGCGGCTGGAATTCTCGCTCGAACCGGTGGATCTGCATCTCTACGGCAACAGCCAGGTTGTGGACCCCGACGCCGATTACGACGAGGAGTTCTTTGGCGGCTGGGGCAACAACCGGATCGAGGTTCTATACGGCAATAACCGGCTGCATGGCCGGTGGGGCGACGACACGCTGATCGGCGGCGAGGGCGATGACTGGATGCATGGTGGCCCGGGTGACGATCTGCTCATCGCCGGCTCGGGCAACGATACGCTGATCGGCGGTCAGGGCGAGGATACGCTGGTGGCTGGCTCGGGCCAGACCTTCATGAACGGCATGACCGGGCTGAATCACTACATCGTCAACCCTGAGGGCGATGCCATTGTCAGCAGTTTCGAGACTGCAAACGGCGACACGCTGAGCTTTCTGCGCGCCTATGACAGCGCCGAGGCGGCAATGGCGCAGGCGGCGGTCGTCGACGAGGATATCGTCTTCACCCATGAGGCCGGCGGCACCACCACGCTGCTGGGCGCTGCCGGCCAGTTCGATGCGCTGCCTGACGCCCTTTCCGATTTCGATTCCGACAGCGCGGTGAACGATCTCGTCGATCAACTGACCACCCCGCCGCCCGATGGCTCGATCCCGGACGACCCGGATGATGTCGAGGACGACCCGAACCTCTTGCTGGCGCGACAATTCGAGGAGTTGCTGAACGGAAATGACCTCGACGAAGCTATCGAACTCCTCGACGGGTATTCGCAGGAAGAGTTGAGCCTGCTCAACGAATACATCAACCCTTCCATCCTGATGCTCACCTCTCGATCCGGGATGCTGAGCGTGTATCTCTCCAGGCTCGACGACGAGGCGCTTGACAGTTTCTTTGACCGGCTCAACCCCCTGGCGCTCGAGTATCGGTGGGAAGACTCGCTGACACCGACATTGCCACTGGCTCCCGGTCTGGATCCGGACGTGGTGAGCAGGCTTATGCATGTGCTTGACGGAGATGCCGGCGAGCGCCTGATCGGTGACTGGAACGACGAGGATGTGCTCACGCTTGTCGAATCCCTCGAGACGATCGGGCTCGATTATCAAGATTACGAAGTCTTCGACAACATGCGCGAGCGGATCGAGGATCTGCTCGACAGCCGCGACGACGAAGATCCGCCCGATGAACCGCCGCCAGATGAACCGCCCCCTGATGAGCCGCCTCCAGGGGAAGACGAAGATCCACCGCCCGGCGGCGGGGGTGGCTGTTTCGTCGCCACCTGCGCCTATGGCGATTACGACCACCCCGATGTTCTGTTTCTGAGAGTGTATCGCGATGTCGAGCTTTCCGCTCACCCCGCCGGCCGCATCTTCATCAGGCTGTATTATCGTTACGGCCCCTATTTGGCCCGGCTGATCGCGCCCTATCCGCATGCACGCAGTTTCGCCCGTCTGGCCCTTGGCGTAATGGTAAAGCGCATGCGCCATCACCAATCCAGCCGCATGCTGGAGCCCGAGTGCCAAAAGGAAAAACCGCCGGCGAAGCGATAGCAAACGCAGCGGCCGCATTCGGTGCCATGCCGGGAACGGGGTTGAAGCGACAATCGGTTTTCACCGGACAATTCCGCTTGCGCCGGGCGATCGAGGCCCGCATTCCCCGCCGGCTATCCACGAGCGGGCCCTTTTCGTCACCTTCGGCCCCTCGCAGCGAAAAGCCCCCGCGCCTTATGCGCAAGGGCCATGAGGAGATCTCCTGCCCGGCCCGGGAAAGCCGGCTTTTCAAATCAGAAAGCCCGTTCAGCTGAGTTGAAAGCGCAACAGGCCGGTCAACTGACCATCAATCAGGGAGTCGCGTCCTGCAACTCGCTGCTGACGCCGGTGAAAATGGCGGTCAGATCGACGCCGAGCGCGGTCAGGGCGCCAATGATGGCCACCGCAACCAGCGCCGCGATGAGCCCGTATTCGATGGCCGTCGCGCCGCTTTCACCCGACAGGAAGTGTTTGAACTTTGCAAGCATGGCTTATTCCTTTTCTGCGTGGCACGTGGCTGCAAGAACCGGTCGCACCTGTCACCCGCATACTTGCCGGCAACTTTTGTCGGACCTTACCTGATTCCCAATCAGAAAAACTTGATCTTGATCAATATTTGGTGGTTTCCGATGTATCTTTCAACCCGCTGATAAATCATTGTTTCCGCCTTGCCGATGGCCGGCACCCGAGAATTCATGCTAGACTGGCCCCAAGCACTCGAAAAGGACAGGATACCATACCATTGCTTGAATGAGCATCCGAGCATAGTTAATCATTCAGGCTTCGCTGATATCACCGATCCGGGCAATGTCGGGTAACACATGATCCGTTTTCTGCTCTTCATGCTGGCAATGGCCGCAGGCACTGCGGCGCTGTGGCTTTATCTGCAGCGCGAACCGGTCACGCCCAGCGAGCCGCCGGCGAACGCCGTCGCGCCGGAAACGCCGGACGCGCCAGAGGTTACGCCCGAACCTGAACTGCAGAATGCGAGCGTGCTTGCCGCGCGCGTGGCTCTGGTTGCAGGTCAACAGGTTTCGCAGAATGATCTGGAATGGATCGACTGGCCCGAGGAATTCGTGCTGTCGGGCTTCATCTTGCGCAATGATCAGCCCGGCGCCGCCGCCACGCTGAACAACCGCATCGCGACAACCGACATGGCCGAGGGCCAGCCGGTCTTGCGCAACAACTTCACGGAAATGGCCACGCGCTCGATTGCGCACAACCTGGCCCCCGGCATGCGCGCCGTCGCCGTGCGCGTCAATGTCGAGGCAGCGGCAGGGGGGTTCGTGCTGCCCAATGACCGGGTCGATGTCATCCACACCTATACGCCGACCGGCTTTGCCCGGGCGATGAGCAGTGTGGTGGTATCGAATGTCAGGGTTCTGGCCCTTGATCAGATCACCCAGATCGACCGCGACGAGGCCATTCTGGTCAACCGCACGGCAACGCTGGAGCTTAACCAGCCCGGGGTCGAGGCGGTGATGGCCGCCCAAGAGGCCGGCACGCTTACCCTTGCGCTTCGCTCTTCCGCCGATGAAGCCGAGGTATCGCTTGTGCCGACACCGCTCTCGCAAACGCTCGCCACCGGCATGCGCGCGATAACGATTCCCGATATCGAGGTTGCCGCGGGTGTGTTCGTCAGACCCAATGACCGGGTGGATGTGGTGCACTCCCATTTGCCCACGGGTGCAATGCAGGCGGCCAGTTCGATCGTCGTTTCCAATGCGCGCGTCATCGCCATCGACCATATCACGCAGCCGGATTCCGAACAGCGCGTCGAGTTGAGCCGCACTGTCACGCTGGAGCTCGACCGCGCCGGGGTCGAGGCGATCTCGGCGGCGCGTCTGAGCGGCAACCTGACAATGACCCTGCGCTCGGAAGCCGATCAGGACGAACCACCTACGGCGACCACTCCCACCGTCCGCATTCGCCGCGGTGGCGAGAACTGACGCAGCCGCGAATAAAGAGGGCGAAGCCAGCACCCGGAAACCGAAAGCCGATGAAACACGATCCACCCCCGACCGAGCTACCCGTCGCGACCAAGCGCCCGCTATTGCCCGCGCTGCAGGTAGAGGCGTTCGTCGAGTATCCGCAGACCCGGCTCGCCGTGCGCCGCGCCCAGCGTAACGGCGCGTTCGCCCGCATGCGGTGGCGTTTTCGCGAGGGTGGGCTGGCGGGGGCGATCAGAGCCTTCAAGGATGAACGTTCGCCCGACCTCTTGATCATCGAGAGCGACGAGGAAGGCCGGCGGGTGGTCGCGCTGCTCGAGGAACTGGCGAAAGAGTGCCGCGAAGACACCAAGGTGCTGTTCATCGGTGGCGGCGCCGAGCATGAGGTCGAGCTGTTTCGCAAGGTGCTGAAGCTGGGGGTCAGCGATTTCCTGCCCGCCCCGGTCGATGCTGCCAAGATCATCAGTGCCATTACCGACGCTTATCATGACGTTTCAGATGTCAAGCTGGGCCGGGTCACCGCCTTCATCGGCGCTGGCGGCGGAACCGGTTCTTCAAGCGTGGCGCAGAATGCCGCGCTGGCCATGGCCCGGCTGATGGGCACCGAAGTGCTGCTCGCAGATCTTGACCCGCAATTCGGCACCGTGGCGCTGAATTTCAATGCCGAGGATGCCTACACCCTCACCGATGTTCTGCGCCGGCGCAGCCCCATCGACGAGTTGCTTATCGAGCGTATCCTGAAACCCGCCGAGGAGCGGCTCAAGCTGCTGCTTGTCGATCCGACCATCGACAGCCTGCCCAATCTGCCGGTGCAGGCGATCAATGCCCTTCTCGATCTGGCGCAATCCACCCCGCGTCATGTCATTCTCGACATGACCCATGTCTGGGGGCTGCGCACGAAGAAGATACTGGGCCGCGCCGACGAGATCGTGGTCACCACCATGCCCACCCTTGCGGGGCTGCGCAATGTGCGCAACCTCGTCGAGGTCTTGCAGCGCATCCGCCCCACCGACCGCAACCCGATGGTGGTGCTCAACAAGACGGGCCTGCCGCGGCGGGTCGAGGTATCGACCGCCGAATTCCGCGAGGCGCTTGGGTTGGAAACGGTGTTCGAGATACCCTATGACAGCAGGCTGTTCAGCATTGCGCAGACCGAGGGGACGGGGATCATCCATTTCAACGAGACCAGCCGGGTCTCGAAGAATCTGATCGATCTGGCGCGCCATATCAATCGCGATCTCGACAATGGCGACCCGCGCCCGTCGAGCGAGCGCTTGTTCTCGCGCCTGCGCAAGTGGTGGTAGGGTGAGCGCGCGCGCCGACAGGACGACACGGCGCGCTGGCCGGTTTCTTGCCGATCAGCAGGGCGTATCGGCTATCGAGTTCTCACTCTTCGCGGCGATCTTTCTGCCGATTCTGCTAATCGCTACCGATATCGGCTTTGCCATGCATCAGCGGATGATCATGGATGGCGTTCTGCGCATCGGCGCGCAGGAGGGCCTGCGCTTTGGCCCGGAAGACGCGCTCGACCACCGCGCGACAGGCATCGCGGCGGCACTGCAGGCCGCGGCCGATGCCAACGCCACCAATCGCATGGAGAACCTGGCCGTCACCGTCGCCGGCCCATTCTGCTATTGCCCGCAATCGCCAGACAGCGAGGCGCAATGCACTGAAAGCTGCGCCGAAGGCGCACCCCGCCCCTTCTTCCGGCTGGGCGCCGAGATGCCCTATCGCAGCCTTTTCCTGGGCGAGCTTTCTGGCGTTGAACTGACACAGCTACGCACGCGGCTTCGCGTTGACATCTATTCGCAGGTCGCGCCATGAAACCGCTGCGCGCACGATCCGTGCCACCCTTGCGCAGCCTCCTGCGCCGCGAAAGCGGGGCGACGGCCGTAGAATTCGCGATGGTGCTGGCGGTGCTGATTCCGATTGTGTTCGGCCTGTTCGAGATGGGCCGCGCCCTGCACATGCGCAACGCGCTCGATTATCTGGCCGACCGCGCGGCGCGCAGCCTGATGGTGGAATACAGCCACCGCGTGCCGGCGCCGGGTGGGGATGCATCGGCGCTCCAGGCCACCCTGCTTGAAGACGCGCGCAACCGGGTGGTGGGCATCCAGGCCGATGGGATCATGCTGTCGCTTGTCATCGACGGTGACGCCATTATCGTTCGGCTTTCCTATCAGGCAGGGCTGTTGATACCCTTCGTGCCCCTGCATGTGCGCGAGATTCTGCTGGGATCAAGCCGCACCCTGAGCCTGACCGCCCCCGAGAACGACTGATACGAAATCCGTTTGATCACCTCAGGCATCACGGAGGCTGCATGGGCCGGGACTTGCCTTTTCCCGAACGAACCGCGAGGGCGGGGTGAACCCCGTCTTGCGGAAATGCGCCGGGTTCCAAGTCAGGGTGAACCCCGCCCTACGGGCGCGCGCCGTGTTGCAGGGCAGTGTTAACACCGCCATTGCCCGTTCCAAACTCGCCGGTGGCAAGGGGTGTATCCCCATCATGCCGCAATGCTCAAACCGATCTGGCATGATCTGAAACCTGGCTGATCAGGTCGGACGCCGCGACATTCACGCCCGCCCTTGCAGCAACCGATACCGTCAGCCGCACAGCGCGTCACTCGATCAGACGAATGTTCTCGACCGGCCCCTCACCATCGCCGCCGCCGCCTTCGTAAATCCAGTCGAAACCCACTTGGGCGTTGTCACAATTAGCGGTAATGGCTGCATTTCCGGTGAACCGAAAACTCCCGGCGATAAGGGCGAAACAGCCGTCATTGATATTCTGTCCGCCCGAAAACTCGAACGTGGCACGCGGCAGATAGATAACCCCTTCAAGCTCAGTCGTCACCAGATTATGGTACTGGGCGCTGGCCGCATCGCCGCTATCGAAGAAAACAATGCCTTGCCACGCGTCACCTGCAAGGCCCCGGAAGGCGGCGCTCGACCCGCCATGAAAACTCAGATAGGCGCCATTGATGAAGTAGAATGCCACGCCCTGCATGGCATCGATAACCGTGTTATTTCTCGTCCGGAACTGGCCGCCATCAATGATGTATAGCCCGGGCTCGAAGACATAATTCCCCGCGGGCAGATCCAGCCCGCCCTGGAAACGGCGCATGGGAACGCCACTGGGATGGCTGGTATGGCTGGCGGTGATCGTCGTTTCGCCGCTTTGCCGCGGTCGGTTGGGCACCGATGCGGGGTTGGCAGGACGTTCAATGTTCTGAAGCGCCTCAGGCGGTGGGCGCGGCGTGGCGTTCTGGCGCGGCCCCTCGCAGAAATCGGGGTCGGTGATGATTTGATCTGCGCCGCTGATGGTGCCGCGCACGGTCACACAAGCGGCCGAGATTGCTGCGTTGCCGGCAACCCGCATCGCCGGGGTTGACCCCGAATGAATGTCGATCGTGCATTCGGGCATCGAAAACGATGCGGTACCACCGATATCCACCCCCAGCCCTTGCGGCGACAGCGACATGATGCAGACCGGTATCGACTGCCCGGGATCTGCCCTGAGCACTTCGGCAACCGCTCGGGCGGCGATCATCTGCGCCTCGTCGAAATAGCGCTCGCCATCGCCGCGCAGCAAATCGACCACGCGCAGGAACATGAACACCCGCGAGGTCTGCAGCACCACCTGCGCGCGGTTCTCGGCGGGAAAACTTACCGTGATCTGGCCGCGCTCGGGGTCCAGGCCGCTGTCAAGCGCGCTGCGTTGGGCCACCGCCGCCGCCTGGGCCTGCGAGTCACCCGAGGCCAGTGCCACCGCCGCCGAGTAAGCGGCGGTATCGGCGCTGTGCTGCAACTGGCGCTGGGTCATGAACCACAACCCGGTTTCCACGGCAAAGGCCATCCCGGCCAGCAGGAAGGGCGTGAGCAGCGCCACGATGATGGCGATCGCCCCGTTTTCCTTTCGCAAGAAACGCCGAATCATCGATTACTCCGTGGCGGCCGGGCATTTCGGGCATCCTGGCGGCCGCCCCCCGGCTTTCAGGGCAACTCGAACACGCGGATCAGTGCCGGCGACAGTATGACGACAAAAAGCGCCGGCAGGAAGAAAAGGATCATCGGCACGGTCAGCTTTGGCGGCAGCGAGGCGGCTTTCTTCTCGGCCTCGACAAGACGCTGGCGGCGGCTTTCCTCGGCCAGCCCCTGCAGGGTGTCGCCCAGCGCCATGCCATAGCGCTCGGACTGGATGAACACCATGATCGCCTCGCGCACCGGCGCCATGTCGACCCGGTGCGCGAGCCGCTCAAGCGCGGCGCGACGGTTTTGCAGATACATCAGCTCGGAAACGGTGAGGTTGAGCTCATCGGAAATGTCGGGCGCCAGCACGCGCGTCTCGCGGGCCACCTTGGCCAGCGCCGGCTCCAGCCCCATGCCGGCATTGACACAAAGCTGGATCAGGTCAAGCGCATAGGGCCATGTGCGCCGGATACGCTCCCTTCGGCGCAGTATCATGTTGCGTACATACAGATCAGGTGCCCAGAAGGCGGCAATCGCCAGCAGAAGCGAGGCAAGAAACACCAGCAAACCATGCCATGCGTCGCCCAGGATGAGGTCCAGATACAGCCAGGCAAGCGGCAGTGCCAGAAGCGGGGCGACGGCCTTGAACATCAGTACGACGACATAGGCATCACGCTGCGGGTAACCGGCGCGCCGCAGCAGCAGGCGCTGGTGTTCAGGGTTCCAGTTGAACCTTTTCCCGAAAGCTTCGATGCGGCGGTCAAGCTGGGGCAGGCGCGATTTTGTCGTCGGCGGCCGGCCCCTTTCCTCGGCGAGCGGGCGGTTTTGCATGATGCCGCGCACCCGCCTTTCGGTGGTATCCGGGTAAATCAGGCCCCACAGCAGCGCCAGCAACAGCGCACCCAGTGCCACCGCTGAAAGAACCAGCAGCACGAGCGGCCCTTGCGCCCAACCGGCAAGATCGTTCAGCGCTTCAGACATCGAAGTCGATCATCTTGCGCATCACCTGCACCCCTACCAGCATCCACAACACGGCGCCGGCAAGCATCCAGCGGCCGGTCACGGTGGTGAACATCAGGCTGATATAGTCGGGACTGACGATAAAGAGCACCGCCCCCAGAACGATCGGCAGGGCGCCGATAATGGCCGCGCTGGCGCGCGCTTCGTTACTCATGATCACGACTTTCTGGCGCAATGTATGGCGGCTGCGCACGGTGCTGCTGACGGCGTCAAGAACCTTGGCAAGCGAACCACCGGTGGCGCTCTGAATGGCGATGATGGTTGCAAACAGTTGTATTTCGGGGATTTGCAACCGCCTTGCCATGCGCTGCATGGCCTCGGGCACCGGCAGGCCGATTTCGACCTCGTTGACCATATGCCTGAATTCCCGCGCCAGCGCCGGATCGGCCTCGCGCGCGACCAGTTGCATGCATTCAGGCAAGGGCAGGCCGGCACGCAGGCCGCGCACCATGATGTCGATGGCGGTCGGGAACTCTCGCTCGATGGCGGCGAGCCAGCGCGCCCGGCTGCGGATGACGATGTAGAGCGGTAAACCGACCCCCGCCACCACGCCCAGCACAACGGCGCCGAAGAGGTCGGCACCAGCCACGATCAGGGCAATGGTCACCGCCACCCCGCCGCCAAGCGCCATCGCGACATAGCGCAGGTTCACACCGTATTTGCCTGCGCGTTGTCGCAGCATGCCGCTCTTTTGCTGAAGTTGACCATGCCTGACC
The DNA here is from genome assembly GCA_020832665.1 of Pararhodobacter sp. Classification (GTDB taxonomy): domain Bacteria; phylum Pseudomonadota; class Alphaproteobacteria; order Rhodobacterales; family Rhodobacteraceae; genus Pararhodobacter. The sequence continues at coordinate 48,835 of JAFIEG010000006.1, read as the reverse complement.
TCGCGCAAGGACGCCCTTGCCGTTGTCGTACCACCCTGCCGGCCTTCGCCGCTGTCGTCGTCAGCACCACTGCCGGCGGCGGCGGCATCCTGTACGCGCTGCCCCGGCGGCACCGAGCCCATCCGTCGCGCCCGCTCACGAAGCTGCTCGCGCGGCCCGGCGCGGACGTTCAGCACAAGCAACAGCAACAGAGCTATCGCCAGCCCGCCCAGCAAGGCGACCGCCAGTTGCCACGCCGTGGTTTCTAGGATCGTCTCAAGCATTCCTCACCGCCACCCACACTGCCGCCCGGCGCCTGCGATCCTGCCTGAGGGTTGTGCCGCGAAACATCTGATGGCCTTGCGCTTGCCCGGGCCCGCAACTTTCGCGTGCCTGATCGCAACAGTTTAAACGAACTTAAGGCTTTGGCAAAACATCATGGCAGTTTCCGGCCCGCTTGGTGGATGGGCCGGAGAAATGCGCCCGATTGGAAATCGCTTGCGATCAGCGCTCGGGCTTCATCAATTCGACTTCTTCGCCATCGCGAACCGCCGTATAGAAACAGCTGCGCCGATTGGTGTGGCAGGCCGGCCCGGTCTGCTCGACCAGCAGGAGCAGGCAGTCTCGGTCGCAATCGAGCCTGAAATCGACCAGTCGCTGAACATGGCCCGAGCTGGCGCCCTTCTCCCAGTATTCCCCGCGCGAACGCGACCAGTAGGTGACCCGCCCGCTCGCCAGCGTGCGGGCGATTGCCTCGGCATTCATCCAGGCCACCATCAGCACCACGCCGCTTGCATGGTCTTGCGCAATGGCCGGGATCAGCCCGTTCGCATCGAAACGGAGGGATTGCGGATCGAAAGCCATGATCTATATCCTGCCTTGCAAGAGGGAGCGCCGGTTTTGTCGGAAACATCTGATCTGATCAAGCTTTATTCGGCGCGCATCCTGGCGCTGGCGGCGGATATCCCGCATCTGGGCCGGCTGCAGGCGCCACAGGCGAGCATCCGCAAGCGCTCGCCGCTATGCGGCTCGACGGTGACGGTCGATCTGGACATGGAGGGCGGGCGCGTCAGCCAGTTCGCACAGGAGGTAAAGGCCTGCGCGCTGGGCCAGGCTTCGGCCGCAGTGCTGGGCGGGGCGGTGATCGGGCGCAGCGCTGACGAGCTTGAGCGCGCCGCCGCGCAGCTCGAAGCGATGCTCAAATCCGGCGGGCCGGTGCCCGAGGCGCCTTTCGAGGGCTTCGAGGCGCTCCTGCCGGCGCGCGAGTTCCGCAACCGCCACACCTCGATCCTGCTGGCGGTGCAAGCCACGGCCGAGGCCGCGCGGCAGGCCGACGCCTCGACCGGTTGAAGCGGGAAACGGGTCAGGGGAGCTTTGTTCCCCGTTCGCTGTCACGAACTCCCCCGGGCGCAATTTTCGGCAAGATGAAGAAAAAAGCCGCCGCAGAAGACTGCGGCGGCAAGTGGCGTGTCTGGGCAGGCCGGAAGGCATGCGGCGCAGGGACAGGGCTGCACCGCGCCAGACCGCTAGGCAGGCAGGATCAGAAGAAAAGCGGCAGATGCAGCGCCGCGTAGAGAAGGGCGAAAAGCGACGCCGCGCCAAGTGCATCGGCAATCAACCGGGCGTGGGCGCCCTGGGGATGAGCGCGAACGAGACGAAACATGTGGCGCATGAAAACCTCCCTCTCTGTTAACGCTTTGTTCTCATATTCGCACTCAAATGGCAAGAACTTTTTGTGAACAAATGAGAACGAAAGGTGTTATCCGACGCGGAGCAGCCTGATTGCCTTGTCCTGCTCCATGAGCCAGAGCAGGGTTCGCGCCGCCTGGCCCCGCGCGCCGGTCAGGGCGGGATCGTCGTTCAGGAGCTTGCGCGCATCGTCGTGCGCTGTCTCCATCAGTCCGGCCTGGCGCTCGGGGTCGGCGATGCGAAAGCGCGGCAGACCGGACTGGGCCGTTCCGATCATGTCGCCGGCGCCGCGGATGGCGAGGTCTTCCTCGGCGATGCGAAAGCCGTCCTCGGTGTCGCGCATCAGTTTCAGCCGGCGCGCCGCGGTCTCGCCCAGCGGCGGATCGTACAGCAGCAGGCAGGTCGATGCCCCCGCCCCCCGCCCCACCCGGCCGCGCAGCTGGTGCAACTGCGCCAGGCCGAAGCTTTCGGCGCGCTCGATCACCATGATCGTGGCATCGGGCACATTCACCCCCACCTCGATCACCGTGGTGGCCACCAGCACCCTGGTATCGCCCGCGTTGAAGCGCGCCATGGCGGCGTCCTTCTCCTGCGGCGGCAACTGGCCATGCACCAGCCCGACCACCCCCTCACCCAGCGCCGCGCGCAACGCCTCGAAGCGCGATTGCGCGGCGGTGAGGTTGACGGTTTCCGACTCTTCCACCAGCGGGCAGACCCAGTAGGCCTGCTGTCCATCGGCCACGGCGCGCGCCAGATGGGCCACCACCTCGTCGATGCGTTCGGTCGAGGCCAGCGAGGTGACCACCGGCTGACGGCCCGGCGGTTTTTCGTCGAGCAGCGACAGGTCCATGTCGCCATATTGCGCCAGCGCCAAGCTGCGCGGGATCGGGGTGGCGGTCATCACCAGCACATCCACCTGCGCCCCCTTCTCGCCCAGCGCCATGCGCTGCGCGACACCGAAGCGGTGCTGCTCATCGATAACGGCTAGGCGCAGATCGGCAAAGGTGACATCGCGCTGAAACACCGCATGGGTGCCGATCAGGATGTCGATCAATCCACCCGCCAGATCGGCCAGCTTGCGCGCCCGCTCGCGCCCCTTGTCGCGCCCGGTCAGCAACTCGATGCGCACGCCGGCACTGGCCGCCATCGGCGCCAGCCCGTCGAAATGCTGGCGTGCCAGAATCTCGGTGGGCGCCATCAGCACGCCCTGCCCGCCGGCCTCGACCGCGGTGAGCAGCGCCGCCATCGCCACCAACGTCTTGCCCGCGCCGACATCGCCCTGCAACAGCCGGTTCATGCGCTGCGGTGCCTCCATGTCGGCCGTGATCTCGGCAATGGTGCGGGTCTGCGCCTCGGTCGGCGCGTAGGGCAGCGCGCCCAGCACACGGCCAACCAGCCGCCCGTCGCCGCGCGATTGCACCCCCCGCGCGCGCCGCCGCGCCGCGCGCGCCAGCGCCAGGGTCAGCTGATGGGCGAACAGCTCGTCATAGGCTAGGCGCTGGCGCACCGGGGCCGAAACCGCCAGATCGGCGTCGGATTGTGGGGCGTGGAGCTGGTGCAGCGCCTCGCGCCAGTCGGGCCAGGCCTTCTGGCGCTTCAGCGCCGGGTCGATCCATTCCTCCAGATCGGGCGCGCGCTCGAGCGCCGCGGCAACGGCGCGCTGGACAAGCCGCTGGGTGACGCCGGCTGTGAGGGGGTAAACAGGCTCGAAATCGGGCAGGGTTTCGGCCTCGTCGGGGCGCAGAACGTGATCGGGGTGCACCATCTGCGCCACCGAATCGAACAGCTCGAACCGGCCCGAGACGATGCGGCGCTGCCCCGTCGGCAACAGCTGGTGCAGATAATCGGGGCGGGCATGGAAGAAGACGAGCTGGAATTCCATCGCCGCATCGCGCACCAGCACCCGGTAGGGCCGCCCCTTCTGGCGTGGCGGCTGGTGCAGTCCGACCACCACCTCGACCGTTGCCACCGCCGGTGGCGCGACATCGCAAATTGACGTGCGCAGCCTGCGATCGATGCCCGAATGCGGCATCAGGAACAGAAGATCGCGCGGCAAAAGCACCCCGAGCCCGGCAAAATTCTTCGCCGACTTCGGGCCCAGCCCCGGCAGCCCTTCAAGCGCGCCGAACAGCGCAAACAGGATCTCGGGCCGGCCACTCATCGGCTCAGGCACCGATCAGGGCAAGCCAGGCGTCCTCGTCGATCACCCGCACGCCCAGCGCTTCGGCCTTGGCCGCCTTCGATCCCGCGCCCTCGCCGGCAATCAGGATATCGGTTTTCGCCGAAACCGAGCCGGCTACGCGGGCGCCCAGCGCCTCGGCGCGCGCCTTGGCCTCGGCCCGCGTCATGCGGGTCAGCGTGCCGGTGAAGACGATGGTCTGGCCAGCGACGGGGCTGCCCTCGGCCTGCGGGCGCTCGGCATCGAGTATCTCGAGCTGCCTCGCCAGAGTGTCGATCGCTTCGCACTCGGACGGGTTGGCGAAGGCGTCGATCAGCGAGCGGGCCAGCACCGGGCCGATGCCGTTGATATCGGTCAACTCTTCCAGCGCCGCCTCGGGCGGGCCGGTGAGGCTATCGCGCAGCGCCTGCCAGCTGCCGAAATGGCGCGCCAGAAGCTGCGCCGCGCTCTCGCCAACATGGCGGATGCCCAGGCCGAAAAGAAAGCGGTTGATCGGGATGCGGCGGCGCTCGTCGATGGCGCGGAAGAGATTGCGCGCCGAAGTTTCGCCCCAGCCCGGTCGGTTCTTCAGCTTGGTGACGGCCTCCGCGTCGCGCTCGGCCAGGGTAAAGATGTCGGCCGGGGTGCGGATCGGCAGTTGATCATCGGTAAAGAACATCTCGATCTGCTTTGCGCCCAGCCCGTCGATATCGAAGGCACCCCGCGAGACGAAATGCTTCAGCCGTTCCACCTGCTGGGCGGGGCAGACCAGCCCGCCGGTGCAGCGGCGCGCCGAATCGCCGGGCTCGCGCACCGCCGGCGATCCGCATTCGGGGCAGGTTTCTGGGAAGGCGTAGGGCGCGGCGTCTTGCGGCCGGGCGGCAAGGTCGACATCGGCGATCTTGGGAATCACATCGCCAGCGCGATAGACCTGCACGCGGTCGCCGATGCGAATATCGCGCCCCTCGCGGATGGGTTGACCGCGCGAATCGCGCCCGGCGATGTAGTCCTCGTTATGCAGCGTCGCGTTCGAGACCAGCACGCCGCCCACATTAACTGGTTTCAGCCGCGCCACCGGCGAGAGCGCCCCGGTGCGGCCGACCTGGATGTCGATCCCTTCCAGCACTGTCCAGGCGGTTTCGGCCGGGAATTTATGCGCCAGCGCCCAGCGCGGAGTGGTAGCGCGAAAGCCCAGCCGCTCCTGCAGCGCCAGATCATCGAGTTTGTAGACGACACCATCGATATCATAGCCCAGCTCGGCGCGCTGCGCCTCGATCGCACGGTAATGCGCCAGCAGCGAATCGGGCCCGTCACAGCGCCGGGTCAGCGGGTTGATGGAAAAGCCGAAATCGCGCAGCCGGTTCAGGCTGTCGAGCTGGGTCTCGGCCAGAGGCGCGGAAAGCTCGCCCCAGCCATAGGCGAAGAAGCGCAGCGGCCGGCTGCGGGTGATCTCGGGGTCGAGCTGGCGCAGCGAGCCGGCGGCGGCGTTGCGCGGATTGGCGAAAGTCCGGCTGCCGGCCTTTGCGGCGCGGGCATTGAGGGCGTGGAAATCCTCGTGGCGCATATGGACCTCGCCGCGCACCTCCAGCACCTCGGGGGCATTGGTGAGGGTATGCGGAATGTCGGCGATGGTCAGGGCATTGGCGGTGACATCCTCGCCGGTTTCGCCATCGCCGCGGGTTGCGGCATGGGCAAGTTGCCCCCTCTCGTAACGCAACGAGAGCGACAAGCCGTCGATCTTGGGTTCGGCGGTATAGGCCAGGGCGCTGTCGGCACCCAGCCCCAGATAGCGGCGGATACGCGCGTCGAATTCGCGCACATCGTCATAATCGAAGGCGTTGGCGAGCGAGAGCATGCGGCGCGCATGGCGGATCTTGCCGAAACCCTCGGCCGGGGCGGCGCCGACCCGGTCGCTGGGGCTGTCGGCTCGCTTCAGATCGGGGAAACGCGCCTCGATTGCGGCATTGCTGCGCTTGAGCGCGTCATATTCGGCATCGGTGATTTCGGGCGCGTCGTCCTGGTGGTAGGCGCGGTCGGCGCGGGCGATGAGATCGGCCAGGCGGGCCAGCTCGACCGCCGCGCTGTCGCGATCCAGCGCCTCGACCGCCGGTGCATTGCCCTGGTCAGGGTCATCGGCGCTGCGGATGGCTGCATCCTCGAGCGCCCCTTCTTGCGCCTTGCCTTCCTGCGCTGTCGTCATCGCGGCACCCCAAGCGGTTTCCTGCCGCAGTGATAGGGATGCCCGGGGCGCAGGTCCAGCCTTTCAGCAACCTGGCAGACGGCAGCGAGAGGTCAGGCGCCGATGGCTGTCGGTAACTTGGATTCCTCGCTCACCGGGTCGCGCAGCACATAACCCCGGCCCCAGACGGTTTCGATATAGTTGTCGCCGCCGGTGGCCTCGGCCAGTTTCTTGCGCAGCTTGCAGATGAACACATCGATGATCTTCAACTCGGGCTCGTCCATGCCGCCATAGAGATGGTTGAGGAACATCTCCTTGGTCAGCGTGGTGCCCTTGCGCAAGCTCAGCAGTTCGAGCATCTGGTATTCCTTGCCGGTCAGATGCACCGATTTGCCATCCACCTCGACCGTCTTGGCATCAAGATTGACGGCGATCTTGCCGGTGTGGATGATCGATTGCGCGTGGCCTTTGCTGCGCCGGATGATGGCGTGGATGCGCGCCACAAGCTCGTCGCGATGGAACGGCTTGGTGAGGTAATCATCCGCGCCGCCACCGAAGCCCTTGAGCTTGGTGTCGGTATCGCCCTCACCGGTCAGGATCAGGATCGGTGTATCGACCCGCGCCAACCTGATCTGGCGCAATACATCGAGCCCGGTCATGTCGGGCAAGTTGAGATCGAGCAGGATCAGATCGTAGTCATAGAGCTTGCCAAGCTCGACCGCCTCTTCCCCCATATCGGTGGCATAGACATTGAAATTGGCATGGGTCAGCATCAGTTCGATGCTGCGCGAGGTGGTGGGATCATCCTCAACCAGTAGTACGCGCATGGGCCTGGACTCCGAATTAACCTTGATCACACTTCCGACACTGACGAAAAATCGTTAACTCTCGGTTACCAAACCCCGACTTAACCATTTTCAACCTATGGTTGTCTATACCTTTGCAGCGCGGTGACCTTCAGCGCATCGATTCCATGCGCGCTCACCGCACTGCACCACGAGTCGAACTCTTCGTCGCTAAGCTCATATCGCTGCAGCGCTTCATCGCGCGCCATCAGCCCGTATTCCACTGCGCGCACCACCACGGCCTTGCGGCTGGCCACCCAGCGGCGCGTGGCCGGCGAAGGCAGATCAGCCTGGCTGAGAATGGTACCGTCTGGCAGGGTTACGGCGCGCGGGCCGTCAATCTTGCGGATGTACATGGCTCTCACCCTTTCCTTCATCCCGCCGGCAGGGTGACAAACCAGGCTTAACGAGCCATTGAGGAAGCCCCGCCAGGGGACTTGAGAGTGCAAAGCATTTTCCTATATTTTGCGAGTTACGCCCCTTCCATCCTTCCGGAGCCCCCATGCCGCGCGATCTGGCCGTGAACTCACTTGGCTTTGCCAAGCCCCCTTCCGAGACCCGCGTGGTGGTGGCCATGTCGGGCGGGGTGGACTCGTCGGTGGTGGCGGCAGAGCTGGCAAGCGAGGGCTATGACGTCATCGGCGTCACCTTGCAGCTATACGATCACGGCGCTGCGCTGGCGAAGAAGGGCGCCTGCTGTGCGGGCCGAGACATCCATGATGCCCGCCGCGTGGCCGAAGAGATGGGCTTTCCCCATTACGTGCTGGATTACGAGAACACCTTTCGCGAGGCGGTGATCGACGAATTCGCCGATGCCTATCTGGCCGGGGCCACGCCGGTGCCCTGCATTCGCTGCAACGAGCGGGTGAAATTTCGCGATCTGCTGGAAACCGCGCGCGATCTCGAGGCCGACTGCATGGCCACCGGTCATTACATCCAGCGCCGGATGGGCGCGGCGGGGGCAGAGCTGCACATGGCCGCCGACCCGGCGCGCGATCAGTCCTATTTCCTGTTCTCCACCACGCGCGCACAGCTGGATTATCTGCGCTTTCCGCTGGGCCATCTGAAGACCAAGGCCGAGACCCGCGCGCTGGCGGCGCGCCACGGGCTGGCGGTGGCCGACAAGCCCGACAGCCAGGATATCTGCTTCGTGCCCAACGGCAATTACGCCGCGGTGATCGAGAAGCTGCGCCCCGGCGCCGCCGATCCCGGCGAGATCGTCGATATGGAAGGGCGCGTGCTGGGTCGGCATGGCGGGGTGATCAATTACACCATCGGCCAGCGTCGCGGGCTGGGTATCGGGGGGCTGAGCGAGCCGCTCTATGTGGTCAAGCTCGACCCCGAGGTGCGGCGCGTGGTGGTGGGGCCGAAGGAGGCGCTGTCCACCCGCATCGTGCCGGTGCGCGAGATCAACTGGCTGGGCGATGCCCCCTTCGACAGCCGGGCGGAATGGTCGCTGTCGGTGCGCATCCGCTCGACCCGCCCGCCGGCCAAGGCGCTGGTGCGACCCACCGGCCCCGACACGGCCGAGGTGGAATTGCTGGCGGCCGAAGAAGGGGTCAGCCCCGGCCAGGCTTGCGTGTTCTACGAGAACGGCGGCACGCGGGTATTCGGCGGCGGCTGGATCTGGCGCGGCTGAGGGCAGCCTTGTTCCCACCATCCCACCATGCCATCCTGCCGGCATGAGCACCAACAGACCCTTCGCCCTGCCCGGCTGGGCGCTGGCGCTATTCTACGGCGCGCTGGTGGCCCTGCCGCTGGTTCTGGCCGCAATCTCGGACGTGCCGCCGGGCAATGCCTGGCAAGAGGCGGCAGCCGGGGCGGGCATCGCGGGCGCGGTGATGATGCTTCTGCAACTGGTCAGCTCGGGGCGCTTCCGGATTCTGTCAGAGCGTATCGGCATCGACACCACCATGGGCTTTCACCGCTGGGCCGCGCCTCTCGCGCTGGCGCTGGCGGCGCTGCATGTGCTGGCGCTGGCCGGCCCGATTGACCTGTCAGACCCGATGCGCAGCCTCACCCGGCTGTGGCGGATGCTCAACGCGCCGGGGCTGCGCGACGGGGTGATCGCGCTGGGGCTGGCGCTGGCCATGGTGCCGCTGGCGATCTGGCGCGAGCGGCTGCCCCTGCCCTATGAAGCCTTTCGCGCGCTGCACGCCGCCATGGCGCTGGGGGTGGTGGGCTTTACGCTGAAACACATACTCGAACGTGGCAGCTATGCCTTTGAGACCCCCTCGCGCGTGTTCTGGATCGCGCTGGGCGCGGGCGTGGTGCTGCCGATGCTGGCGGTCTATCTGCGCCATCTCGTCGATCTCTATCGCTATGGCTGGCGCGTGGCCGAGCTGCGCCCGCGCGCGACAAGGCTGTGGGAGCTGGTGCTTGAAAGCGGCAGCGGGCAGGCGCTGCGCTTTCGCGCCGGGCAGTTCGGCTGGCTGGCGGCGGTGCAGAAGCGCTGGCCGATCTGGTTCGACCACCCGTTTTCGATCGCCTCGTCTCCGCGCGACGGGCGGCGGCTGCGGCTCCTGATCGCCGAGGCGGGCGATTTCACCGGCAAGATCGGCACGCTGCCCATCGGCCGGCGCGTGGGCTTTGACGGGCCGCATGGCAATTTCACCGCCGATCACCTGCAAGGCGCCGAGGCACTGGTGATGGTCGCCGGCGGGGTGGGCATCGCGCCAATGCTGGGCATCCTTGAGGACCTGGCCGAGCGCGGCGAGAAACGCCCGGTGCGGCTGATCTACGCCGCGCGAAATGCCGAAGCGCTGCTCGATCCGGCGCTGCTGGACCCGCCGCTGAAGGCACTGGGGGCAAGGGCGATCATGCTGGCCGACAACCCGGCGGGGCGTGAGGATCTGCGCCACGGGCCGGTCAGCGAAGCGCATCTGAGCGAGGCGCTGGAAGGGCTGGACCCGGCACGCTGCGGCGCGCTGATCTGCGGACCCGGCGGCATGACCACGGCTGCCGCCGACGGGCTGCACGCGCTGGGCGTGCCGCTGGATCTGATCCATTACGAACGCTTCGACTATGACGAAAAGGCCGGCGCGCAGAAGGACCGCCAGATCCTGCGCCGCTTCCGCCTGATCGGCGCTGCCGTGCTGGTGCTGGCGGTGGTGTTTACACTGCGCTGAGCATGGGGCGCACACCGGGGGGCGCTCAGGGGGGGGCGCTGCCCCCCGCCCGATTCGCGGACTCCCCCCGGCGTATTTGGGGCAAGATGAAGGGGTATCGGGCGCGCCCTTCCCCGCCACGCCGAAGGCGGGCATCTGGCAAGCCGCGCCGAAGCCTGTTCAGTCAGCCAGCAGCCAGGCAATGATGTCGGCGCGGGCCTGCGCGTCGGGGGCGTAGTGTTCGGGCAGGAACTCTTCCAGCCATTCCGCGCGCGCGGCGTCGTATTCGCCCGGGACATTGGCCATGAAGCGCGCCGGGGTCCGGTGGCAGCTGGCGCAGTCTTCCGCATAGGCCATCTCGCCGCGCTCGACATCGCCCAGGATTTCGTTCTCGACCGCCGCCGCCGGCTGGGACTCGGGCTCGGATTCGGACTCGTCGGAATAGCCGTTGGCGAGGGCGGGCGCCATGAACAGCACCGCCGCCACGGCCGCGAGCGAAAGCGAGCAGTATCTGGAAAGGTTCATGTCAATCTCCCGAACTGGTGTTGCTGCCCCCAGACTGCCCTGTTTCGCCCCGCCTGGCAAGGAAACGCAGGACCGAGCGCGCCGCGCGTAGCCCCGGCGCCTCGCCACCGCGGCCCAGAAGCTCCATGGTCTGCGCCATGGCCTGCAGCTGTGCCTCGCGTGCGGCGCTGTCCGCCATCAGCCGCGACAGCGCCGCAGCGATGGGGCCGGGCTGGCAATCATGCAGGATGCATTCGGGGATTGCCCGCGTCTGGCTGACGAGGTTGACCAGTGTCACCGTATCGACCAGCGCCAGCCGCTTCATCAGCGCGCGGGTCAGCGGGTTGAAATCATAGGCGATCACCATCGGCACTGCGTTCGCCGCCAGCTCCAGCGACACCGTGCCCGAGGCCGCCAGCGCCACATCCGCCGCGGCAAAGGCGGCGCGCTTCTCCTCTTGCGGCACCTCACCGGCATCCAGCACCAGCGGCTTGCCGGGCCAGCCGGCAGCAAGTTCACGAAGCCGCGCCGCCTGCGATGCCACCGCCGGCACCACCACGCGCGCCGCCGGATGCGCCGCCAGCGCCCGGCGCAGCGCCTCGCCAAAGCGCGGCGCCAGCCGCTCGACCTCGCCCTTGCGCGAGCCGGGCAGCACCAGCACCATCGGCGCGGCATCGATGCCATGGCGGGCGCGGAAATCCAGCGCCTGGCCGGTGCTGGCCAGCTTCTCGGCCACCACCGGATGGCCGACGAATTCGCAGCTCATGCCGGCGGCTTCCATATGCGGCGGCTCAAAGGGCAGCAGCGCCAGAACATGATCGACAAGCGGCGCCATCCGCGCCGCCCGCCCCGGCCGCCATGCCCAGACCGAGGGCGCGACATAATGCACCGTCGGCTGATCAGGGCGCGCGGCGCGCACGCGCGCGAGCACGCGCAGACAGAAATCCGGGCTGTCGATGGTGATCACCACATCGGGGCGCGCGGCGATGATGGCATCGGCGGTCTGGGCAATGCGGCGGTTGAGCGCAAAATAGCGCGGCAGCACCTCGGCCAGCCCCATCACCGAAAGCTCTTCCATCGGAAACTGGCTGGCCAGCCCCTGCGCCGCCATCTCGGGCCCGCCCACGCCCTGAAAGCGGCAACCCGGTTCCAATTCCTTGAGCCCATCCATAAGCGCCCCGCCGAGCCGGTCGCCCGAGGGCTCGCCCGCGATCAGGAAGATGTTCACGGCACCGACCACAGCGCGATGCCGGCGGCGTCTGCCCGCTCCACGGTTTCGCTGCGTTCCAGAACCACCACCTGCCCTGCCTGCACGGCGATGCCGCTCAGCGCCGCCGCCTGCGCCGCCGCAACCGTTTCAGGGCCGATGGCGGGCAGATCGACGCGCCGTTCCTGCCCGGTCTTGGCGCGCTTGACGAAGACGCCGCCCATTTGCGGGTGGCGCGCCTGACGGTTGCCGGCGACGAAGGCGAGCATGGCATCGGTGCCGTAAAGCGTCTCAATGCCCAGGCAAAGGCCGGCAGCCACCACGCAACCCTGCCCGATATCGGCTGGCGCCAGCATGTCGAGCAATGCCACGCCGCGCGCGGCGTCGGCCTGTTCGCCCTTATCCGGCGCGCGCATTCCCATCACCCCTTCGCCCGCCAGAAGCCCGGGCGCCACCTCGGCCAGCCCCAGCACCGCCAGCCCGTGATCCTCGATCACGGCGATGATGGCGCGCAACAGCGCATCGTCGCCCTGCTGCATGGCCGGCAGCAATTGCGGCATGAGCGATGCGGTGGCCGGGTCGAACAGCGCCGGGTCCAGCGCCGGGCGCTGCATGGCGCCGGCCAGCACCACCGCGCCCACGCCATCATCTGCCAGCGCGCGCAGAAAGGGCGACAGCCGCTCGAAGCGAAAGCGCCGGTCCACGCCAAGCCCCGCTGGCGCCGCCCCCTCCAGAGCGCAGACCAGCGGCGGCTCGGCGGATTCCTGCGCGATCTCGGCGGGCAGCCTGCCCTGACCGGCGATGATGGCCAGCCGGGTCATTGCGGCGTCAGGAACGAACGATCGGTGGCGCCAAGGATGAAATCGGTGATTTCGCGCACATGCTCGCTCTCGGTTTCCTCGGCCAGGCGGCGGGCGCGATCGGTGAAACTGCCCTCGCCCTGGGCCAGCATCTGATAGGCCGCGCGCAGCGCGGTCAATTCGGTGCGCGGCACGCCGCGGCGCTTGAGGCCGACAAGGTTGAGCCCCTCAAGCGCCCCGCGCGGTGCCTGCACCAGGCCATGCGGCATGACATCATTGGTAACCATCGTCACCGCCCCGATGATGGCGCCGCGCCCGATGCGCACGAACTGGTGGATGCCCGAAAGCCCGCCGATGATCACGTCATCGCCAATGACGCAATGCCCGGCGACCGCCGCCTGGTTGGCCATGATCACGCGATTGCCGATCTGCGCGTCATGGCCTACATGGGCGCCGGTCATGAACAGACACTCATCGCCCACACGCGTGACACCGCCGCCGCCGGCGGTGCCGGTGTTGAGCGTCGCGCCCTCGCGAATGCGGCAGCGCGCGCCGATCACCAGCCGTGTGCGTTCACCTGCGAATTTCAGATCCTGCGGCACCTCGCCCACGCAGGCGAAGGAAAACACCACCGTTCCCTCGCCAACCTCGGTCCAGCCGGTAATAACGGCATGCGGTTTCACCTCGACCCCGGCAGCCAGCACCACTTCGGGGCCGATGACGGCAAAGGCGCCGACGCGGCAATCAGGGCCTATAACCGCGCCCTCTTCGACAATCGCTGTCGGATGCACTTTCGCCGAGGCGTGAACCGCCATGCCCGGTCAGCCCCGGCCTTCGTGATCGATCATCGCCATGAACTCGGCCTCGGCGGCGATTTCGCCATCGACACGGCCCACGCCGGCGAATTTCCAGATCCGCGTCGAGCCGCGCTGCACCGTGACCTCAAGCTCAAGCACATCGCCCGGCACCACCTTGCGCCGAAAGCGCGCCTTGTCGATTCCCATGAAATAAACCAGCGTGTTCTTGTCCACGAGATCGAGCGTCAGGCCCACCAGCACCGCCGATGTCTGCGCCATCGCCTCGATGATCGTCACACCCGGCATGATCGGCGCGCCGGGGAAATGGCCCTGGAAATGCGGTTCATTGAAGGTGACGTTCTTGACCCCAATCGCACGCTGGCTCAACCGGATATCGCGCACCTTGTCGATAAGCAGGAACGGGTAGCGATGCGGAATGATACGCTGGATAAGCGCCAGATCGGCGTCGGTGGTTGCAGACCAGTCGCTCTGGGGGGCGGAATCGGGCATCGAAATCTCCAGTACAGAGGGGCGCGCGACAAGAAGCGCCCCAGACATGTCAAAGCACTAGCAACAATGCCCATTGCCGACAAGGCGGCGCGAACGGCTGGAGGGCGCGGCTGGTGTTGCGACGGTTCCTGCCCAAGGCGGCGGCAGCGCTCATGTCAATCCGTTCGGGAGGAAGCGATTCAGTCTTCCGCCGCTTCCGGCGGCGGATCGGCCGGTGCCGCGATTACCGGCTCTTAGGGGGTTTAGGGAAAGTCGCCCTCATACGTGGCCTCCCGCCACAAAAAATCGAGCCGGGCGACGGCCTCGCCGGTGATGTCAAAGGCTTCCAGCGCCACGATCACCGCCTCGGGTTGAAGGATGGCAACCACGCCCTCGTCATTCATCAGATCGACAACCACGGGAAAGGCCACATCGAAGAAACGCTGCACCTCGCCCTCGGAAAAGCGCGTCAGCTCCTCGTTGCGCTGCGCGCGCTCGGCGCGGATTTCCTCGACGCGCAGGTCGAAGGCATCGGCGCGGGCGCGAAATTCCTCGGGCGACAACTCGGCGCGCGCGTCGGTCAGTTCCTGCTCTTCGGCGGCAAGCTGATCGGCGATGCGGCGGTTTTCCTCTTCCAGCGCCTGCTCGGCGGCGCGGACGCGTTCAAGCACGAGGCGCCCCAACTCGGATTCGCGCAGCAGCCTGTCTTCGTCGAGCAGGCGCACAGGCAGGCTTTGTGCCTGAGCCGGTGCGGGAACCGCCAGCGCGGGGGGCCCGGCCGCAACCCCCCCCCCCCCCACAAAACCCCCACCCCCCGCCCGCCCCAGCGCGCTGGCCGCGATGGCCAGCGCGCCCGCCAGAAACACCAGCCGCAGCCGGCCCGCCATCAGAAGCGCGTTGCGAGCGTCAGGTCGAAGCGCTGCGTGCGGTCATATTCTTCGCGGCGCAGCGGGTGCGAGAAGTTGAAGCGCAGCGGCCCGAAGGGCGAATCCCAGAACAGCGAGACACCGGCGGCGGCGCGGATGCTTTGCGAATCCTCGACATTGTCGGTCGGTGCGTCGATGCCCCAGAGCGAACCGACATCAAGGAACAGGCCGCCATTGATGTTGTATTCCTGCGGCAGGCCGATGGGGAATTCCGCCTCGAAACGGGCAACGGCGAAATAGTTGCCGCCAAGGCCGTCGCTATAGATGCGCTCGCCCGTGTCTTCATCGATCGAGAAACCCCGCGGCCCCATGCCATAGGGGCGGAAACCGCGCATCTGATCGGAGTTGAGACTGAAGCGCTCATTGATGCGGCTGGGGCCCGAGCGATGGGTCACCGCGCCCGCCTCGGCCTCGGCACGCAGCACCACATCACCACCCATGATGCGCTGCTCATAGCCCGCCAAGATCGTGGCGCGCGCCCATTGGCGGTCACCCGGCGGCCCGGCCACATCGGGGCTGAAGCGGAAGATGAATCCACGGTCGGGGTTGGAGCCCCGGCGACGGTTGTCGAAGCTGTAAGTCAGCCCCAGCGAGGCGGTGTTGAACTGCCCGCCATCATTGTTGTCTTCATCGAGATAGATGCGGTCGGAGATTGGCGGGTTCAGGTCATCAACATTGTCGCCGAAGGTTATCTGGTCGCGCTTGATCGTGGTGCGCAGCGACAACCGGCCATAGCGGCTGAGCGGAAAGCCGATCGAGGGCGAGAACTGCAGCACGCGGCTGCCGAAGCGCGCAAAATCGCTTGGCGTCGAGGTGCTGTAGCCCAGCCGCAGCCCCAGCGAGAGGTTGCGGTCCATCAAGGCCGGCTCGGTGAAGGACAGATCCAGGCTGCGCGCATTGCGCACCGTGGACAGGTTGAAACTCACCGACTGGCCGCGGCCCAGGAAATTCGTTTCCGAAAAGCTGAGATTGCCCCCGACCCCTTCGTTGGCGCCGTAGCTGAGGCCGAAGCCCAGCGAACCGGTGGTGGTTTCCTCGACCTGCACATCGACGACGGCCTGATCAGAGGCCGAGCCCGAGCGCACCCGCTCGGAAACCTGCGAGAAATAGCCCAGCGCCCGGATTCGCGCCGCCGCCTCGCGAATCTCGCGTGGGTTGAGCGGATCGCCCTCGGCGACATGGAACTGGCGGCGAATGACGTTGTCCTGCGTGGTGACATTGCCCTGAATGTCGATTCGCTCGATGAACACCCGGTCGCCGCGCACCAGCGCCATCGTCACATCGATGGTCTGGTCGCGCTCGTTGCGGCTCAGCCGCGGCTCGGCGCGCACGAAGCGCTGACCGCTTTGCTGTGCCACGCGCTCCAGCCGCTCGATCAGGCGTTCCATCTGCGTGGGCGTGAACAGCGAGCCGCTGCGCACACTGACCTCTGCCCGATAGGGCGCGACATCGATATCGGCGATCTCCGACACCACATCGATGCGGCCAAATCGATATTGCTGCCCTTCGCGGATGGTGAAGGTGACATAGGCGCCATCGCGCTCGCGCGTCAGCTCGGTAACGGCCGAGAGCACCTGTGCATCAGGATAGCCGCGTGAGCGGTAGAAATCCTGCAGGATCTCGCGGTCGCGGGCGATGCGTGCCTCATCGTAATTGTCGACCCGGAAGAAGGCGCTGGCGAAGCCGGCCTGGGCGGTTTCGATGGCGTTGCGCAAGCGCCGGTCAGAAAAGCTGCGATTGCCCACGAAGCTGATGCGCTGGAACTCGACCATGCGCCCCTCGACCACCTCGAAGGCGACATCGACGCGGCCGCCGCCACGCTCGATCAGCCGCGGCGTGATGCGTGCGGCCAGCCGGCCCCGCGCGGCATAGGCTTCGGCAATGGCGGTGGCGTCGGCCTCGGCCTGGGCAGGCGAATAGACAGCGCCGGCGCGCGACTGCACAAGCGCGCGCAGCTCGTCATTGTCGATGCGGCGATTGCCCTCGAAATTCACGCGGTTGATGATCGGATACTCATCGACACGGATGACCAGCCGGTTGCCGCGAGGCTCGAATTCCACCGAGCGAAAGAAACCGGTGCTGGCGACACGCTGATAGGCGGCGTTGAGTTCCGACGCGCTCATGGCTCGGTTGCGTGCGATTCTGGCAAAACCCACGACCGTGGCGTCGTCGATATTCTCGTTACCCTCGACCGCAACCGTGGTGAAACGATAACTTTGCGCCTCGGCGACAGCGGCGATGGATACCGAAAAAACCGCTATCAGCAGGAAGATGGCCAGCTTCGAGAGCGCTGCCCCCGCCTTTCCCGCGATACCGCATGCTTCGTCATTCAGGTTGAAGCTGCGCATTCCAATGCCCCGTTATTACCGCTGTTTGTTTTGTTCTGCGTAGCCGTAAGAGAGGCGAATGTCAAAGCGATGCAAGCCCTCGGCGACGCTTTCTGCACGCGCGACGCGTGGCTGCAACACCCCGGCTCCATGGCGAAGTGGCCGCCATGCCGCGACGGCGCACCGGGCGGGTGATAAACGCAAATGAATGATACCAAATCCGGTTGATCGATGCCTGTGCGCTGGCATGCATGCCCGCCCGTGCCAGCCAGATACGGGCAGCGCCCGCCACCATGTGGCAAGTGAAGCAGTCAAACGAATCTGGCTGGCGAATCAGGTATGTACCGGCAGGCGGCGCGATCAGGAGGCGAGAATGCTCTCGATCGGATGGCCCGGCCCGATCACGAACCACTGCAACAATTGATCGGAAAGCCAACTGGCCAGGAACAGGCAGGCGACGACGGCCAGCGCAAACCAGACGCGATCAAAGCCCAGGTTGAAGATCATGCGCAGGCTGCGCGCGGCAGGGATGGCAAATGACATGGCTCGCATACCTTGCGGAATTGCTCTGTTCCGCACCAACCTGTCGCCCGATTGCGGCATGAATACGGCGTCAGCACGGCAATTGCTGGAAGTGCAGACGCGACCGCCCGCCCGCGCCCGACACCGCGATTGCCGCTTCCCATGCCGGTTTCGCCGCCGGCAGGGGGCGCGCGTTCAGAATCAGCAGAACAGGTCGTTGGCTATCGCAAACAGCATCAAGGTTGCCAGCATGGCCAGGCCGATTGCCATCAGGAAGCCCACCGCGCGATCGCTCGGCGGCTTGCCGCGAATCGCTTCATAAGCGTGAAAGACGAGATGCCCGCCATCAAGCACCGGGATCGGAAACAGGTTGAGCAAGCCGATGGCCGTGGACAACACCGCGATGAACCAGATGAACGGCCAGATACCATCGGCGGCGATCGCCCCCGAGGCGCTGGCGATGCCGATGGGGCCGGAAAGGTTGCAGGTGCTGATCTGCCCGGCGATCATGTGGTAAAGCCCCGACAGGCTGCGGGTGATCACTTCCCAGGTCTGCACCGCCGCCATCGGCACCACCTCGACCGGACCGGCCCTGCGGGTGGCAAGCTCGAAGAAGGCGCCGCTTTGCACCCCGATCAGCCAGCGCGTTTCGAACCCGCCCTCGGGCAGCGGCAGATCGGTGCGCCGCGGCACCAGAGTCAGCTCAGCCTCCTCGCCCGCGCGCCAGATGCGCAGCTGCACCGGCTCGCCCTGCGCTTCCGCCACGATCGGGGGCAATTGCGCGAAGGACCAGATCGGTTGGCCGTCAACCTCGAGAATCACATCGCCCGCCTGCATGCCGGCATCGCGCGCCGCCGAATTCAGCGAGATGCCATCGGCGCGCGCCGGCACCGGATGCGGCCCCTGCAATTGCAGCACCTGCCCGTCGCGCTCGACGGTGTAGAAAAGCGCCGGACTTCCGGGCATTTCGTCGGCAAGGCGGAAGATGTCGCCCACGCTTTCGACAGCCCGGCCCTCGATGGCCGTGACCAGATCACCCTCGCGCAATTCTTGCGCCGGCTGCGGCAGAGGATGCACCGCGCCCAGGCGCGGCTCGTCGGCGGGCAGGCCCTGCATGCCGATGTAAAGCGCGAAGACCGCGATCGAGAAGACGAAGTTGAAGGCCGGCCCGGCCGCCACCGTGGCCGAGCGCGCCCAGAGCGGTGCGCCATGCATGGTATGGCGCCGGCGGTCTTCTTCCATGCCGGCCATCGCCTCGCCATCGGCGGCCGAGGCGGCGTTGGCGTCGCCCAGGAATTTCACATAGCCGCCAAGCGGCACCGCCGCCACCTGCCAGCGCGTGCCGCGCCGGTCGGTGCGCGAGAACAGCACCGGGCCGAAACCGATGGAGAACACCTCGGCATGAATGCCGCACCAGCGCCCGACGATGTAATGGCCGTATTCATGCACCGCCACGATCACCGACAGTGCCACGATGAACGCGCCGAGCGTGAAGAACAGATTCCCGAAACCGGGCAACAGGCCGAAAAGATCCATGCAGACTCCCTAGACCGCGCCGCAGCGCGGCAGCGCGCCGACCAGCGCGGCGGCGCGGCGGCGGGCTTCCTTGTCGGTTTCCAGCACCTCGCCAAGCGAGGCAGGCTCGCGACTGATATCGTCGCTGCGCGCAAAACTTTCAAGCGTCAGCGAAACCAGCCGCGCCATATCGAGAAACCCTATCTGCCCGCCGATGAAGGCATCGAGCGCGGCTTCCCTGGCGGCGTTGAATACCGCACCGGCGCTGCCGCCGGTTTCCATCACCTGCCAGGCCAGCCCCAGCGCCGGATAGCGCACCGGGTCAGGCAGGTGGAAATCAAGGCGCGCTGCCTGCGCCAGATCGAGCCGCGCCACCGGCAGCGGCGCGCGCTGGGGCCAGTTGAGCGCATAGCCGATGGGGTGGCGCATGTCAGGCGCGCCCAGATGCGCCATCACCGCCCCGTCGCGAAATCCGACCAGCGCATGCACAAGCGATTGCGGGTGAATCAACACCTCGATCTGCGCGGGGGCGAGGCCGAAGAATTCGCGCGCCTCGATCACCTCCATCGCCTTGTTGAACATGCTCGCCGAATCGATGGTGATGCGCTGGCCCATCGCCCAGTTGGGGTGCTGGCCGGCATCCGCCGGCGTGGCGCGGGCCAGCTGTTCAAGCGGCCAGTCGCGCAGCCCTCCGCCCGAGGCGGTCAGCGTGACCTTCTCGACGGCGGCGATATCCTCGCCCACCAGCGCCTGGAACACGGCCGAATGCTCGCTGTCCACCGGCAGGATGGTGGCACCGTGGCGCGCGGCCTCGGCCTTGAGCAGGGCGCCGGCGGAAACCAGGCTTTCCTTGTTGGCCAGCGCCAGCACGCCGCCCTGCGCCAGCGCGGCAAAGCCCGGTGCCAGCCCGGCGGCGCCGACAATGGCCGACATCACCCAGTCGGCCGGGCGCGAGGCGGCCTCGATCAGCGCCGCCGCGCCCGCCGCCACCTCGATGCCGCTGCCCGCCAGCGCCGACTTCAGTTCAGCGTGGCATTCTTCATGCGCGGTGATCGCCAGTTCGGCGCGATGCGCGCGCGCCAGTTCGGCCAGTCGCGCCACGTTGCGCCCGCCGCTGAGTGCCACCACCTGGCAATCGCCGCGCCGGGCGATCAGGTCGAGCGTGTTTTCCCCAACCGAGCCGGTGGCACCGAAGACCGATACGCGCCGCATCAGATGGCCCCGGCAACAGGCAATGCCGGCATCAGCCCCGCCAGCGCCAGAAGATGGGCCAGCATCGCCACCGCGATCAGCGCGTCAAACCGGTCAAGCACGCCGCCATGGCCGGGGATCAGGTTCGAGCTGTCCTTCACCCCCTTGCGGCGCTTGATCGCGCTCTCGGCGATGTCGCCCAGCTGCCCGGCAAGGGCCAGCAGCACCGAGACCGCCACCAGCATTGCCGGCGCGCCGGTGGCGACGACGAAGCCAAGCCCGATGCAGACTGCCACCACCCAGCCCGCCACTGTGCCCGACCAGGTCTTCTTGGGGCTGATGCGCGGCCAAAATTTGGGTCCGCCGATCAGCCGGCCGGCGAAATAGCCTGCCACATCCGAGCCGATCACGATCAGGATCAGCCAAAGCACCCAGATGAGCCCGTATTCGGCGCGCAGCACGATCAGCCCATGCGCCGCCAGCAGTATCATCGCCATGTATGCGGCAAAGACGGCACGATCACCGCGCTGGGAAAGCGACAGCAGCGCCGCCCCTGCCAGCAGCCCGGCCACCGCGACCCAGCCGCCGGCAAGATAGCTCAACGCGCCCACCAACACCGAAGCCGCCGCGCCTAGGGCCAGGGCCATGCCCGGCGGCGCATCGGGCTGCATCATGCGCGCAAGTTCCCAGCCCATGAGCCCGGCCAGCACAATGGCCAGCACGGCAAAGACATGGCCGCCCGCCCATAACGCCCCCGCCCCCAGCACGATCATCACCACCGCCGACGCCAGCCTCGCCCCGAGATCGCCGAATCGCGCGTCGCTCATTCCTGCGCGGCGCCGAAACGGCGCTCCCTGCCGGCAAAACGGTCAACGATCTCGGCCAGCACCTGCGGTGTGAAATCGGGCCACAGCACCGGCGAGAACTCGAACTCGGCATAGGCAGACTGCCAGGGCAGGAAATTGGACACCCGCATTTCGCCCGAAGTGCGGATGACCAGATCGGGATCGGGCAGATCGTGCGTATCGAGCGCCGCCGAGATGCATTCGTCGTCGATCGCACCCGGGTCAAGCCGGCCATCGGCCGCCTGCCGGGCCAGAGCCTGCACCGCGCGGGTGATCTCGTCGCGCCCGCCGTAATTGATGGCTACCGTAAGGTTCAGCCGGCCATTGCCCCGCGTACGCGCCTCGATCCAGCCCATGAGCTCTTGCAGCTTCGGTTCCAGCCGGGCGCGGTCGCCAATGAAGCGCATGCGGACACCCTCGCGCGACAGCCCTTCTGCCTCGCGCTGGATGTAGCTTGCGAACAGCGACATCAGCCCGATCACTTCCTTCGTCGAGCGCTTCCAGTTCTCGGTGGAAAAGGCGTATATTGTCAGCCAGCGAACGCCCAGATCGGGGGCAGCTCGCACGATTTCCTTTACACGCTCGGCGCCCTTGCGATGGCCGACCAGCCGCGGCCAACCCTTGTTGACCGCCCAGCGCCCGTTGCCATCCATGATGATGGCTACATGTTTCGGTGCATTCACCCTGCGCCCCCGACAATTTCCCTGCGCCCGCACCCGGTCCGGGCAGCACTCAAACCTGCATGATTTCGTTCTGCTTGGTTTCCAGCGCCTCGTCCACCCGGCCGATAAAGGCATCGGTCAGTTCCTGGATCTCGTCCGACCACAGCTTCTGCTCGTCCTCGGACATGCCGGCGGTCTTGGCCTTCTTGATCTGGTCCATGCCGTCGCGGCGTACATTGCGGATGGCCACGCGCGCATGCTCGGCATACTGCGCCGCCACACGGGTGAGTTCGCGCCGGCGCTCTTCGTTCAACTCTGGGATGGGCAGCATGATGATGGTGCCGTTGAGTTGCGGATTGATACCCAGCCCGCTTTCGCGAATGGCCTTTTCCACCTTGCCGACCATCGTCTTGTCCCAGACATTGATGGTAACCATGCGCGGCTCGGGCACATTGACGGTGCCAAGCTGGTTGATCGGCGTCATCTGGCCATAGGCTTCAGCCTGAATTGGGTCCAGCATCGCCGCCGAGGCCCGACCGGTGCGCAACGAGCCGAATTCCGAGCGCAACGCCGCCAGCGCCCCTTCCATCCGTCGTTTCAGGTCATCGATGTCGATTTCGATCTCGTCGGACATGCTTTCGCTCTTCATCTGATCGCCTTGCGGCGTATGCTTGGGGCATGCGCCGACCCTTGAATCGGTCTATACCGCAACGGCAGGAAATGCCACAGGCAAGCGTAGCCCGGCGCCTCGCAAACCTGCCCGCCGGCAGGGATCAGCCCTGCACGCGCGTATAGGTTCCCTCGCCGCGCAGAATACCGCAGAACCCGCCCGGCTCGTCGAGCGAGAACACGATGATCGGCAGGTCGTTGTCGCGCGCCAGCGCGATCGCCGAGGCATCCATGACGTTGAGATGCTTCGTCAGCACCTCGTCATAGGTGATGTGATCATAGCGTTTCGCGTCGGCGTTCCCTACCGGATCCTTGTCATAGACCCCGTCAACCTTGGTGCCCTTGAACAGCGCTTCGCAGGCCATTTCGCTGGCGCGCAGCGTGGCAGCAGTATCGGTGGTGAAATAGGGGTTGCCGGTGCCGGCGGCGAATATGCACACGCGGCCCTTTTCAAGATGGCGCACGGCGCGGCGGCGGATATAGGGCTCGCAGATCTGATCCATCGGGATGGCGCTGATGACGCGGGTGTACACGCCCAGCGATTCCAGCATCGACTGCATTGCCAGCGCATTCATCACCGTAGCCAGCATGCCCATGTAATCGGCCTGGGTTCGCTCCATCCCCTGGGCCGAGCCGGAAAGCCCGCGAAAGATGTTGCCGCCGCCGATGACCATGCAGATCTCGACGCCCAGATCATGCACCGACTTCACCTCTTCGGCGATGCGCTTGACCGTCGGCGGGTGCAGCCCGTAACCCTGATCGCCCATCAGGGCCTCGCCCGATATCTTGAGCATGACGCGGCGATAGGTGACGGGGGTGGGCGGTTCCATAGGGGCATTCCTTGCATGCGGGCGCGGCGGTCGGCATCCGGCACGGCGCAAAGCAAGCGGCGCGGTCAGAGGCGGGGCGCGGCCGGTCCATGGTTTCAATCGCGGGCAAAATGTCGCAAACGGGCTGTGGGTTCAACGCCCATTCGACAGCCACCCATACCAACCGGTCTAGCCACCGAGCGCACCATGCCCAGTCACGCGCCCGATCTTCCCATCCCGATGCCGCCGCCCGGCAGGCCGATGCTGATTGCCGGGGCCACGGCAAGCGGCAAATCGGCGCTGGCACTGGCCATCGCACGCGCCCAGGGGCGGGCGATCATCAATGCCGATGCGCTGCAGGTGCATGACAGCTGGCGCGTTCTCACCGCGCGCCCCACGCCCGAGGACGAGGCCGCGGTGCCGCATCTGCTCTATGGCCATGTGCCAAGGAGCGCTGAATGGTCGGTCGGCCACTGGCTGCGGGCGCTGGCGCCGCTGCTGGAACGCCACCCCGACGCGCTGATCGTCGGCGGCACCGGCCTTTACTTCAGCGCGCTGACCGAGGGGCTGGCCGAGATTCCGCCCGTTCCCGCCGATACTCGCGCCCGCGCCGAATCGCTGCGCCGCGAGGAAGGGATCGAGGCGCTGCTTGCTGCGCTGGATGCGCCCACGCGCGCGCGCATCGATACACGCAACCCGGCGCGGGTGCAGCGCGCCTGGGAGGTGCTCATGGCCACCGGACGCGGCCTCGCGTCCTGGCATGCGCGCCCAGCGTCGCCGCTTCTGCCGCTGACGCGGGTCAGCGCGCTGGTGCTCGAGCCCGACCGGCAATGGCTTGCCGCGCGCATCGCCGGGCGATTCGCCGCCATGCTGCGCGAAGGTGCCCTCGACGAGGCCCGCGCCGCCCTGCCCCACTGGCCTGACGATGCCGGCGGCCCGGGCGCGCCCCTTTGGACAAAAGCGATTGGCGCGCACGAATTGATCGCCCATCTGAAAGGCCAGATGTCGTTGGACGAGGCGAGCGCTTCCACAATACTTGCCACGCGCCAATATGCCAAACGCCAGCGCAACTGGTTTCGCAACCGGCTCGGGCACTGGCCGCGCCGCCCGCTTCCCTGAGAGCGCAGAGTCACCGATCTGCAACGGATGCGCCGTGATTCGGGTGCGGCGTGGTAAATTCTGCTTGGGTTTCGCGTGAACGACTCCCTAGTTTGGCCGTATTCCTGTGCCAGCCATTCGCCATCGGCAACGACCCGAAAGAAGGTTCGACATGACAATCATCCCCGACGCCCCTTCAGCCCTGCGCCTGACCCCGATCACGCGCCTGGCCATGGGCGGACGCTGGCGGGTCGAGGCAATGCGTTCACTGCGCGAGCCGGTGCTGTTGTGGTTCACCCAGGGCCAGGGCCGGATAACGGTGGCCGGAACCACCCGCGGCTACGGCCCCAACAACGCCATCTTCATCCCCCCCGGCATCATGCATGGCTTCGAGATCGCGCCGCGGGTGCAGGGCAGCGTCGTCTTCTTCGGCCGCGAACACGGGCTGCAACTGCCAGAGCGGCCGCATTTCCTGCGCCCGCGCGACCCGGTTTCGCAAAAGGAACTGATCGGCACGCTGGAACACATCCAGCGCGAACTTGACAGCGCGCGCGCCGGCGCCGGGCGCGCGGCACGCCACTACCTGGGCTTGCTGGGCGTGTGGCTGGACCGGCAGATCGAGCGCGAAACGCGCAGCGAGGTGCTGCCGGGCCGCCCGGCGGCGGCGCAGGCGCTGGTGGCGCGCTATTCGGCGCTCCTGGAGCGCGATTTCCGGTCGAACCTGGCGGTGGCCGATTTCGCCGCAGCGCTGGGGGTGACGCCCACGCATCTGACCCGCGCCTGTCGCGCCACCTGCGGGAAAAGCGCGCATATGCTGCTCGAGGACCGCGTGCTTTTCGAGGCCCGTCGCCTGCTGACCGAAACCCGGCTGCCGATCAAGGAGGTGGCGCAGCTTCTGGGCTACAATTCGGCAGGCTATTTCACCCGCGCCTTTCAGAAATCCGAAGGCATTACCCCGTCGGCATTTCGCAAGAAGCCCGGCCAGCGCCCGGTGGTGCCGAGGGGCTGAGGGCTGCGGTATCGGGGGGGGCTGCCCCCCGTCCAGCCTCGCAAGCGAGGCCGGACTCCCCCCGGAGTATTTGGAGCAAGATGAAGACAGGAACCCGGTTGCCGGCAACCCTTGACTATGGCGTGTCGCGCTCATCCGAATTCGCCCGCCACGCCATAATCTTTTGTATTCGCATGTCCGAGTAGCGAAAAACCGGTTCCCACTTTTTCGCGACATGCTCTAGCGGCAGAACGTCGCCCCGCCGCGGCGCTGGGCGAGGTCAAAATGCAGGTGGTCCTCGTGGAAACCGTCCGAGCCCGGACCCAGCGTGGTGGTGAACACCCCGCAGGCCGCCCGGTGCATGCGCTGCAGTGATCTTGCGTGCGGGCCGCGCCGGTAGTCATCGAGTATCGTGACGCGTTCGCCATTGGCCAGCCGGAAGCCGGAAATGTCGATGGCCCGGCCGCGCCCATGTTCGGAAACCCGCGCCCCGGGCCGGTTGTTGCGCGTGCGGCAGGCGTAATGCGCCGCCACCTTGATGCGCACCACGCCGCCGCCGCGATTGCCCATCGCCGGACGCATCTCCTCGCGCACCCAGCTGTCGAAGGCCCGCGCCGTGTCGCAATCAAGCGTCGCCGGGCGCGACAGGCGGATGCCGTCCACCGCCGTCACGCTCACCGGACGCTCGATGCCGCAACCCGGCGTCGAGGCGGTGATCGGTGCCATTTCCTGCCCTGCGATGCCGGCACGCCCGCACAGCCCGCCCGACGCGGCGCGCGCCTGCCCCTGCCCGGCTCGGGCTGTGCGCGAGGCACGCGCCGGGACCGCCCCGCGCGAGCGTGGTCTGAGGCTGCGCGCCGGAGCCTCGGCCGTGCCCTCGGCATCGGTTGATATCGCCACCCCCAGCGCGCGCTCGATCGCCGCAGCCGCAGCGATCGGCGCGGCGTCGCCTATCTGAGGCCTTGGCTCGGGCAAAAGCGAGCGTTCGGGGGCAAGGGCCATGGCCGGCAGCGCCAGCATGCAAGACAGCACCAGCAACCCGATGCCGCCTGCAACCTTGCTGTTGCGCTTGCCTCGGGCGTTGCCCGTCTTGCCCGCCATTCGCCCTCAATCCCGCTTGACGCGCCCGAAATCCGGCGCGTCGGTATCCTGCCCGGCTTCGATGATACCCCGCCGGATGGCTCGCGTGCGCGTGAAATATTCGTGAAGAAGCGGGCCATCGCCGGTGCGGATGGCGCGCTGCAGAGCGAACAGTTCTTCGGTGAAGCGTCCCAGAATCTCGAGTGTCGCCTCGCGGTTGCTCAGGAACACGTCGCGCCACATCACCGGGTCGGACGCCGCGATGCGGGTGAAATCGCGAAAGCCGGCGGCGGAATACTTGACCACCTCGCTGTCGGTCACGCGGCGCAGATCATCGGCGACACCGACCATGGTATAGGCGATCAGATGCGGCGTGTGGCTGGTCACTGCCAACACCAGGTCATGATGGGCGGCGTCCATCTCATCGACATTTGCGCCCATGCCCTCGCACAGCGCGCGCAGCCGCACCACGGCTGCCGGGTCTGCCCCGGCGGGTGGGGTAAGGAGCCACCAGCGGTTCTCGAACAACGTGGCAAAGCCCGAGCGCGGGCCCGAATGCTCGGTCCCGGCGATCGGATGGCCGGGAATGAAGTGCACCCCGTCGGGCAGATGCGGCGCCACCGCATCGATCACCGACTGCTTGACCGAGCCGACATCGGTTACCGTCGCGCCCGGCGCCAGATGCGGGCCGATCGCCTCGGCCACCGCGCCCATGGCGCCCACCGGCACCGCCAGCACCACCAGATCGGCGCCCGCCACCGCCTCGGCGGCGCTCTCATGCACGCTGTCCACGAAACCCAGTTCCATTGCCACGTCCCGGCTCTCGGCGCTCTTGGCATGCCCGGCGATATGGCCCGCCAGCCCGCGCCGGCGCATCGCATGCGCCATCGACGATGCAATCAGCCCCAGCCCGAGCAACGCCACCCGCTGATAGATCGCGCTCATGCGCCCTGCTCCACCGCCCGGCGCAGTGCCGCCACCACACGCCGGCAATCGCCCATCGTGCCCACGGTGATGCGCAGCCCCTCGGGAAAGCCGTAACCCTCCACCCGGCGCAGGATGATCCCCTCACCCCGCGCCACAGCATCCGCCGCCACCGCCGCCTCGGCGCTGGCAAAACGCGCCAGCACGAAATTGCCCGCACTGTCATCCACCGCCAGGCCCAGATCGCGCAGCGCCTGCGTCAGCCAATCGCGCGCCTGGGCATTCTCGAGCCGCGAGCGCTGGACATGCGCCGCATCGCCCAGCGCGGCGATTGCAATCTCCTGCTGCAGGTCCGACAGGTTGAAGGGCGGGCGGATACGGTTGAGCACCTCGATCACATGCGCCGGCCCGTATCCCCAGCCCACGCGCAAACCGCCCAGGCCGTAGATTTTGGAAAAGGTGCGCGTCATCACCACATCCTGGCGCGCTTCGACCAGCGCCGCGCCGCCATCGAACCCCTCGACATATTCGGCATAGGCGCCATCGAGCACCAGAAGCGCGGTAGGCGGCAGCCCCTCGGCCAGCCGCCGCACATCTTCTTGCGCCACCATGGCGCCGGTGGGGTTGTTGGGATTGGCCAGGAACACCAGCTTGGTGCGCTCCCCCGCCGCTGCCAGCAACGCATCGACATCGGCGCAACGCTCGCGCTCGGGCACTGCAACCGGCGTCGCCCCGGCAGCCAGTGCCGAGATACGATACATCAGAAAGCCATGCGCGCTGTAAAGCACCTCGTCGCCGGGGCCGGCATAGGCCTGGCACAACAGCGTGATGATCTCATCCGAACCCACGCCGCAGATCACCCGCTCGGCATCAAGCTCATGCGCGCCGGCAATGGCCGCGCGCAGCCGGCCATGCCCGCTGTCGGGATAGCGGTGCAGCGCCAGCCCCTCATTGCCCGACACCAGTGCCCGAAGCGCCGCCAGCGATGCCGGACCCGGCCCCAGCGGGTTCTCGTTCGATGAAAGCTTGAGCACTTCGCCATGGCCGGCCAGCTTCGACTGGCCGCCGACATAGGGCGCGATTTCCAGTATGCCGGGCCTGGGCCGGGGAATATCGCTCATCAAACACGCTCCTGCCTGCGGCGCCGGGCGCCTTCGACTGCCCCTCGCGCCCTTCTTCATCTTGCCCCCAGAGTCGCCGGGGGTGAATTGCCGCGCCAGCGGCCACAGGGGGCACCGCCCCCCCCGCCCCCCCCCCCCCCCCCCCCCCCCCCCCCCCCCCCCCCCCACCCGGGCCGCTGCCAAGCAAAAGGCCGCCCCGGTTTCCCGGCGCGGCCCTGAACGCTTCCAGACCCTGATGCCGGCGCCGGATCAGTTCTTGGCGTAATACTCGACCACCAGGTTGGGCTCCATCTGCACCGCATAGGGCACATCGGCCAGCGAGGGGGTACGAACGAAGGTGGCGGTCATCTTGGAATGGTCGGCCTCGATGTAATCGGGCACATCGCGCTCGCTCAGCCCCACCGCTTCCAGCACGATGGCCAGCTGCCTCGAGCGCTCGCGCACCGAGACGACATCGCCTTCCTTCACCCGGTAGGAGGCAATGTTCACCCGCTTGCCGTTCACCTCGACATGGCCGTGATTGACGAACTGGCGCGCAGCGAAGATCGTGGGCACGAACTTGGCGCGATAGACCACGGCATCGAGCCGGCGCTCCAGGAGGCCGATCAGGTTCTCGCCGGTGTCGCCCTTGACGCGCGCGGCCTCGCCATAGATGCGCTTGAACTGCTTTTCGGTCAGATCGCCGTAATAACCCTTCAGCTTCTGCTTGGCGCGCAGCTGCACGCCGAAATCGGAAAGCTTGCCCTTGCGGCGCTGGCCGTGCTGGCCGGGGCCGTATTCGCGGCGGTTGACGGGGCTCTTGGCGCGGCCCCAGATGTTTTCGCCCATGCGGCGGTCGATCTTGTACTTGGCAGCGGTGCGTTTGGTCATCGCTGATCTCCTTCCTCTGCGCGCCCCCGGAGGGGGCTTGTGAAGGGCGTTGTCCTCCTCCCCTTGCGGGGCGACAGGTTTCCCCTTGCGGGGTCCACCAACACCAATGAAAGCCCGACCATGCATACAACACGCCCTGCCCGGACGCGCGGCTTATACAGGCGCCACCAGCAGTGTCAACGCCCCGGGCCAGTGCGCCGCTGCGTCAGGCCAGCGCGTGGCGCATGATCTCGGCCTCGACAGGGTTCAGGCAGCGCCGCGCCTCGGGGCCAAGGCGCTGCGGCTCGCTGACCAGCCCGGGGCAGGCGCGTTCGATCGAGCGCGCATGCCATTTCAGCACCGCCGGGTCGGCCAGCGCCGGGTGGAAGCTTTCGCATTCCAGCCCGTTGGCGCGGATGATCTCGTGGCGCGGCAGCATCAGATGCACATAGGTGACAGTGGTGAGGGTGAAATCGCGCCTGATGGCGCGACCGTCGAGCAGATCCTCGGCCGCCGCCAGAACCTCGGGCGTGTTGAACAGCGCCTCGGCGCCAGCGATGAGCAGCCGGTGGCGCGGCGAGACCAGAAGATCGCTCTCGGGCGCGCCCTGTGCGAGCGCCCCGGCACCAATGCGCACCGGGCGCAGATGCGGGTAAAGGTAAAGCTCGGCGCCGCTGAGCTGGGTCTCGCCGCGCCAGATCACCGGCTGCGCGCCATTGTCGCGGGTGATCACCTTCTCGCCGGGCACCAGCGCCTCGACCGGGCGCGGGCCGCGCAGCGTATCGATGCGCGTGCCCGGCAGGAAGCAGATCACTCCGCCGCGGCGGTTTCTGCCAGAACCGGGTTCTGCCGCGGCGGCGGGGCGCCAGGCGCTGACCCAAAGTTCCTGCCCAGCGGGCGGCATGAAGGGCGAGAACGCCGCCAGCACGCGCCCGGCGCGGCGGACCAGCCGCGCGTGGTAAAGGCGCAGCCCGTCGGTGAGCGAGAAACTGTCGGGGGGCATCTCATCGTGCCCGAAAGGGGCGGGCGCGGCCTCGGGGGCGGGTTGCAGCGGCGTATCCGCCGGTGCAAGGCTTGGTGAGGGGGCAAGCGCCAGCCGCGCCAGCCGCTCGCGCACCCGCGCCCGCGCATCGAAAAGTCGCCCGTGATGGTCGAGCCACAGAACCGGCGCGCTGCCATCGAGCCGCAGCGCCTGCCCGTGCCAGCGCCAACTCATGCCCAGCGCCATGTTGTCGGGCGCAAGGCCGGGTTCGTCGCCCAGAGCCACCTGCGCCCAGTCAACCGCATAAACGCCGCGGAAACCGGGGATACTGCTCATCTGCCTGCCTGTTCTTGTTTTCCTAATGGTTAACAGGAACAGGCAGGCTTGCCCAGAAAAAACCCGCCAAGCGCCGCAAGCGCGCCGGCGCGCCTGGCCCGAGATTACAGGCTCAGCAGCCGGTCGCGGAAGACATGGGCGACGATCTGATCGCGGCTGATGCCGCGCGCGGCAAGCTCGCCATCGCTGAGCGCATTCAGTTCCTCGATCTGCGAACGCCGCGAGCGGCGATCGGCATAGGCAACGAAACCCTCGCCAATGCTGGCGAAAAGGCGGCTGAAGCGGGCGCGCAGCGCGCCGGAAGGATGGAAGGTGGTGATATCGGTCATGGGAAACCCCTGTATTGCGTGGTTTCCTCCCCTGTGTCTCAAGATAGGACATTATTGCTGACCTTACCATTGCCGGTTTCGGTAACCTGCCTTGCGGCGCGGTCATGGCTGAAGGAAAATTTCCATCGGCGGGCCAAGGTTGTGAAGACGCTTGCGCGCGCGTAAAACCGTTGCAGGCATGGAGGGGCTGGCAATGACGAAACCGGAAGTGCTGATCGCCGGCGGCGGGATTGGCGGGCTGAGCCTGGCGCTGACGCTGCACCAGATCGGGCTGCGCTGCACCGTTTTTGAGGCGGCGCAGGAAATGAAGCCGCTGGGCGTGGGCATCAACATCCAGCCCAACGCGATCCGCGAGTTGTTCGACCTCGGAATCGACACCGGCGCGCTCGACGATGTCGGCGTGCCGGCGCGCGAATGGGCGTTGGTGGGGCTTAACGGAAAGGACATTTTCGCCGAGCCGCGCGGGCTGGAAGCGGGCTACAACTGGCCGCAATACGCCGTGCATCGCGGCGCCTTCCAGATGCTGCTCTACCGCACCCTGATCGAGCGCGCGGGCACAGATGCGGTGCGCCCGGGCTGCCGTGTCACCGGCTATCGCAAGGAAAGCGACGGCACGGTCAGCGCACTTGTCAGCCATGCCGACGGCACCACATCCGAAGCGCGCGGGGCGCTCTTGATCGGCGCCGATGGCATCCATTCCGCGGTGCGGGCACAGATGCACCCCGATCAGCCCCCCATTCGCTGGGGCGGGGTGATCATGTGGCGCGGCACGGTGCGCGACCGGCCCATCCGCACCGGCTCATCCTTCGTGGGCCTTGGCACGCATCGCCACCGCATGGTGATCTATCCGATCTCGCACCCCGACAGCCAGGGCCGCGCGCTGATCAACTGGATCGCCGAACTGACCGTCGATGACGACCCGGGCCGCCGCCCCGAGGGCTGGTTCCGGCAGGTGGCCATCGAGGATTTCGCGCATCATTTCGAGGGTTTTCGCTATGACTGGCTGGATGTGCCGGCAATGCTGCGCCGCGCCGATGTCGCCTATGAAAACCCAATGATCGACCGCGACCCGGCGCCCTTCTGGGTCGATGGGCCGGTGGCGCTGATGGGCGATGCGGCGCATGCGATGTATCCCACCGGCTCGAACGGGGCGAGCCAGGCGGTGGTCGATGCCCGCATGATCGGGGCGAAGCTTCTGGCGCATGGCGTGAGCCCTGCGGCACTGGCGGCCTATGAGGCCGAGCTTTGCGCGCCGGTGTCGGAACTGGTGCTTCGCAACCGCGGTCACGGACCGTTCGGGATGCTCAATATCGTCGATGAGCGCTGCGGTGGAACCTTCGACGATATCGAAGCCGTGTTTCCCGCCGCCGAACGCGCTGAATTCATGGCCGGCTACAAGACAGCGGCGGGCTTTGCCATCGACAAGCTGAACGCCGCACCGCCCACTATCGCGCCGGGGGCGCGGCTGGCAGGTTGAGTTGGATCGAGGGCGCAAGGGGCGAGGCAGGCATGGGCAGCGACCGGCCCCAGGGGTGGGCGGGAAGCGCCCGAGTCGCCCCGCAGGGGCGCACCTTCGGTGTGACGGGGGGCGGGACGGGCGCTGCCCGTGCCTGCGCCACGGGCGAAGTAACCGCTTGCCGAATCGGTCCCCCCCAAAAAACCATCACCGCTTGCGTATAAACGCCTCGCGTTCCAGAGCCAAGCTGGCCAGCACGCCGAACACCAGCCCCCAGAAGGGCGCGCCGATATTGAGCACCGGCATGCCCGCCAGGGTGACGAGAAACGCCACCAGCGCGCCCAGCGGGAAGCCCTCGCCAAAGGCGGTCTGGAATGCGCCCTGCAGCGTGCGTAACAGCGCCAGCGCCGCCAGCGTGGCGACAAAGGCCATCGGCGTGGCCAGAAGCAGGCCGGTCACCAGCGGCGCCACCGCCCCGAACATGATGCCCAACGTGCCCAGCAGCACCGCCGCGATCCAGTGCCGCTCGATCTTGCCGCTGGAAACCAGGATCGCGTTCGACGGCCCCGTAAGGCAGGTCGAGACGCTGCCCAGCACCGCCGTCACCAATGAGGCGCCGCCGCAGGCATTGGTGATGGCATTCACCGGCGGCTTGTGCCCGGCGGCTCGCAGAATGACGATGCCCTGCGCATTTTGCGCCGCGATCACCGTGATTGCCAGCGGCACAACCAGTTCCAGCGCCGCCGCCAGGGTGAATTGCGGCGCGTAGAGCCCCGGCGAGGCCAGCACGCGCCCGCCATCCGCCCAGCCGGCGGCCTCGTCGCCGCCCGTGCCGGTGCCCTGCACCAGCAGCACCGCCAGCCCTACCAGCAGCACCCCGATCATCGGCGGCAGGCGCTTTTGCAAACGGGGCGTTGCCGACAGCGCGAAGAAGGTGATGCTCATCGCCGCGACCAGCACGAATTCTTCGGCAAAGGCCAGGATCCAGTCCAGCCCGAACTGCACGAAGACCCCGGCCACCATGCCCATCACGATCGGCATGGGGATGCGGTCCATGGCGGCGCGCACCCAGCCGGTGACACCCAGAAGCAGCAGCAACAGCCCGGTCAGCAGATAGGCGCCGATGACCTCGGCCAGGCTCAGCGTCTGCAGCGCCTGCCCCACCAGCACCGTGCCCGGTATCGTCCAGAAAAACGCCAGCGGCTGGCGGTAACGCACCGACATGAAGATGGTCAGCAGGCCGTTGACGGCGAAGGCAGCAAATATCCAGCTGGCCAGATCGGCCTCGCTGAGCCCGCCGCGCATGCCCGCGCCAAGGATGATCGCCACCGGCGCCGAGGCGGCGAACAGGAAGGCCACGAAGGCATTGGCCATCTCGGTGGCGGGCAGGCCGCCTCGCCGTTGGGGTTCGGCGGTTTGGTTCATGACGCGTGTCGCTTCCTGTGCCGCGAAAGAGCCGTATCCGGGTAGCCGCCGGCTGGCGTGGCGTCAAGCAAGCCGGCGAGGCGGGAACGGTGGTGGCGGGGCGCGCCCGGGATTGCCGGTTTTGCGGGATTGTCAATTCCGACAGTTTCTGTCAGATAGTGGATGCCCAGCCAGAAATGCCCATGCATCATGCACATGGCAACAGCCCGGCGACAAGCGATCGAGATCAAAGAGCCTAAACAGCCGAGGCAGATGCATGCAACGCCGACTCATCCACCCGCTTTCGCCCGCCTCAAGCGACCAGCCGCAGGCCGACAGGTCAGACGGCCAGCCACGGAGCCAAAGACCGGGCGGGCCGCATTCGCTGCCCGGCTGCATGCGCAGCGGCGCGCCGGTGCATGACGCCCAGGCGCTGACCGACGGCGGCAGTGTGGCGCATATCACACTGAACGATCAGCTTTACGTTCTGCGCATCACCCGCGCGGGCAAGCTGATCCTGACCAAGTAGGACGGGCAATATTGCCCGTCTTACGACGCGCGCAAAGGGCTTTGGCCCCTCATCCAGGGGGCTCGACACTCAGCCGGCGAACTTGCCGCCAAAACGCTCGCGCAGCGCGGCCTTTTGCACCTTGCCCATGGTGTTGCGCGGCAGCGCATCGACCAGCTCCAGCGCGCGCGGCTGCTTGAAACGCGCCAGCCGGCCCGCGAGCGCCGCCATGATCGCCACCGCATCGGGGCGCGCGCCCGGCTCGGGCACGATGACGCCCAGCACCGCCTCGCCCAGATCGGGGTGCGGCACGCCGATCACGGCGCTTTCCTTCACGCCGGGCAACTCGTCGAGCACCAGCTCGATCTCCTTGGGGTAGATGTTGTAGCCCCCGGCGATGATCAGATCCTTCTGCCGGCCAACGATTTGCAGATAGCCATCATCGTCGAAACGGCCCAGATCGCCGGTGATGAAGAAGCCGTTTTCGCGCAGCTCGGCCACGGTCTTTTCGGGCATCTGCCAGTAGCCCTGAAACACGTTCGGCCCGCGCACCTCGATCATGCCGATCTCGCCTTGCGGCCGCTCGGCGCCGGTTTCGGGATCGGTTATCGCGATCTCCACCCCCGGCAGCGCAAAACCCACCGTGCCGGCGCGGCGCTCGCACTCATAGGGGTTCGATGAGTTCATGTTGGTCTCGGTCATGCCGTAGCGTTCGAGAATGCGATGCCCGGTGCGCGCCGCGAATACCTCATGCGTTTCCGCCAGCAGCGGCGCCGAGCCGGAAACGAAGAGCCGCATATGCGCCACCAGATCGCGGGTCAGGCGCTTGTCGTCGAGCAGGCGGGTGTAGAAGGTGGGCACCCCCATCAGGCTGGTTGCACGCGGCAGATGTTCGATCAGCGCATCGGTATCGGGGCGTGGCAGCAAGATCATCGAGCCGCCGGCGGCGAGAATGGTGTTGGTGGCCACGAACAGCCCGTGGGTGTGGAATATGGGCAGCGCGTGCAAGAGCACGTCTTCGGATGTGAAGCGCCATTCGCGAACCAGCACCTCGGCATTCGACAGAAGGTTGCGCTGGCTCAGCATCGCGCCCTTCGAGCGCCCGGTGGTGCCCGAGGTGTAGAGCAGCGCCGCCAGATCATCCTCGCCGCGCGGGGTGGGGTGCGCGCGCGGGGCGGCAGCGGCCACGGCATCGGCGAAATCGCCCGAGCCATCGGCATTCAGCGCCATTAGCCGCGCGCCCGCCCGCGCCGCCACCGGGGCCAGCGCGACGGCGCGCGCGCCATCGGCCAGAAACAGCGCCGCGCCCGAGTTTTCGAGAAAATAGCCCAGCTCTTCGGGCGTGTAGGCGGGGTTGAGCGGCAGATACACCACCCCGGCCATGGCCGCGCCGTAAAACAGCGCCAGCGCCAGCGGCGATTTCTCGACCTGCACCGCCAGCCGGTCGCCGGGTTTCAGCCCCTGCGCATCGAGCGCGCCGGCGATCCTTGCGACATCGCGAAAAAAGCTCTGACCCGAAACCGTGCTGCCATCGGGCAGATGCAGAAGGGGCGTGGCGCGATCGGCCAGCGGGGCGATGAGCCGGTCATGAAGCGGGTTGAAGGCGGGCATCGGGCGGTCTTTCTGGCTTCGCGGCCTGTGGCGGGCCGGGCCTGCTGGCACCTTCCCTGCCCTTTCCGGCCGGTTTGGTTTTCTCGCCTGCCCTACAGCATGGCCCGGAAAAATGGAATCGCCTTTGCCGCATGCAGGCGCCGGGGCAGGCGCGGGGTGGGCTGGATTGCCCATCCTGCCGGCGACTATGCGAAATCCGTTTGATCGATTCCGATACCCTGGCCTGCATGCCCGCCCGTGCGCCAGCACAAGCAGCGTATCAATCGGACCTGGTATCAGCCGCGCTGCCCGCCCGCGCGCAGCCGGTCGATCAGCAGCACCAGCGCCGCCAGCCCCATCGCTGCGGCGAAGAGCTGCGTCGAGGCGGCGAAATCCTCCATCATTTCGGGGCGCAACGCCATCGCGCCGGCCAGCGCCACCATCACCGCACCGCCGATCAGCTTGAGCGCGCGACCGTGGCGCTCGCCCATGCGGCCAAGGCTCATCGCCGTCACGGCAACGGCAAAGATGATCAGCTCGACCCCCAGATAGATCAGCACATAGACCGAAAGCAGCCCCCAGAATCCGGCGCCGGTGGCGATGCCCCGCTCGGCCAGTATGCCCGACCAAAGCACCGGGAACCCGGCGGTGCAGGGCAGTTCCACCAGCGCGATGCCGGCGGCCATGGCCACCGTTGCCCCCACCAGCGCCGGCATGCCCAGATCCGCCTGCCGCAGCCGGCGCAGGCGGGTGTAGATGCCGGGTTTCTGCCCCTCGGGGATGGAGAAACTGATGCCGCGCCCGTACCAGAAGTAATCCTTGATGCTGACCAGCCCGAAGCCCAGCGCAAACAGCGCCACCGCCCAGCGCACCCAGGGCAGCGCAAAGGCCCAGGCCATGATGCTGAACAGCCCGGCGATGAAGGCGCCATAGATCAGCGCCGTGGTGAGCAGAAAACTGACCCCCACCACCGCCACCCGCCGGCGCGAGCCCGAGGCGATGACCATGCCCAGAAGCAGCGTCAGCACCCAGAGCGAGCAGGGGTTGAAGCCATCGACAAAGGCAATCAGCACCGTCAGCCCCATGAGCGACGCCGAGGCCGGATCGACCTCGCCCAGCATAGGCAGGCGCAGGGCGCCATTGGCCGCCGGCTCGGGCGCCACGCCGGCGAGCGTGGCCTCGATCGCCGCCTCGATCTCGGCGCGCTGGGCTTGCGTGTCGCCCACCCAGGCGCGCGGGCCCAGCATCAGCGTGGGAACGAATTCGGCGCGGATGCCGCGCTCAGAAGCCATTTCCTGAAACAGCGGGCGGTAGCGCTCATCTTGCGACAGCTCCATCTTCACCACGCGCAGGCCCGGATAACGTGCCTCCAGCCCGTCGATCCAGGGCGCCTGACGAATGCAGACCGGGCAGGTGTGGCTCCAGAAGACATGCAGCACGGGGCCGTTATCGGTTTGCGCCCCGGCCTGCGCCGGGACGAGAACGGCCAGGGCCGAGGCGATGAGCAGCCACAGCCCGGCCAGCGCCCTGCAAATGGCGCGATGCATCGCCCTCAGCCCGCCAGCGCCTTGCCCAGATAGCGCACGGCCTTGGCGGTGGTGGCCAGCTCGGGATAATCCGATTCGGGGATCGGCAGGCCGAAGCGCTTGTGCAGCGCGCTGACCAGGTTGAGAAAATCCATCGAATCAAGCCCCAGATCATCCTGCATGTGCTCGTCGTCATCCAGGGTTTCGGGGTCGATATCGGGGGCAACCGAGGTCAGATCCTCGATGAAGGCGGCACGGATATCGGCGGGGTTCATAGGTTCTCGGGCTCCTGCAGCAAGCGGTCGATTTCGGCAAGGAAGGCGGCACCACGACGGCCATCGCTGACGCGGTGATCGGCGGCGAGGGTGGCGGTGATGCAAGTCCGGGCGGTGACGGCGCCGTTATGGGCCACGGGTTCAAGGCGCGGCGCGCCAAAGCCCACCAGCGCCACCTGCGGCGGATAGATGACGCCGAAAAGCGCATCCACCCCGTTCTCGCCCAGGCTGGAAATGGTGATGGTGCCCTGCGTGATCTCGCTGTTGCGCAGCCTTCCGGTGCGGGTGCGCGCGACAATATCGCGCATCGCCGCCATGATCTCGTCAAGCCCCTTTTCCTGCGCATCGAGGATCGCGGGCGCGATCAGCCCGCCGCCGCGCATGGCCACCGCCATGCCGCAATGGACGGGCTCGGCGGGGGCGTATTCCTCGCTCTCGAAGCGGCCATTGAGTTCGGGCACCCTGGGCAGCGCTCGCACCGTGGCGCGGATCAAAAGTGCGCCCATCAGCAGGCGCTGGTCGGGGCTGCGCTCGGCATTCGTCTTGCCCAGCCAGTCCTGCGCGGCTTGCAGGTCGATACGGTGCGCAAGGTAGTAATGCGGGATCTCGCGCTTGGCGCGGCTCATGGCGGCGGCGATGGCGCGGCGCATCTCGGCCATGTCCAGCCCCGGCTTGCCCTTGGCCGGCTTCCTGGCGGGGTTGTCGGCGGGCTCATCCTTCGGCGCGGATTCGGCGACGGAGGGCGCGTCTTTCAGATGCTTCTCGACATCGCCCAGCAGCACCGCCCCGCCGGGGCCCGAGCCGGTTATGGCAGCCAGATCGAGCCCGGCCTCGGCGGCGCGAGCCTTCGCGGCGGGCGAGGCGAGCGCGCCTTGCGATTCCAGTGAACCGTTATCGCCTGCCGCAGCACGGGCAGCGCCCGCCCGGGGTGGGCGCGAAAGCGCCCGCCTGGGGGGCGGGCGGGCGCTGCCCGTGCTGCGCACGGGCGGTTCGGTGGGTTCCGGGGTTGCGACCGGTTCGGCCTTGGGTTCGGGTTCTGCTTCGGGTTCGACCTCGGCCTCGGGCGCGGCGGGTTGCGGCTCGTCCTCCTCTTCCTCGCCCGGCTTTCTGATACGCGCCAGCGACGCGCCCACCGGCAGGGTCTGGCCCGGCTCGGCGATCAGTTCCGCCACCTCGCCGGCCTCGAAGATCTCGATCTCGATGGCACCCTTCTGGGTCTCCACCACCGCCACGATATCGCCGCGCGCAAGTTTGTCGCCGGGCTTGACCAGCCATTCGGTGAGCGTCCCTTCCTCCATGTCGGCGCCCAGCGAGGGCATCTTGAACAGGCTCATTTCCCCACCCCCGGCCCAATTCCCGGCATTGCCTTGACCGCCGCCACGATATCAGCCACCTGCGGCAGCGCGGCGGTTTCCAGATGCTTGGGATAGGGCACCGGCACTTCGGCCGAGCAGACGCGGCCCACCGGCGCATCCAGATGCCAGAAGCAATGCTCCTGCACCCGCGCCGCAATCTCGCCGGCCAGCGAGCCGGTGCGCCAGCCCTCATCGACCACCACCGCCCTTCGGGTGCGCGCGACCGATTCCATGATGGTTTCGTCATCGATGGGGCGCAGGCTGCGCAGGTCGATCACCTCGGCCTCGATCCCTTCTTTCGCCAGCTCCTCGGCGGCTTCCAGCGCCTTCCACACCGACAGCGAATAGGAGATCAGCGTCACGTCGCGCCCCTTGCGGCGGATGGCGGCGCGGTCGATATCGACCGGCCTGGCATTTTCAGCGATCTGCCCGGCCATGTTGTAGAGCATCACATGCTCGAAGATGATCACTGGATCGGGTTCCTGCAGCGCCGTCCACAGCATGCCGCGCGCATCCTCCAGCGTGGCCGGCGTCACCACGCGCAGGCCGGGGATGTGGGCGTAGTAATTTTCAAGCGAATGCGAATGCTGCGCCGCAAGCTGCCGCCCGGCGCCGGTTGCCATGCGGATCACCAGCGGCACGCCGAACTGCCCGCCCGACATGTGGCGCATGGCGGCGGCGGTGTTGAGGATCTGATCGAGCGCCAGCAGCGAGAAATTGACCGTCATGATTTCCACGATCGGGCGCATGCCGGCCATCGCCGCACCAATGCCGGCGCCGGTGAAACCGCCCTCGGCCAGCGGCGTGTCGCGGATGCGTTCGGGGCCGAATTCGTCGAGTAACCCCATCGACACCGCATAGCAGCCGCCATAAGCGCCGATATCCTCGCCCATCATGAACACGCGCTCATCGCGCAACAGCGCCTCGGTGATCGCCTGCCGGCAGCACTCGCGATAGGTGCTGTCGATCAGTTTGCCGGGTTTCACGGGTGCGGGCGGCTCGGGCCGGGCCTCGGCGACCGTGTGGCGCGCGAGATCCTCCACCGGCTCCCAGGGCGCCTGTTCGCAGGCGGCGACGGCGTTTCTCAGCTGCGCCTCGACCTCTTGCTCGATCGCCTCGATCTCGGCTTCGCGCACCAGCTTGTTTTCCAGCAGCCAGTTCTGAAACCGCTTGATGGGGCTTTTCTTGCGCCATTCGGCCACCTCGGCCTTGTCGCGGTATTTCTCGGCGTCGAACATCGAATGCGGGCGGGTGCGATAGGTGCGGCAATGCAGGAATTGCGGCCCCTCGCCGGCGCGGATTGCCTCGACCAGCCGCCGGGAAGCGGCCTCGACCGCCACCACATCGTTGCCATCGACCGTTTCGGCATGCATGCCGTAGCTGGCGGCGCGGGCGGCGAAATCGGTGTTGGCCTGCACCCGTTCAACGGCGGTGCCCATGGCAAAGAGGTTGTTTTCCAGCACGAAATAGACCGGCAACTTCCACAGCGCGGCCAGGTTCATCGATTCGTGAAAGGCGCCCTCGGCCAGCGCCCCGTCGCCAAAAAAACAGACTGTTACCCGGTCCTCGCCCTGCAAGGCGTCGCCCAGCCCCAGCCCCACCGCCAAGGGCAAGCCGCCGCCGACGATGGCATTGCCGCCATAGAGGTTGGTCTCGGCATCGAACAGATGCATCGAGCCGCCGCGCCCGCCGGCGCAGCCGGTGGCCTTGCCATACATCTCGGCCAGCGCCGATTCCATGCTCATGCCGCGCGCCAGGGCGTGGCCATGCTCGCGATAGGTGGAAACGACGCGATCGCGCTCTTCCAGCGCCGCCGCCACGCCCACCGCCACCGCTTCCTCGCCGTCATAGAGATGCAGGAAACCGCGGATATGTTCCTGCGTGTAAAGCTCGTAGCACTTTTCCTCGAAGCGGCGAATGCGGATCATGCGGCGCAGAAGTTCCAGCGAGTGCTGGTGATCCAGCTTGACCTTGGTGCTCATGTCGCATCCCCTTCAAGGGTGGAAAGATCGCCCTCGGGCAGACCCAGTTCGCGCGCGCGCAAAAGCCGGCGCATGATCTTGCCCGAGCGGGTGCGCGGCAGGCTGTCGCGAAACACGATCTCGCGCGGGGCCACGGCGGGGCCCAGCTTCTTGCGGGCATGGCCGCGCAATTCGCGCTCCAATGCCTCGCCGGCCTCGAAACCGGCCTTGAGCGTGACGAAGGCCTTGACCACCTCACCGGCGGTCTCGTCGGGCACGCCGATCACCGCCGCCTCGGCCACCGCCGCGTGCTCGATCAGCGCGCTTTCCACCTCGAAGGGGCCGATCAGATGGCCCGCGCTCTTGATCAGGTCATCGGCGCGGCCGACGAACCAGAAATACCCGTCGCCGTCGCGCATCGCCAGATCGCCGGTCAGGTACCAGCCGCCGGCAAAGCATTTTGCGTAGCGCTCGGGCTGGCCGAGATATTCGCGCATCATCGAGGGCCAGCCGGGGCGCAGGGCCAGTTCGCCGATCTCGCCATCGGGCAGTTCGCTGACTGCGTCGCCCTCCTGGCTGACGATGCCCGCCTCGATGCCCGGCAGCGGCTTGCCCATGGCGCCGGGCTTGATATCCATCCCGGGCATGTTGGCGATCATGATGCCGCCGGTTTCGGACTGCCACCAGTTGTCATGAAAGGGCAGGCCGAAAACCTGCTGCCCCCAGAGCACGCATTCGGCATTGAGCGGCTCGCCCACCGAGGCCAGGAAGCGCAGCGCCGGGAAAGCATGCCCCTGCGCCACCCCCTTGCCGGCGCGCATCATCATGCGAATTGCGGTGGGGGCGGTGTACCAGACCTGCACGCGCTCGCGTTCCAGAATCGAATACCAGCGCTCGAGGTCAAACTCGGCCTCGTCCACCACCATGGTCACGCGGTTGCACAGCGGCGAGATGATGCCATAGCTCATCCCCGTCACCCAGCCCGGATCGGCGGTGCACCAGTAGTTGTCGCCGGGGCGCAGATCGAGCGCCAGCCGCCCGGTCTCGGCATGCGCGACCACCGCCTCGTGCACATGCACCACGCCCTTGGGTTTGCCGGTGGTGCCGGATGTGAAATGCAGCAGCGCCATGTCCTCGGGGCCGGTGGCGACGGTTTCAAAGCTGTCGGAAGCCGCTTGCATGGTCGGGCCCAACGCCACGCAGCCCTCGGGGGCGTCATCGCCGATGATCAGCACCAGCTTCAGCCCCGGCATTTCCTCGCGCCAGGGCGCCACCTTGCGCTTGTAATGCGCCGCGGTGGTGACCAGCACGCTGGCCTCGCCGATCTTCATGCGCGCGCGCACCGGCTCGGGGCCGAAAGCGGCAAAGAGCGGGCTGACCACCACGCCGGCCATGAGTGCGCCCAGCGTGGCGGCGTAAAGCGCCGGCACACGGCTTGAGAGCAGGAAGAGCCGCTCGCCGCGCGCGATACCCTGCGCGTGCAGGACATTGGCAAAGCGCGCCGCCTGCGCCGACAGTTCGGCATAGGAAAGCACCTCGCGCGCGCCCTCCTTGCCCAGCCAGATCAGCGCCGGCTGATCGCCATGGCCGGCGGCGACATGGCGCTCGACGGCCTCATGCGCGATGTTGAGCCCGCCGCCGGGCAGCCCGTCGAGCCGCGCGCGCGCGGCCTGCCAGCCGGTTTCGCCCTCGGGCGCGGTGTCATTCGCCTGGATGATCTCGCCAGCCATTGCTCAAACTCGCCCTGCTGCCGGGCAACAACACTTAC
Organism: Pararhodobacter sp.; assembly: GCA_020832665.1. Classification (GTDB taxonomy): domain Bacteria; phylum Pseudomonadota; class Alphaproteobacteria; order Rhodobacterales; family Rhodobacteraceae; genus Pararhodobacter. The sequence goes on along the minus strand of JAFIEG010000006.1, from coordinate 6,065 downwards.
CCGGCGGCAAGACTAGCAGGCATGTCCACCCGCGCATTGATGCAAGTCATGGTGATGGCCGCAAGCCGCAGGGCCCGCAAGGCGCCATGCCCTCAGCCCGCGTGAACCAGGCTGGCAAACAGCTTCGGGTCGATGCTGTCGGCGGCGAAGGTCGGCCCTTCGCTCAGCACGCTGATCGCATCATGGCTGTGCAGGCTTTCCTGATGGCTGGCAACCACCCGGAAATCGCCGATACGATCATCGCGTTGCAGCGCCTCGCTGAACAGCCGCGCGGCGTCTTCCACGAAGATCGGGTTGGCAGCGTTGAGTTCGGCAAAGGCCTGCTCGTCCTCGCGCTTGACCATGACCTGCGTTTCGGTGGGCACGGCGGCGCGGCAGATCTCGACCAGGTCCTCGAACCACAGCACCGCGCCGGGCAGAAGCTCGACCGAGATGCGCGCCACCGAGCGCTGCGAATGCGGCGTTGCCAACTGGCCGCGCGCCATGCGCGCATGCTCGCTCAGTTCCAGCGAGCAGGGGCAGGTCGAGGAATAGACGTAATCGAGATGGATGAAGCGCCGGCGCGTGCCGCCGCGCTCGGCCAGTTCCAGCGCGATGTCGTAATACTGCCAGCCCCACAGGCCCGAGCGCAGGCTTTCCACCCGCATGGGAAAGGAAAATCGCATCTGGATGCGCGCATCCAGGCTTTCCAGATCGGTCTTGTAGTCATCGAGCGCGGCCTCGATCACGCCAAGGCTGAAGCGCTTCTCGGCATGGCGGTAGAAGCTGCGCATGATGCGGCTCATGTTGATGCCCTTCTTTTCGGCATCAAGGCTGACGGTGCCGGTTACGCTGGTTTCCAGCACCAGATCACCCATGCCCGCGCCATCGGAATCGCGGGTGCGAAAACGGATCGGCAGGCGGAAATTGGATATGCCGACATGCTGGATCGCCCGGCGGGCACCGCGAATCAGGCTCGACGGGCCGTTCTGCAGATCGGGCATCGAGCGCCTGTAGGCAGTATCGGGGGCGAAATCGGCCGGGTATTCGCGCCTGAGCACCGGATAATCCGGATCGTTGACGCCCGGCAGGAGCCTTGCAACCGCCGGATCGAGCGCGGCGATCTCGCTGTCGCTGGCGCGGCCAGCCCAGCGGCGCAGGGTATCAAGCGCGGCCTCGGCCTCGTCGCGGCCGGGTTCACGCTCGCCGATCGGGCGGTGAATGTTCATGGCGTCCCCTCGTTTGCGGTTGCGGGGTCAGGCGCAAGCTGTGGCCCGGGCTTGAGAGTTAGGCAGATACCCCGAAGTTTCAACAGTGTTTACGCCCGGGGCACGGCGCCGGATCACCCGAAAGCGGCGAAACCCGGCCCGGCGCTGCCTATGCCGCATCCAGCGCAGACAGGATATCGGCCAGCAGATCGGCGCTGTCCTCCAGCCCCACGCTCAGCCTTATCAGCCCCGGCGTGATGCCCAGCGCCGCCTTGCTGGCATCGGGCAGGCGCTGATGGGTGGTTGTGGCCGGGTGCGTGGCGATCGAGCGCGCATCGCCCAGATTGTTCGAGATGATCGCGATTTGCAGCGCGTTGAGAAATCGAAAGGCCGCGTCCTTGCCGCCCTTGAGATCGATCGCCAGCATCGTGCCCGGCCCGCCCATCTGCGCGCGCGCGATGGCGTGCTGGGGGTGATCGGGCAGGCCAGGAAAGATGACACGCGAAAGTTTTTCATGGCACTGCAAAGCCTCGGCCAGCTGCTGCGCCGTCGCCGCCTGCGCGCGCACGCGCAGATCTAGCGTGGTCAGCCCGCCCAGCAGCACCCAGGCGTTGAACGGGCTCATCGCGCCGCCGGTGTGTTTCATGTAGGGCTCGACGGTGCCACGGATGAATTCGCGCGAGCCCAGGATAACCCCGCCCAGGCAGCGCCCCTGCCCGTCGATATGCTTGGTCGCCGAATAGATTATGACATCGGCGCCCAGCTCGACGGCGCGGCTGAAGACCGGCGTGGCAAAGACATTGTCCACCACCACCAGCGCTCCGGCCTCATGCGCCAGTGCCGCCACGGCAGCGATATCGATCACCTCGAGCGCGGGGTTCGAGACCGATTCCAGAAACACCGCCTTCGTGCCCGCCCTGATCGCCGCGCGCCACGCATCCGGATCGGTGCCATCGACGAAATCGACCTTCACGCCGAAACGCACAAGCACCTCTTCGAGAACATAAAGGCACGAGCCGAAGAGAGCGCGCGAGGCCACCACATGATCGCCCGCGCGCAGCATCGCCATCAGCGCGCCCGAGACGGCGGCCATGCCGCTGGCGGTGGCGAAGCCGTCCTCGCAACCCTCAAGCGCGGCAATGCGCGATTCGAACACGGCGGTGGTTGGGTTGCCGTAGCGGGCATAGATGAACTCGTCGTCCCCTGCCTGCAGGAAGCGAGCCTCGGCGGCCTCGGCCGAGGGATAGACGAAACCCTGCGTCAGCCAGATGGGCTCGGCCACTTCGCCATACTGGCTGCGGCGCGCACCGGCATGAACCGCCACGGTGCGCGGCCGCCAGCCGCCATCGGATGCCCCGCTCATCACGCTCTCCTGCCCGCTTGCCCGTTCGCCACGACCGTTCCACGAAAGCGAATAGGCCGGGGGGCAGCGCTGGTCAATGCGCCAGGCACGCCATGGCGGCCGCCATCGCCCGCGTGCGGGGCCGATTCACCCGAAAAAGGCGCCGAAGCGGTCAAGAAATCGCCCGGTTTCGATTGCAGCCTGCTTGGCGGGAAGGAACGAAACCCGGGGTGAACGGATGGTGCAGTCACCACTGACGGCATTCCTGCGCGAAGAATGCGGCGCAGCGCGGCTGGGATGGCTGGCGCTGGGCACGGCGCTGTTCGCCGGTCTCGCGCTGGCGCCGGGCCATCACGACCGGGTGCAGGCGCATGAAGCCGGCACATTGGCACCGGTTTCAGCCGGGCCGATCGACGATGCGGGCCGTCAGCGACTGGAACAGGCCCTTCAGGGAATGGGTGCTGCCGAACTCAGCCTGACCTATGCGCGCATCCATGCCAGCTTTCGCGCGCTTCTGAGCCACCACGATCTGGGCGCGGCGCGGGCGCTGGTCGATTACGCCATCATTACCGAAACCGAGATGCACCTGCGCCGCATCGCCCGCCCCGAGGGCACCGCGAGCGCGCGAGACATGCTGCTGCTTTACGAACTGGTGCTCTGAACCTTTCCTGCGCGGCCCTTGCCTTCTCCGGCCTCCCGGCACAGTTTGTGCGCAAAGCAAGGAGCCGAGCATGAGCCAAGAAATCGACCTTCACTACTGGCCCACCCCGAATGGCTGGAAAGTCACTATCGCGCTGGAAGAGATGGGCCTGCCCTATCGGGTGAAGCTGGTCAATATCGGCGCCGGCGAACAGTTCGAGCCCGATTTCCTGAAGATCGCGCCCAACAACCGCATGCCCGCCATTGTCGATCCTCAAGGCCCCGATGGCGCGCCCATTTCCATCTTCGAATCCGGCGCCATCTTGCAGTATCTCGCACGCAAGACCGGCCAGTTCGGCGGCCCGAGCGAACGCGAGCGCGTCGCCGTCGATCAGTGGCTGATGTGGCAGATGGGCGGGGTGGGGCCGATGGCCGGCCAGTGCCACCATTTCGTCAGCTATGCCCCCAACATGGACCCGCCGCAGGATCTGCCCTACGCCAAGGACCGCTACCGCCGCGAGGTGGGCCGGCTTTACGGCGTGCTTGACCGGCAGCTGGCCGAAAACCGCTATGTGGCGGGCGATTTCCTGTCCATTGCCGACATGGCGATCTGGCCCTGGGCGATCCTGTGGAAACGTCAGGAGCAGACGCTTGACGACAAGCCGCACATGCAGCGCTGGCTCGACGAGCTGGCCGCGCGCCCGGCTTTCGAGCGCGGCAAGGCGGTGGCAGCCGACAAGCGGAAAAAATCGGGCGCGCGCTTCGACCGCAACGAGCAGGCAGTGCTGTTCGGCGTCAAGGCCGCGGGTTGAGGCAAGGCGGGGCAGGCGGGGGGCTCTGTCCCCCGTCCGCTGCGCGGACTCCCCCCGGCGTATTTCGACGCAAGATGAAGGGATGCAGACTTTCCGGCGTCAGATCGCCGCCTTGCGCATCTCGTCGAGATATATCTCGCGCAGCCGCGCCGCCACCGGGCCGGGCTTGCCGCCGCCCAGCGCCGTGCCGTCGATTTCCACAACCGGCGTCACGAAAGCGCTGGCCGAGGTGATGAAGGCCTCGTCGGCGGCCTGCGCCTCGGCGATGGTAAAGGGGCGTTCCTCGACCTCCATCTGCGCCTCGCGCGCGAAACGCAGAACCGCGGCGCGAGTGATCCCGTGCAGGATGTCGCTGGAAAGCTGGCGGGTGACGATCCGGTTTCCCTTGACGATATAGGCGTTGTTCGAGGTGCCCTCGGTGACGAAGCCATCCTCGACCATCCAGGCGTCGTCGCAGCCCGCCTTGACGGCCATCATCTTGCCCATCGACGGGTAAAGCAACTGCGTGGTCTTGATATCGCGCCGCCCCCAGCGCAGATCGTCGATGGCTATCACCCTGATCCCGGTCTTCGCCTGTGCGCTGTCGGCCAGGCCCGGCTTGGCCTGGGTGAACAGCACCACGGTGGGCGGCGTGCTGGCGGGCGGGAAGGCGAAATCGCGGTCACCCGGTGCACCGCGGGTGAGTTGCAGATAGATCAGCCCCTCATCGATGGCGTTCCTTTCCACCAGTTCGCGGTGAATATGCAGCCAGCCCTCGCGGTCCAGCGGGTTGGTCAGATCAAGTTCGTTGCAGGAGCGCTGCAGCCGGGCGATATGGCCGTCGAAATCGATCAGCTTGCCGCCCAGCACCGATGTCACCTCATAGACCCCGTCACCCATCAGGAAGGCGCGGTCGAAGATCGACACCTTCGCCTCTTCCTCGGGCAGGTAGTCGCCATTCACATAGACGGTGCGGTTCATCTTCTCTCCTATCCCCAGAGCGCGGCTGCGGGCGGATGCACGCCCGCCGCGTCGTATTGCAGCGCATGTTCGCGGTCTTCGGCCAGCAGCAGCGGGCCGTCAAGATCCACCAATTCGGCCCCCTGCGCCACCAGAACCGCCGGCGCCATGGCCAGCGAGGTGCCCACCATGCAGCCCACCATCACCCGATAGCCCGCCGCCAGCGCCGCCTCGCGCAGCGCCAGCGCCTCGGTCAGCCCGCCGGTCTTGTCGAGCTTGATGTTGATCATGTCGTACTTGCCCTTCAGCGCCGGCAGGCTGGAACGGTCATGGCAGCTTTCATCGGCGCAGACCGGTAACGGGCGCTCGATTTCGGCGAGCAAGTCATCCTGCCCGGCGGGTAACGGCTGTTCCACCATGTCCACGCCAAGGCGCAACAGATGCGGGGCAAGCTCGGAATAAATCTCGGCCGTCCAGCCCTCATTGGCATCAACGATGATGCGCGCATCGGGGGCGCCGGCGCGCACCGCCTCCAGCCGCGCCATGTCATCGGGCGTGCCCAGCTTGATTTTCAGAAGCGGGCGATGCGCATTGCGCGCCGCCGCTGCACGCATGCGCTCGGGCGCATCCAGCGACAGGGTGAAGGCCGTCACCAGCGGCACCGGTGCCGGCAGGCCCGCCAGCTCCCATACCCGGCGCCCGGCGCGCTTGGCTTCCCAGTCCCACAGGGCGCAATCGACCGCATTGCGCGCCGCGCCGGCGGGCAACGCCGCCTGCAAGGCGGCGCGGTCAATGCCTGAAGGCAACGCCTCGATCTGCGCCGCCACGCTATCGAGCGATTCGTCATAGCGCGCATAGGGCACGCATTCGCCGCGCCCGGCAACGCCGTCGTGCACAATCTCGACGCTCAACACTTCGGCCGCGCTGCGGCTGCCGCGCGCGATGGTGAACACCTCGGCCAGGCGAAAACTCTCGGCCCGAACGGAAATCATCGCTGCTCCTTCATCTTGCCGAAAATACTCCGGGGGGTGAGCTGCGCCAGCGGCGAGGGGGGGCGCCCCCCCCCCGGGCACCCGCAAATTGACCCCACCCCCTCGACCAGCTAGACGGCGGCAAAGAGATAGGGGTAGGTGGCCCGCACGCCGA
>JAFIEG010000086.1 GCA_020832665.1 Pararhodobacter sp. | reverse complement strand
GTCAACGGCGTGAAACCCGCCGAAATGCTTGTGCAGATCCTCGACGCGAATCATGCATTCCCCCTGTCACCTGTGCCCCTGCCGAGGCGGGATCATCCCGCGCCCGTGCCCCGGATCGTTGCCGGATGGGTGCTTCAGAAAAACGGCCCGGGGAGCGATAACCCCCCCGGGCCGAATGTCAAGCAGCGCTTGTCACGCTTGCCGCTCAGTGGAACTGAACGGTCACGAATTCGCCGTTCTCGACGACATACTCGCGATAGCTGCCGGCAGCCTCGCCCGGGCCGACCAGTTCGACATTGGTGGCGCCGACATAGTTGACCTCGCCACCCTCGGCCAGGATCTGCAGACCGCGCGCCAGTTCACCGGGAAGGATTTCCTCGCCCGGGGCGTTGGCAACGTTCAGCACGTTGGCGGCAATGCCCGCCGGCGTCGCCTCGCCCGCAGCCTGAGCGGCCAGCGCCAGCAGCGCGGCGGCGTCATAGCTTTCACGGGTATAGGAACTCTGACCGGCGATACCGGCCTCGGCGGCCATCTCGTGGAAGCGGTCAGCGCCTTCGCCCGCGGCCCAGGGGATGGTGCCGATGGTGCCTTCAAGCGCCTCGCCGACATTGGCAACCAGCTCGTCGCCATACATGCCGTCGCCGATGAAGAACTGCTCGAACGCGCCCAGCTCCCATGCGGTGCGCAGGACCGAACCGCCGCCATCGACATAGCCCAGGATCACCAGCGCATCGCCACCGGCCGAGGCCAGCGTGCCCACTTCCGCCGAATAGTCGCCGCGCGCTTCCTCATGCGGCACGTTGACGGTGACCGTGCCGCCCATCTCGGTGAAGCTTTCGACAAAGGCATTGGCAAAGCCCGCGCCGTAGTCGTTGTTGGTGTGCGTCACGGCGACGGTGTCAATGCCGCGCCCCATCACGATCTCGGCCAGAATGAAGCCCTGGCGCGCATCCGAGGGCGAGGTGCGATAGAACAGCCCGCCCGAATCGAAGGTGGTGAAGCCCGGGCTGGTGGCCGAGGGCGAGATCATCGGCACGCCGGTGGCCATGGCGACGTTTTCCAGCACCGCGCGGGTCACGCCCGAGCAGTCGGCGCCCATGATGGCGACCACGCCATCCGAGGTGATCAGACGCTCGGCCGACGCCTGTGCCAGCGCCGAGTCGACGCAGCCGGAATCGGCGCGCACCGGCACGATCATCTGGCCACCGAGAATGCCGCCGCCCTCGTTGATTTCCTGCCAGGCCAGTTCGGCGCCGTCGGCCATGTGGCCGGTCAGCGATTCGATCGGGCCGGTGAAACCGAGCAGCACGCCCATACGCACTTCATCGGCCAGCGCACCGCCGGCGGCGAAGGCAGATACCGATGCGGCAAGAAGCAGTTTTTTCATGGATAACTCCCCTATGGTTTATTGTTTATGGCGCGCACCTTACCGCCGACAGCGCCGGTTGAACAGGGGTTTTCGGCTTCGCGGTGCCTTCAAAAACCCGTTTAAGGTTCCGTCGGGGTGGCTGCGATCATTCTTCCAGGTCTGTCTCGGGCAGATCGTCGCCCGGCTCGGCGCCGGCGATATCGCCAATACCCTGGCTGCCACGCTCGCGATAGGGCGTGGTGCCGTATTGCGCGCGGTAGCATTTCGAGAAATGCGACGGCGAGGTGAAACCCGAAGCCAGCGCCACCTCGATCACGCTCATGCCGGTCTGCATGAGCAGGTTGCGCGCCCGTGCCAGACGCAGCTCCATGTAGTAGCGCTTGGGGCTGCGGTTCAGGTAGCGGCGGAACAGCCGCTCGAGCTGGCGCGTGGACATGCCCACCGCCGCCGCCAGTTCCGCCGGCGAGGCCGGCTCCTCGATATGGCTTTCCATCTTGGCGATCACCTCGGCCAGCCGCGGATGGCGCACCCCGATCCGCGCCGGAATCGACAGCCGCTGGACATCGGTCTCGGTGCGGATGGCGGCATAGATCATCTGGTCGGCCACGGCATTGGCCAGATCCTTGCCGTGGTCGTCGGCGATCAGCGTCAGCATCAGATCGAGCGAGGCGGTGCCGCCGGCGGCGGTAATGCGGTTGCCATCGATGGCAAACACCGTCTTGGTCAGCGCCACCTCGGGAAAATCTTCGGAAAAGCCGTCGCGGTTTTCCCAGTGGATGGTGGCGCGGCGCCCGTCCAGCAGCCCGGCCTTGGCCAGCGCATGCGCGCCGGTGCACAGCCCGCCCATTACCGAGCCGCGCCGCGCCACCCGGCGCAGCCAGTTGAGCACCGCCACGCTGGTGTTGGAACGCACATCAATGCCGCCGCACACCAGCACCACATCGTCGCGCCCGATCTCGCCGAGCGCGGAATCGGCGGCGATCCGGGTGCTGTTCGAACAGGCCACCGGCGCGCCGCTTTCCGACATCAGCGTCCAGCGGTAAAGCGCCTGCCCGCTCATGCGGTTGGCAATGCGCAGCGGCTCGATAGCGGCGGCGAATGACAGCTGGCTGAACTGGTTGAGCAGCACGAAGACGAAATGGCGCTGGCGCGGCGCCGCCACGCCCGGCCCCGCCCGGCCGGCGCCGGGCGCGGCATGCGAGGCCGAGGACGAACCCCCTTGCCTTGCGGCGCCCGATGACCGGGGCGCTGCCCCGGAAACAGGGCCGGCGGATGGGCTGGAAAGGAAATCGGGGCGAGCGGGCATGGTGGGTAACCTGGCAACGTTCTTCCCGCGCCTTAGCCTCGCGCGCGAGGTCTGACAAGTATTTCCGCCCCACCCCGCCCCCGGCGGCGCCCGTCAGTCGCATGGCCCGCGCCCTATGCGGCGGGCATGCAGGTCGCGCCATGTTGGGGTTTTCATACCCGTACAGGGGGGTATAAGGGGATTTGACACGCCCCCCGGTCCGCTGCCGGAGGCCCGGGCCGGAACCCGCGCCGCTTGCAGGCCGGCAACCGCCGGGACGGGCGTCCCAGTTGGAGGAATCGCGATGAGCGAGAGTTGGAGCAAGTCAGGCTGGAGAAGCAGGCCGCGGGTGCAGATGCCCGACTGGCCCGACCGCGCCGCGCTCGAGCGGGTCGAGACGCAGCTTTCGCGCTACCCGCCGCTGGTCTTCGCCGGCGAGGCACGCGCGCTCAAGGCCCGGCTGGCCGAGGCCGCCGGTGGCCGCGCCTTTGTGCTGCAGGGCGGCGACTGCGCCGAAAGCTTTGCCGAGTTCAACGCCGACATCATCCGCGACACGTTCAAGGTGCTGTTGCAGATGGCTGTGGTGCTGACCTTCGGCGCCAAGGTGCCGGTGGTCAAGGTGGGCCGCATGGCCGGCCAGTTCGCCAAGCCGCGCTCGGCGCCCACCGAGAAGGTGGGCGAGGTGGAACTGCCCGCCTATCGCGGCGACATCATCAACGGCTTCGATTTCACGCCCGAGGCGCGCCTGCCCGACCCGGCGCGCATGCTGCAGGCCTATACCCAGGCCGCGGCCAGCCTGAACCTGCTGCGCGCCTTCTCCAAGGGTGGCTTTGCCGATATCCACCGCGTGCACAGCTGGACGCTGGGCTTCACCGGCGGCGAGAATGCCGAGCGCTACCGCACGCTGTCCGACCGCATCTCGGATGCGCTCGACTTCATGACAGCGGCGGGGGTCAACGGCGAATCCGCGGCGGCAATGAGCGAGGTCGATTTCTACACCTCGCACGAAGCACTGCTTCTGGAATACGAAGAAGCGCTGTGCCGGATCGATTCCACCACCGGTCTGCCGGTGGCGGGCTCGGGCCACATGCTGTGGATCGGCGACCGCACCCGCCAGCCTGACGGCGCGCATGTCGAGTTCTGCCGCGGCGTGCAAAACCCGATCGGGCTGAAATGCGGCCCCTCGCTGCAGGCCCACGACCTGAAGCGCCTGCTGCGCCTGCTCAACCCGGCCAACGAGCCCGGGCGGCTGACGCTGATCGCGCGCTTTGGCGCCGGCAAGGTGGGCGAACACCTGCCGCGCCTCATCCGCGCGGTGCGCGAAGAAGGCGCCAGGGTGCTCTGGGTATGCGACCCGATGCATGGCAACACCATCAAGTCGGCCTCGGGCTACAAGACCCGGCCCTTCGACCGCGTTCTCGCCGAAGTGCGCGAGTTCTTCGCCATTCATGCCGCCGAGGGCACGATCCCGGGCGGCGTTCATTTCGAGATGACGGGCAAGGATGTCACCGAATGCACCGGCGGCCTGCGCGCGCTGACCGACGAGGATCTGTCGGATCGCTACCACACCGCCTGCGACCCGCGGCTGAATGCCTCGCAATCGCTGGAGCTGGCCTTCCTGGTGGCCGAGGAGCTTTCGACAAGGCGCCGCGACCTGGCCCGCGCCGCGACCTGAGGCTGTTCAGGGATGGGGGGCGCTGCCCCCCAGCCGCGCGAAGCGCGACTCCCCCCGGCGTATTTGGGGCAAGATGAAGAGGGCGGCACGCTTGACTGCCCGGCGCGGCCTGTTAGCTGTTGCCGGGTGTTTTCGGTTGCGAAAATGGGAGGCAACGCCATGCCAGCCGCCGCCAATCTGCGCATCAACCCCGACCGGCTGTGGGATTCGCTGATGGAGATGGCGAAGATCGGCCCCGGCGTGGCAGGCGGCAACAATCGCCAGGCGCTGACCGACGCCGACGCCGAAGGGCGCGCGCTGTTCGCGCGCTGGTGCGGCGAAGCCGGGCTGGAACTGGGCATCGACGAAATGGGCAGCATGTTTGCCACCCGCCCCGGCACCGACGCGCAGGCGCTGCCCGTCTATGTGGGTAGCCATCTCGACACCCAACCCACCGGCGGGCGCTTCGACGGCGTGCTTGGCGTGCTGGCGGCGCTGGAGATCGTGCGCACGCTCAACGATCTGGACATCCGCACGCGCCGGCCCATCGTGGTGACCAACTGGACCAATGAGGAAGGCGCGCGCTTTGCCCCGGCGATCATGGCCTCGGGTGTCTTCGCCGGCGCCATCGATCGCGACCAGGCGCTGGACAGCCTCGATGGCGAGGGACGGCGCTTTGGCGACGAGCTGGAGCGCATCGGCTGGAAGGGCAGCGAGACGGCGGGCGCGCGCCGGATGCATGCCTTTTTCGAGCTGCATATCGAACAGGGCCCGATCCTCGAGGCCGAGGGGCGCGATGTCGGCATCGTCACGCATGGCCAGGGGGTGCGCTGGGTGGAATGCACCCTCACCGGCCGCGGCCAGCATACAGGCACCACGCCGATGGGCATGCGCCGAGATGCCGGGCGCGGGCTGGCGCGGCTGATCGAACTGGTGAACGAGATCGCCATGCAGCACCAGCCCAATGCCGTGGGCAGTGTCGGCCATGTCGTGGTGCATCCCAACAGCCCCAATGTGATTCCCGAAAAGGTGGTGCTCACCGCCGATTTCCGTTCGCATGTTCTGGAAACGCTGGAAGCTATGGCGGCGGCGCTGGAGGCGCGCGCGCCGGTGTTGTGCGCCGAACTGGGGCTGGAGTTCTCGTCGCGGCTGGTCAGCAGCTTCGACCCGCCTGCCTTCGATCCGGCGCTGCTTGAGCGGCTGCGCGGCGCCGCCGAGCGGCTGGGCTACAGCCATCGCGACATCATCTCGGGTGCGGGGCATGATGCCTGCCAGATCAACAAGGTGGCGCCCGCGGCGATGCTTTTCTGCCCCTGCGAGGGCGGGTTGAGCCATAACGAGGCCGAGGCGATCAGCCGCGAATGGGCGCAGGCCGGGGCCGATGTGCTGTGCCAGGCGGTGGTCGAGACCGCCGAAATCCTGCCTTGAGCGCCCCCGCCGAGCCGCCCGCCGATCGCCCGCCCGGCCCGCGCTTTCGCCCCGCTGACTTGATGCCCGACGCCCCGGCGCGCATCGAGGCGCTCATCGCTGCCGAAATCGCGCGCCACCCCACCGACACGCCGCAGGCCCGCGCCACGCTCGATGACTTCCTCGCCGCGCGCATCCCACCCGAGCCGGTCGAGGTGCAATTCTCGGGCGCCATATACCTGGATTGCTGGGCCGTGACCCGTTCGAACGGGCGCTATACCGTCGTCTGGCTGCCCTTGGCGGGCTATTTCGCGCTGTGCGTCGATGGCCAGTTCGGCCCGCTCGATATCGGCGTGCACGGCCCGGCCATCGCCTGCTTCGCCTCGGTCTGAGCGCCCTGCCCTTTCATCTTGCCCCAAATACGCCGGGGGAGTCCGCCGCCAGGCGGACAGGGGGCAGAGCCCTTGCAACCTATGGGTGAATCGTCCCGCATCGCCCGAGTCGCGCCACCGGTAGTGGGTGCCTGAGAGGTCAAGCGCAAAATCTGCCCTGTGCGCGCAAAAAATCCGTTGACGGAGACACCCAACTTACGTCAAGTTGTGCAGGTCGCCAAAAGGCCCACAAGATGTAGTGGGCTCGCAGGCAAAAGAACAAACCGCCATCAGACAGGCTTCCCGCGGCCATGCCGCAAAGGGGGCAGCCGCGCCGCCACAGGCAGGGGCGCGGGCAAGGCGGTGTTGCCTGGCGGCACAGGGACGAACGCAAAGTGGAATACAGGGGACAGGCCATGAGGATCGAGCGCAAATTCACCACCGACGGGCAGGATGCCTATGCCGGGCTGGACTTCACCACCACGGTATCAGAGATCCGCAACCCCGACGGCACCATCGTCTTTCGCAACGAGGCGGTCGAGGTGCCGCAGAACTGGAGCCAGGTCGCCTCGGATGTGATCGCGCAGAAATATTTCCGCAAGGCCGGGGTGCCGGCGCGGCTGAAACGCGTGCGTGAAAAGGGCGTGCCGGAATTCCTGTGGCGCTCGGTGGCCGATGAGGCGGCGCTGGCCGAACTGCCCGAGGGCGAGCGCCATGTCGGCGAGACCTCGTCGAAGCAGGTCTTCGACCGCATGGCCGGCGCCTGGGCCTATTGGGGCTGGAAGGGCGGCTATTTCACTGACGAATCGGATGCCCGCGCCTATTTCGACGAGATGCGCTACATGCTGGCCGCGCAGATGGGCGCGCCCAACAGCCCGCAATGGTTCAACACCGGCCTGCACTGGGCCTATGGCATCGACGGCCCCGGCCAGGGCCATTTCTATGTCGATCCCTTCACCCACAAGCTGGTGAAATCGAAATCGGCCTATGAGCACCCGCAGCCGCATGCCTGCTTCATCCAGTCGGTCAGCGACGATCTGGTCAATGATGGTGGCATCATGGATCTGTGGGTGCGCGAGGCGCGGCTGTTCAAGTATGGTTCGGGCACCGGCACCAATTTCAGCTCGCTGCGCGGCGAGGGCGAGCGGCTTTCGGGGGGTGGCAAATCCTCGGGGCTGATGGGCTTTCTCAAGATCGGCGACCGCGCCGCCGGGGCCATCAAATCGGGCGGGACCACGCGGCGCGCGGCGAAGATGGTGATCTGCGACATGGATCACCCCGATATCGAGCAGTTCATCAACTGGAAAGTCATCGAAGAGCAGAAGGTGGCCTCGCTGGTCGCGGGCTCGAAGCTGCACGAAAAGATGCTCAACGCCATCTTCGCTGCCATCGGCGGCTGGGACGGCGACATGGCCGGCGCCACCGACCCGGCGAAGAACGCTGCGCTGAAAGAGGCGATCCGAAGCGCCAAGCGCGTCATGATCCCCGAGACCTATATCAACCGCGTGCTGCAATATGCCCGCCAGGGCTATGACAGCATTACGTTTCCCACCTACGATACCGACTGGGATTCCGAAGCCTACGCCACCGTCTCGGGGCAGAACTCCAACAATTCGGTGCGCGTGACCGATGCCTTTCTCAAGGCGGTGAAGGATGATGCCGATTGGGAACTTCTGCGCCGCACCGATGGCAAGGTGGCCAAGACCGTCAAGGCGCGCGAGCTGTGGGATCAGGTGGGCCAGGCCGCCTGGGCCTGCGCCGACCCGGGCATCCAGTTTCATGATACAGTCAACAGCTGGCACACCTGCCCCGAGGACGGCGCCATTCGCGGCTCGAACCCGTGCTCGGAATACATGTTCCTTGATGACACGGCCTGCAACCTGGCCTCGATGAACCTGCTGACCTTCTTTCAAAACGATGCATTCGATGCCGAAGCCTATGTCCATGCCAGCCGGCTGTGGACGATCACGCTGGAAATCAGCGTGATGATGGCGCAGTTCCCCTCGCGCGAGATCGCGCAGCGCTCTTACGAATTCCGCACGCTGGGGCTGGGTTATGCCAATATCGGCGGGCTCTTGATGAATATGGGGCTGGGCTATGACAGCCCCGAGGGTCGCGCGCTGTGCGGGGCGCTGAGTGCCATCATGACCGGCGTCAGCTATGCCACCTCGGCCGAGATGGCGCGCGAGTTGGGCGCCTTTCCGGGCTATGCGAAGAACCGCGATCCCATGCTGCGCGTGATCCGCAACCACCGCCGCGCCGCCCACGGGCTGGGCGATTACGAGGCGGTGAATGTGGCGCCCGTGGCGCTTGATGCCGGCCACTGCCCCGATGCGCGGCTGGTCGATCTGGCGCGCGCGGTGTGGGACGAGGCGCTGGCGCTGGGCGAGGCGCATGGCTACCGCAACGCGCAGGCCACGGTGATCGCGCCCACCGGCACCATCGGGCTGGTGATGGATTGCGACACCACCGGCATCGAGCCCGATTTCGCGCTGGTCAAGTTCAAGAAGCTCGCCGGCGGCGGCTATTTCAAGATCATCAACCAGTCGGTGCCGGCGGCGCTGCGCAAGCTGGGCTATGGCGAGGCCGAGATCGGCGAGATCATCGCCTATGCCGAGGGCCACAAATCCTTGGGCAACTGCCCGGCGATCAACCACACCTCGCTGATCGGGCATGGCTTCGGGCAGGGCGAGATCGCGCGCATCGAGCAGGCGCTGCCGGCTGCCTTCGACATCCGCTTCGTGTTCAACCAGTACACGCTGGGCGAGAAGTTCTGCCGCGAGACGCTGGGCATTCCCGCCGGCAAGCTCAATGACCCGGCCTTTGACCTGCTGCGCCATCTGGGCTTCACCCGCGCGCAGATCGAGGCCGCCAACGACCATGTCTGCGGCACCATGACGCTTGAGGGCGCGCCGCATCTGAAGCCCGAGCATTATTCGGTCTTCGATTGCGCCAATCCCTGCGGGCGCAAGGGCACGCGCTATCTGTCGGTGGACAGCCATATCCGCATGATGGCGGCGGCGCAGAGCTTCATCTCGGGCGCCATCTCCAAGACCATCAACATGCCCAACTCGGCCAGCATCGAAGAGGTGCTCGCGGCTTACGAGCTGTCATGGTCGCTGGGCATCAAGGCCAATGCGCTTTACCGCGACGGCTCGAAGCTCAGCCAGCCGCTGGCCGCGGCGCTGGTCGAGGATGACGACGAGGCCGAAGAGGTGCTTGCCAGCGGCTCGACGCCCGACAAGGCACGCACCCTGGCCGAGAAGATCGTCGAAAAGGTGATCGTGCGCGAGGTGGCGCGCGGGCGCGAAAAGCTGCCCGAGCGGCGCAAGGGCTACACGCAAAAGGCCATCGTCGGCGGCCACAAGGTCTATCTGCGCACCGGCGAATACGAGGACGGCAAGCTGGGCGAGATCTTCATCGACATGCACAAGGAGGGTGCGGGCTTCAGGGCGATGATGAACAACTTCGCCATCGCCATCTCGGTGGGGCTGCAATATGGCGTGCCGCTGGAAGAGTTCGTCGATGCCTTCACCTTCACCCGCTTCGAGCCGGCGGGTATGGTGCAGGGCAATGACAGCATCAAGAACGCCACATCGATCCTTGACTACATCTTCCGCGAGTTGGCGGTGAGCTATCTCGACCGCACCGACCTGGCCCATGTCAAGCCGCAGGGCACTGCCTTCGACGATCTCGGCGAGGGCGAGAAGGAAGGGCTGGGCAATGTCTCGGAAGTGAGCGACGACGCCGCCTCGCGCGGGCTGGAAGTGCTGCGCCAGATCAGCTCGACGGGCTATCTGCGCAAGCGACTGCCGCAGGAGCTGGTGGTGCTGCAGGGCGGCTCGATGACACGCGCCTTTGACGCCAGCGCGGTGTCGGCCGATGGCAGCCTGGCGGTGGCGATGCATGCCGAAACCTCGACTGAGGCGCTGAGCGTGGCCCGCATCGACCCGCGCGCCAAGGCCCGCATGCAGGGCTATGAGGGCGACCCGTGCGGCGAATGCGGCAACTACACGCTGGTGCGCAACGGCACCTGCATGAAGTGCAACACTTGCGGCGGCACGAGCGGGTGTAGCTGAGGAGAACATTATGTTAGAGCAAACGACCTACCTAGCCATTGCAAAGGTGCATGGAAAAGAAATCGGGCGTGGACTTCTAGTTGTAGATGGTTCGGAAATTCACGGTTCGATTGGGCCAATTGCAATATCAAGCAAGTTGTCAGTTGAGAGTCCAATGAATTTTGGCGAGAGTGTTCACGTGGGAGCACTCGACCCAACTGTGCAAACAATCTGGGGTGTCGATCCAAGGTTCCGTCTCAAGCTTGTAAATCCAAGAAAGAATGGAACGACGTTGGAGGTTACGGCGAGGGCGGATGCTCCGCACCAACCCGAAATGAATATAACGATGAAACCATTTAGCGTTTGGCTTGTGTGAGTTGCTTTGGCACCTGCATGAAGTGCAACGCCTGCGGTGGCACCAGCGGGTGTAGCTGAGGCCGCGCGCCCTGCCCCGCCGGAACAGGCGGGGCAGACCCGATACCGGATTCGGTTGATTGTTTCCGTTGCGGCACGGGCGGGCCTACAAGCCACGGTATCAGAAGCGAACAAGCGGATATTCTATGAATTCGATCGCGCGGCCCGAACGGCTCGAAGCCGCTGTCCGCTCGTTGCCCCTGCCCCGGTTTGAACCCGGCCGCCGCCAGCGTTAGGCTGGCGGAAAAAGCCGGAGGGCCGCATGAGCGATCAGCACCTGACCCCCGAAACCCGCGCGCAATGGTCGTCGGAACCAGCCTTCGTGTTCTCGATGGCGGCGGCGGCGGTGGGGCTGGGCAATCTGTGGCGCTTTCCCTACATGGTCGGCGAGAATGGCGGCGGCGCCTTCATCCTGGCCTATCTGCTGGCGCTGGTGGTGGTGGCGCTGCCGGTGATGATGCTCGAAGTCGCCGCCGGGCGGCTGCGCCAGGGCAGCGTGGTGACCACCTATCGCGGCGTCACCCGGTTCGGGGCCGCCTATGGCTGGATGGTGGTGCTGCTCACCGTCATCATCACCTCGTATTACCTTGTCATCACCGGCTGGACGCTGGGCTATGCCGTCGATGCCTTTCGCCTGAATGTGGCCGAGTTCGACGAGTTCACCGCCGGCTACAACTCGGTGTGGTATTTCTTCGCCGTCACCGTGCTGGCCGGTCTGGTGCTGCTCAAGGGCGTGCAGGCGATCGAAACCCTCTCCAAGATCCTGATGCCGCTGCTGGCGCTGCTCATCGCCGGGCTGGTGGTGGTGGCCATGCAGATGGAGGGCTGGGCCGAGGCGCGCGAATTCATGCTCACCTTCGACCCCGCCGCGCTGGCCAATCCGGGGCTGTGGTTCTTTGCCTTCGGGCAGGCTTTCTACACGCTGGCGGTAGGTCAGGGCTATCTGGTGACCTATGGCAGCTACATCCCGCGCAAGACGCATGTGCCGCGCGCCACGCTGGTCGTGGCGGGAACCGAGACCACTATCGCACTGCTGGCGGGCTGGATGATCTTTCCCTTCGTGTTCACCTACGGCATGGACCCGGGCGCGGGTTCGGAGCTGGCCTTTTCCACCCTGCCGCTTGTGTTTCAGGAAATGACGGGCGGCGCCTGGCTGGCGATGGCGTTCTTCTTCATGTTCTTCGCGGCGGCGTTTTCATCCTGTCTGGCAGGGCTGAAGGTGATCATCGCCGCCTTCGCCGAGCAGTGGCGCCTGTCGAACCCGCGCGCTGTAGGTGCCACGGCGGCGCTGATGCTGGCGCTGGGCCTGCCCTCGGCGCTGAGCTTCTCGCCAGTGCAGCTGACCATCGCGGGCATGCCGTTTCTTGATTTCATGGATCAGTTCGGCGGCACCAATATCGTCGTCGCCTCGGGGGTGATCGGGGCGGGGCTGCTGTGCTGGGTGCTGCCGCCGCACAAGGTGGTCTATGCGCTGGGGGCGAAATCGCGCTGGTGGTCGTGGCGTATCTTCATCGTCGGGCGCAGCCTGCCGTTTCTGGCGGCGGCGTTCCTGGTCTGGCGGCTGGTTGCGGGGTGAGGGACCCGGCGGGGCGCTTTGGCGCTGCGATCTCTGAAACCTGATCAGAAAAAGTTGAAACAGCGCGCGGGCGGGGGAAACGCGAATGATAGCCCGCGCAACCAAGCCGCTTTCACGCCGTGCGGTCGCCACCACGCGGCGCCAGCGCCGTGTCCAGTTCGCGCGTCAGCCGCGCCGCCTCGGTCGCGCGCGCCTTGCCCATCCAGGCCAGCAGCACATAGGCCACCGGCGTCAGATACAGCGTGAACAGCGCCGCCAGCCCCAGCCCGCCGACAATCACCCAGCCCAGCGCCTCGCGCGCTTCGGCCCCGGCGCCGAAGGACAGCACCAGCGGCACGCCGCCCAGCACCGTCGAGGACATGGTCATCATCACCGGGCGCAGGCGGATGATCGCCGCCTCATAGGCCGCCTCGGCCACCGTGGCGCCCCGGTCACGCAGCTGATTGGCAAATTCGACAATCAGAATCCCGTTCTTGGCCATGATCCCCACTAACAATACCAAACCGATCTGCGAATACACGTTCAGACTGCCGCCGGTGATGAGCAGCGCAAAGATGGCGCAGGCCAGCCCCAGCGGCACCGTGGCCATGACCACCACCGCCGAAACGAAGCTCTCGAACTGCGCCGAAAGCACCAGAAAGACCACCAGCAGCGCAAAGCCGAAAGTGATCAGCAAACCCGTCGAGGTTTCGTCAAGCGTTGCCGCCTCGGCCAGCGGCACGATGCGCGAGCCGGGCTCCAGCATCTCGCCCGACAGCGCCTGCACCTCGGCCAGCGCATCGCCCAGCGCCAGATCTGGACCAAGCGAGGCGGTGATCTCGATCGCACGCAACTGCGACTCGCGCGTCAGCTCGGGGGCGATGGCGCGCTCTTCGAGCGTGACAAAGCTGGAAAGAGGCTGCATCTGGCCATTGTCGGCGCGCAGGAAGATACGCTCCAGATCGCTTGGGTCGCGCACCGGGTTGGTGGTTGACAGCATGGTCACGTCGAAGCTGCGATCCTCGATGAACACGCTGCCCAGCGAGCGGCCATCGAGCACCGCCTGCAGCGCCTCGCCCAGGCCATCGATGCGCACGCCCAGATCCGAGGCGCGGCGGCGATCGACCTCGATGAAAAGCTGCGGCTGCGTGGTGTCATAGGACAGCCGCACCGAGCCGAAGCCGGGGTTATCCTGCATGCGCTCGACCAGCGCCTCGGCCTGCTCGGCCAGCGATTCATAGCTCTCGCCGACAATGGCAAAGCGCAGCCCCTGCCCGGCGCCGCGGATGCGCAGCGAATTGGGCTGGATGGCAAAGGCCTGCACGCCCACGATGTTGCGCAGCCCGGCATTGATCTGGCCGACGATCTCGGACTGGCTGCGCGCGCGCGCTTCCCAGGGCGCCAGGGTCAGCACCATGAAGCCGCGATTGGCGCGACCGCCGGGGCCGACGATGGAAAAGATGTTGGTCACCTCGCCCGATTCGCGCAGCGGCGCCACCACCGCCTCGATATCGAGCATCTTGCCATTGAGATAGTCCAGCGACACGCCCTGCGGCGCGCTTACCGACAACAGCGCCACCGCGCGATCCTCGGCCGGGGTCAGCTCCTGGCGGATCTGGCTGGTGAGCAGAACCGCGGTAAGCCCGAACAGAAACGCCGCCGCCACCACCGCCAGCGGCTGCGCCAGCGCCGCGCGCAGGGTTATCGCGTAAAGATCGCGCAGCCGCTCGCCCAGCCAGATCATCGGCCCGCGCTTTGGCGCCTCGTCGCCCGAGCGCAGCAGGCGGCTGGCCAGCACCGGGCACAGCGTCAGCGCCACCACCGACGAGATCATCACCGCAATCGCCAGCGTGAAGCCGAATTCACGAAACAGCCCGCCGGTCTGGCCGGGCAGGAAGGACAGCGGCAGGAACACCGCGATCAGCGTGGCGGTAGTGGTGATGACGGCAAAGAACACCTGCCGTGTGCCCAGCACGGCGGCCGCGCGCGGACCCATGCCCTGCCCGCGCCGGCGCACGATGTTCTCCAGCACCACGATGGCATCATCGACCACCAGCCCGGTGGCCAGCACCAGCGCCAGAAGCGTCAGCACATTGACCGAAAAGCCCACCAGCCAGATCGCAGCCAGCGTGCCGATCAGCGCCACCGGCAGGGTCAGCGCCGGGATCATCGTGGCGCGCCCGTCGCGCAGGAACACGAAGATGATGCCGACCACGATCAGCAGCGCAAGGCCCAATGTCTTGATCACCTCGGTGATGGCACCGCGCACGAAGGTGGCCTCGTCGGAGGTGACGAAGATGCGCACATCATCGGGCAGGATTTCCTGCATCTCGTCGATCACGGCGTTGACAGCGGCCGAGATCTCCAGCGTGTTCGATGTCGCCTGGCGGATGACGCCCATGCCGATGCCGCTTTCGCCATTGGCGCGCAGGATGCTCTCGCCCGGCGCCGGCCCCAGCGAGACCTGCGCCACATCGCCCAGCTGGGTCTCGCCGCGCAGCACCAGCGCCTCGAAATCCTCGGGCGTTTCCACCGAGGCGGTGGTGCGCACGAAGATCGACTGCTGGTCGGATGAGATCGCGCCGGCGGGCACGTCGAAGGAGACATCGCGCAGCGTGTCGCGGATATCGGCCAGGCTCAGCCCGCGGCTGGCCAGTTCCATCATGTCGACATCGACCCGGAACACGGCGTTGCGGTCACCCCAGATCTGCAGATCGGCCACACCGGGGGCCGAGATCAGACGGTCTTCGACGACATCCTGCACCAGCCGCGTCAGTTCCTGCACCGAGCGCGACGACGAGGTGACGCTGATGCGCATGACGGCATCGGCATTGGCATCGGCCTTGACGATGCGCGGCTCCTGGATGCCCTCGGGCAGGTTGTTGCGCACGCGCCCGATGGCATCGCGGATATCGGTGGCGGCGACGTCGATATCGACATTATCGCCAAATTCCACGGTTACCTGGCTGCGCCCGAAGCGCGAACTCGACGAGATCGCGCGCACGCCCGAGACGCGCCCCACCGCGCCCTCGATGGAGCTGGTCAGCTCGCGGTCAATTGTCTGCGGCCCGGCGCCGGGAAAACTGGTGGTGACGGTCACCACCGGGCGGTCGACATCAGGCAGTTCGCGTATCTCGGCGCCGTAAAGCCCGGCCAGCCCGGCAATCACAATCAGCGCATTGAGCACGAAGGCCAGAATCGGGCGGCGAATGAAAAGCGCGGTACCCGAGCGCTGAACCTCGCGCGATTCCTCGTCGCCGACGGGCGCATCGGCGCGGCTGTCGGCACTGGTTGCCGGCCCGGCCATGCCCTCGCCCTCGGTTCTGGGCTGCGTCTGCTCGTCATCGGGCCGGTTTGCCATGCTTTGTGTCCTCAGCCTTCCGACGCGGCCGGGCGGGCCCGTGCCTGCGTGGCTTCACCGGCCGTGCCGGTCTCGTCGCCGGCGTCGGCGTCGGCGTCGCGCTCGCCACCATTGCCCGCGCGGCCTTCGCCGCCAGCCGGGCGCGAACCCGCAGCGCCGGTGGCGCCCGCGCCAGTATCGCCCGTACCGGTATCGCGCGGGGCAACCTCGGTGCCCGGGCGCAAATTCTGCACGCCTTCAAGCACCACCACTTCGCCCGGCTCGATACTGCCGCTGACCAGCACCGCCCCGCCGGCACGCTGGATAATGCGCACCGGCACCCGTGCCACGCGCCCCTCACGCACCACCCAGACATAGGCGCCCTCGGCGCCCCACTGGATGGCGAGCGGGTCCACACTGGGCATTTCCTCGCCGGTGAAGCGCATCTCGATGGCAAAGGCCATGCCGGCGCGCAGATCGTCATCGTCATTGGCAATCTCGGCCTGCACACGCAGGTTGCGGGCGGTCTCGTCCACGCGGCTGTCGATGGCGCGGATGCGCCCCTCGATCACCGTCTCGCTTCGTGCAAGCGCTGTCAGGCGCAGCGTATCACCCGGCGCAATACGCCCGACCAGCCTTTCGGGCAGGCGGAAATCGACCAGCAGCACCGAGCGGTCGTCGATGCGCCCGATCCGGGTGCCGGCGCTGATCTGGGCACCGGTCTCGACATCGAGCAGCCCGATCCAGCCATCGATCGGCGCCACGACCTGGCGGCGTGAAAGGTCAAGCTCGGCCTGGCGCAAGGTCAGTTCGGCATTGCGCACCGCCAGCGCGGCGTCGCGGATCTGCACCTCGGTGGCGGTGCCCGTGGCGCGCAGTCGCTCAAACCGCGCTTCGGTCGCGCGCGCTTCTTCGAGCATCAGTTCGGCGCGATCGCGCGCAATTTCCTCGGCAGCGCTGTCGAGCCGCAATATGCGTTCGCCCGCCTCGACTTGCGCGCCGGGCGAGACGAACATCTCGACCACCCTACCCGCTGCCTCGGGCGCCAGCACTACCGTGCGCAGCGCCTCGCCGGTGCCAATGGCGCTGATTCGGTCGATCCTTGCCGCCGAGCCCACCATGCCGGTGACCACCGTAACCGCCGCCGATGCGCCGCCGGGCGGGCCACCGCGCCCGGGCGGGCCGCGCCACACGCCCGGGGGGGGTGGCGGGGCGGGGGGGGCGGGGGGGGGGGGGTGGTGGGGGGG
>JAFIEG010000085.1 GCA_020832665.1 Pararhodobacter sp. | reverse complement strand
TGCCGGGCGTTGGGCCGGGCGCCGCGCCTGCGGCGCGGCGTGCCTTCGGCGAGCGTATTTTGGGCAAGATGAAGGGGGTGAAGGCGCTTGTGCTTCAGCGCGGGCGGCGGCGGCGCGCGCCCGAACCGCCACCGCCGCCGGTGTTGTGGCTGACCGCGGGCAGGGTGAGCACGCGCGCGAGTTCGGGGAAGGGATCGGTGGCGTGGGGGATGGCCGAGGCGTTGACGAAGTGTTCCTGAAAGCGCGGCTCGATGGCGGTTTCGACCTTGTGGATGCGCCGGACCTGCTCTTCGATGCCCGCACGCATGCCGGCGTTGCACAGCGCCAGCCGCGCGCCGGTGCCGGCGGCATTGCCTGCGCTGGTGACGTTTTCGAGCCGGCAATCGGGGATCATGCCCAGCACCATGGCATGTTTGGGGCTGATATGCGCGCCGAACGCCCCGGCCAGCACCACGCGGTCGACGCGCTCGGTGCCGAGAGTGTCCATCAACAGCCGGGCGCCGGCATAGAGCGCCGCTTTTGCCAGCTGGATCGCCCGAATGTCGTTTTGGGTGACTGTGATGCGCGGCCCGCCGCGCGCGGTGCCGTCATGGATGAGATAGGCCTGCGTCCGGCCCTCGGGCTGGCAACGCGCGGTGCCGGTCTGCTCGGCGTTGCCGATGAGGCCGGCGGCATCGAGAATGCCGTTCATGCGCATCTCGGCCACCGCCTCGATGATGCCCGAGCCGCAGATGCCTGTGATGCCGGTCTGCGCCGTGGCCTGATCGAAGCCGGGCTCGTTCGACCACAGATCGCAGCCGATGACCTTGAAGCGCGGCTCCTTCGTCTGCGGGTCGATTTCCACGCGCTCGATGGCGCCTGGCGCGGCGCGCTGGCCCGAGGAGATCTGCGCCCCCTCGAAGGCCGGGCCGGTGGGCGAGGAACAGGCCAGCACCCGCTCGCGGTTGCCCAGCAGGATCTCGGCATTGGTGCCGACATCGACGATCAGCACCAGATCGTCCGATTCCTGCGGCGCCTGGGCCAGCGCCACGGCGGCGGCATCGGCGCCGACATGGCCGGCGATGCAGGGCAGCATGTAGAGCCTCGCCTCGGGGTTGAGGCTGTCGAGCCCGGTCTCGCGCGCGGGCAGCGCCTGCGCCGAGGAGGTGGCCAGCGCAAAGGGCGCCTGGCCCAGCTCGACCGGGTCGATGCCCAGAAACAGGTGGTGCATCACCGGGTTGCACACCACCACCGCCTCCATGATCAGCGCCGGGTCGATGCCCGCCTCGGCCGAAACCGAGCGCGCCAGATCGTTGAGCGCGAGGCGCACCGCCGCGGTCATCTCGGCATCGCCGCCGGGATTCATCATGGCATAGCTGACCCGGCTCATCAGATCTTCGCCAAAGCGGATCTGGGGGTTCATGATGCCGCCGGCGGCGATCACGCGCCCGTCAGTCAGATCGGTCAGATGCGCGGCGATGGTGGTCGAGCCCAGATCGATCGCCAGCCCGTAGAGCCCGCCCTCATGCAGCCCCGGCCAGATATCGAGGATGCGCGCGGGGCCGCTGCGATGGTCGGCATAAACCGCCACGCTGACCCCCCAGCCGCCCTTGCGCAGCGCCGGTTGCAGCTTGCGCAGCACCGCCGGGCCGGCCTCGATCTGCCCGATCTGCCATTGGCTTGCCAGCGCGTTTCCCAGCCGTTCGAGATCGCCTGAGGGTTCGTGCATGTCGGGCTCGGCGACCTCGACATAGAAAAGCCGCGTCGCCGGGTCCATAACCACCACGCGGGCATCGGCCGATTTGCGCACCACCTGGCGGTGCAGCTGGCTTTCGGCGGGCACATCGATGACGACATCGCGCATGATGCGGGCCTGACAGCCCAGCCGCCGCCCCGGCGCCAGGCCGCGCTTGTCGTGATAGCGTTGTTCGACCGCGTTCCATTCGCTGAGCGCGTCCTGCGCGACATGCACGCCATGCTTGGCGAAATCGCCGTAAGCGGGGGTGATCTGGCATTTCGAGCAGATGCCGCGCCCTCCGCAGACCGAATCGAGATCGACCCCCAGCGCGCGTGCCGCGCTCAGCACCGGCGTGCCCGGCGCGAAGCGCCCGCGCTTGCCCGAGGGGGTGAAGACCACCAGCGCCTCCTGCCCCGGCGGGGCATCGGCGGCGGCGCTTTCCTTGGGCTGCGAGTTGTGGCCTGGCTCCATGCCGTGTGCTCCGTTGGCGGGGGGGCATTCGCGCGCAACATAACCCTTGCCGCCGCAGTGGAAAGGGCCGATGCGACGGCGCCGGCCCCGAATGCGACCGGCGCCGGCCCGACCCGCCATCACCCTCAACCGGCGGCGGTGGCGGGAAGTGCCGAGGGAGGGGGCATCAGTGTCGCTGCGGGAGGCACCGGCCTGACCATGAGCCGGGCCTCGGCCATCAGGGCGATCATGACCTCGACATGGCGCGCCGGGCGCCAGGGCTCGCCCGCGGCGTGCAGCCGGTGCTGGCGCAGATCTTCCTGCCCGGCTTCGAGCGCGACAAGCGCGCGCAGGGTTTCATGGCCGGGGGGCGGGGTGACCGGCAGGCGCAGGATTCGGCGCAGATCACATTCCCGACGATACTCGCCAAGCCCGGCACGCGCGGCCTGCAGCAGCAGGCGCGGACGCCGGGCGCGGGTCAGAGAATCGACGATGGCAAGGGCGGATTCTCGGGACTGGCAGCTCATACAGTATACTCCTGTGGAAAGATCGAATTCCAACAAGCGGATTGTACACAACCTAGGCGGGTGTTGCGCACTGCATCCGTCAGCGTTCGCATAATTGAAACAGTTTCAAAGTCTTTAGGGAAGAATTTGACGTGTCAGCGCTTAACAAAGCGGTAACCAAATCAGCGCAAGGGTTGAAATTGTTTCGTTTTGGTAAACAAGGCACGCCTTTGGGGGTGCCCAGCGGGCGAGCGAGCGCGAGGGGAAAATGACCGTCAACATAAAGCCCATCGGAACCTTGCCGGACTGGGTTCCCTCTGCGGTTAGGCTGTATCTGCGCCATACCGAGAACGGTCGCTCGCTGCGGCAGTTGGCGCGTGAGGAGGGGGTGCATGCCTCGACAGTGTTGCGCCAGGTGCGCCGATTCGAGAGCCGGCGCGACGACCCGCTGATTGACTGCGCGCTTGGGCGGCTGCGGCAGAGGGCGCCCGGCAACACTGTTTCCAAATGCGAAACAAAGAAGGGGCGCGAAACAGTTGACACCGTGTCAGCGCCAGATGGCAAAATCCTGGCGGGTGCGTGCCTTCTGAGCGAGGATCAGCTCAATGCCGAGGTGCTGCGCGTGCTGCGGCGGTTGTGCGAGCCGGGTGCGCTGCTGGCGGTCGCCGCCGACATGGAACGTGCCGTGGTGCTGCGCGAAGGGGCCGGCGGGACAATGCGGCTGGCCGTGCTCGACCGGCCGGTGGCTGAGGCCTTTGCCCTGCGCGACTGGATTCAGTGCCGCAAGCCGGGGAGGGTGGCGCAATACGAGATCACCACTGCCGGGCGCGCGGCGTTGCGCCGGCTGTTGGCCGAGGCAGGCGAAACTGCCCCCAAGGCGGCCTTATGTGGGCCCGAAGGCGCTGCGCGCGTGGCCGGCATGCAGGGTGAGGCGCGGCCGCGCGGGCAGATGGGCGAATCGCCCGTTACCGCACTGGCTCGCCGGCGCGACCGCTACGGCAAGCCGTTTCTGACCCCCGATCTGGTGGCTGCGGCCGAGCGGTTGCGCGAGGATTTCGAGATCGCGCAAATCGGGCCACGGCTGACCCAGGACTGGGAGCGCTTCCTGACCGCCGGCACCAGCCGGGCGCAAAAAGGGGCATCGGGCGCATCTGGCGGCGCCCGCGCCGCGCGCGAGCGCGTGGGGGCGGCGCTGCGCGAGCTGGGCCCGGGGCTGGGCGACATGGCGCTGCGCTGCTGCTGCTACCTCGAAGGGCTCGAAGCCGCCGAGCGCCATTTGGGCTGGTCGGCGCGTTCGGGTAAGATCGTGCTGCGCATCGCGCTGACCCGGCTAAAGCGCCATTACGAGGCGATGGGCGATTCGGCAAATATGATTGGCTGATCGCGCGAGTGCCCGAAGCGTTCGAGCCCGCGCCGCCGCTTCCATCCTGCGCCTTTTTCAGCGGAACTCGGCTGCCCGCTCTGCCGGGGCATTGGCCACCGCCAGCGCCTCGTGCAGGTCGATGCTGCGGCGAAACAGCGCCCGGCCGACAACCGCGCCATCGATATTGCCCATGTATTTCAGCCGGCTGATATCATCGAGCGCGCGCACCATGCCGCTGGCGATGACCGGCTTGCGCGTTGTCGCCGCCAACTGAGTGATCAGTGCCAGCTCGGCATCGGTATCGCCGATATCGGCGTCGATATCGGTGATCTGAACGGCGGCCAGCGGGGCAGCATCGAACTGCTCGATGAAGGATTGCGGCTCGAAGGCGGTGGTCTCGCGCCAGCCGTGAATCATCACCTTTCCCTGGAACACATCGACGGCGAGGATGACGCAATCGGGGAAGTCATGCGCCGCATTCGTAACCTCATGCGGGGTTAGAACCGCCGCCGAACCAAACACCACCCGTGCCGCGCCGGCATCCATCCACGAAGCGGCGCGGTCGCGTGTGCGGATGCCGCCGCCGACCACGACATCGGCCGGCGTCTCGCGAATGATCTGCGAAATCAGTGCGGCATTGTCGCCCTCGCCGCTGACGGCATCGAGATCGACCACCTGCATCCAGTGCGCGCCGGCATCGGCAAATTCGGCGGCTTTCTTCCCCGGGTCGACATGCCACAGTTCGGCCTCTTCCAACCGCCCGCGCCTTAGCGAAACGCAGCGGCCGCGCTGCAACTGGATCAATGGAAAAAGGATCATCGCGTCACCCCCCCTGAACGGATGTCATGCTGAGCAGCATAGTGATGCGCCGCCCACGCGGCCCTGCGCCGCCGACATGGCAGCGCAAGGAAACGACCTGATGCGCGATGGTGACGGGGCGGCGCAGCTCAGCTCACAGGCAGAAGCGCGGCCAGCGATTCGATCTTGCCCAGCGCCGCGCCCGAGGCGATGGCCTCGCGCGCCAGTGCTACGCCGGTTTTCAGATCATCGGCGCGCCCGGCCACTAAAAGCGCCGCGCCGGCATTGAGCAGGATCGCATCGCGATAGGCTGGCCGGCCGCCGCCGCCCAGCACCGCACGCAGCTCGGCGGCATTTTGCGCCGCTTCGCCGCCCAGCAATTCGTCGAAAGGGTGCAGCGGCAACCCCGCCTCTTCGGGGTGCAGATCGAATTCGCGGATGGTGCCGTCCTCTTCCAGCGCCACCACCTGGCTGGGCGCGGCAATCGACAGCTCGTCGGTGCCGTCGCCGCCATGCACCAGCCAGGCGCGTTCCGAGCCCAGCGCGCGCAGCACCTCGGCCATGGGGCGGATCAGATCGGGCGAGAAAGCCCCCGAAAGCTGGCGCTTCACGCCGGCGGGGTTTGTCAGCGGGCCGAGGATGTTGAAGATCGTCCGCGTGCCGAGCTCGGCGCGCACCGGGCCCACATGACGCATCGCCGGGTGGTGCATGGGCGCCATCATGAAGCCGATGCCGGTTTCCGCCAGCGCCTGTTCCACCTGCTCGGGCCCCACCATCACATCGATGCCCAGTGCGCCCAGCGCATCGGCGGCGCCCGATTTCGAACTGAGATTGCGGTTGCCGTGCTTGGCCACCGGCACGCCGGCCCCGGCCACCACGAAGGCCGCGGCGGTGGAAATGTTGAGCGTGCCCTTGCCGTCGCCGCCGGTGCCGACGATATCCATCGCCCCCTCGGGCGCGCGCACCTTCACGCATTTCGCCCGCATCACCGCCGCCGCGGCGGCGTATTCATCGACCGTCTCGCCGCGCGTGCGCAGCGTCATCAGAAAACCGCCCATCTGCGCGGGCGTGGCATCGCCCTCGAACAGGATGGCGAATGCCCGCTCGGCCTCGGCGCGGCTGAGCGACCGGCCAACGGCAGCGGCGATCAGGGGTTTCATGCTCATGCGGGCGCTCGCGTCATGTCCAGAAAGTTGCGCAACAGGGCATGGCCGTGCTGCGAGGCTATGCTTTCGGGGTGAAACTGCACCCCCTCGATGGGAAGTTCGCGGTGGCGCAGGCCCATGATGGTGCCGTCTTCCAGCCAGGCGGTAATCTCCAGGCAATCGGGCAGGCTTTCACGCTCGATAATCAGCGAATGATAGCGCGTGGCGTCGAAGGGCGAGGGCAGGCCCTCAAACACGCCCTTGCCGCCGTGAAGGATGCTGCCGGTCTTGCCATGCACGATGTCCTGCGCGCGCACCACCTTGCCGCCGAATGCCTGTCCGATGGTCTGATGGCCCAGGCAGATACCCAGCAGCGGCGTGCCGGTCTCGGCGGCGGCGGCGGTCAGCGCCAGGCAGATGCCGGCACGGTCGGGGTCGCAGGGGCCGGGGCTGAGCACGATGCCGGCGGGGTTCAATGCCATAGCCTGCTGCACATCCAGCGCATCGTTGCGCCGAACCGTGACCTTGGCGCCCACCTCACCCAGGTAATGCACGATATTCCAGGTGAAGCTGTCGTAATTGTCGATGAGAAGCAGCATGGGGCTTGACGGGCTCATAAGGGGCGTGGCTAGCGCCCTACATGCCCGCCGCGTGGCGCTGTGGTCAAGGGGCGAGGGGCGCGGGCGAGCAGTTGCCGGTTTGTATCCGCCGGGGGATGAAATGCGCGGGCGAAATGGATATAGAATGAATGGCGCAGAAAGTGGCCATGCGGTGGTGCGGCACCCAAAGAGGACGGAAACGGCATGGGAAGCTATATCGGCGGTTTTTTCAAGGGCTTGACTGTGGGGCTGGTCAGCTTCGCGCTGGGATTTGTCGCGCTTTCCGTGGTGTTCCCGGTCGATGACGAAGCGCGCTCGATCCCGGCCGTCACCGAAGAGTCGCCTGATCGCGGATTGCCGCCGCTGGTGGAAGGGGACGAGGCGCCGGGCGCGGCCGAACCGTCGCCACCGCCGCTGGAAGCCGCGCCCGTCGAGGCTCCCGCCGAAACGCCCGCCGAAAACGGCGATGAAGCGCCACCACAATCCGAAGCCGAGGCCCCGGCAACGCCATCCGAGGCTGGCGATTCCGCCGCGCCGGAGCAGACCGAAGAGACGGGGATGGGCGCTCCCGCGCCGCGGGTGGCGGCCACGCCGCCGGTTGCCAATGATGACCCGATGGGCAATGACGACAATGAGAGTGTAGCGGCGCTGCCCCTGGCGCCGGCGGCGCGCGACGAGCCCATCGCCGGGCTTTCGGCCCTGTTGCGCCCCTCGGATGGTGGCGACGAGGCCCCTTTGCCGTCGATCGGGGCGCTGCCGCCGGCGGTCTCGCCGGCCGAGAACGATCCCGATGCGCCCGATCCCGATGCGCCTGTGGCCGAGGCCGACGAAGCGGCCCCGACCACGCTGCCGGGCCCGTCGGGCGACGCCGGGGGCGTTGTCGTTGGCCGCCTGCCCAGCATTGGCGATCGCGAACCCGGCCCCGAGGATGAAGCGGCGGATGCCGCCGCGCTGGAAACCCAAGTCGAGGATGATGCAGCACCCGAGCTTCCGGCCTATCTGCGTTTCGCCGCCCCGTACGAGAACGATACCGGCCTGCCGCTGATGACGCTGCTGATCTTCGATACCCAGGCCGATGCCGGGGCCGAGCAAGCGCTGCTGGCGCTGGATATTCCGGTCAGCATTGTGCTTGATCCGGCCGATGACGACGCCCCGAGGCGCGCTGCCCTCTACCGCGATGCCGGGCACGAGATCGTGCTGCTGGCTGCCGGCCTGCCGGCGGGGGCGACGGCATCGGATATCGAGGTCACCTTTGTCGGCTGGCATGCCGCGCTGCCCGAGGTCGTGGCGGTGATGGACCCGCCCGATGGCGTGTTGCGCGGCAATGTCATGCTGGCGCGCAATGTGATGCCGGTGCTGTCCGAGGCCGGGCGCGGGCTGATCTTGCAAGGCGGCGGGCTGGGCGGGTTGCGCCAGGCGGCATCTGCCGAGGGCGTGCCGAGCGCTTCGGTGTTTCGCAGCATCGACGACGATGACGAAAGCCGCCACACCATCCGCCGCTACCTTGACCGCGCCGTGTTCGAGGCCCAGCAGCAGGGGCGGGTGGTGGTGGCCGGGCGCGCCGCGCATGAAGAGACGATGGCAGCGATTGGGCTCTGGCGCCGGGAGGGGCGCGCGGGCGAGGTGTCGCTGGCGCCGGTCTCGGCTGCCTTGCAGGTACAGTAACGAGGGGCGGAAGAAGCGCCGGCGGGGTTCGCCAGAGATGGGCGGAATCGCCCATCCTACAGGGCGCCGCCCGAGCGGATGCATGGATGGGCAAGAAGGGCACGGTATCGGAGCCGATCAAACGGATTTCACTCAGACGGATGGCGCATGGCGGCCGCCGGTGCCTGCCTTTCTCAACGCCACCAATGAGCCTTGCTGGCCAACGCGCCCTGCAGCTTTGACAATAGCCGCAGCCCGCGCCGCGCCGGCCCCGCCGGCCCGGCGGCCAGCCTTTCGACGATCAGCTCGGGCGGGCAGGGCGCACCGGTGAGCGGGTCGAGATAGCGCGGATAGGCGATGAGCGCGGCATGGGCCAGCGCCTCGATGGTGACCGGCGCGGCGTCTCGGCGGCGCGCGGGCGTCTCGGCGCGATCATCGCTCAGCCCCCAGCCGGCATAGAAGGGCACGCCCAGACAGCTGACCCGTTTGCCGCGCAACAGCGCCTCGAAGCCCAGCCCCGAGGTGATGGTCCACACGATATCGACATGCGCCAGCAGGCTGGCGGCATCGATGCCCGCGACCACCAGATCGGCAATCGCGTGGGCATCGGGCACCGCACCGGGGCGCAGGCCGGCCTCGATATCAGGGTGCGGCTTGTAAAGCACGATGGCGCCGGGATGCGCCGCGCGCGCCGCCTGCAACAGCGCGCGGTTGGTGCGGATATCGGCGGCGCCCAGGCTGATCGAGGCGTCATCCTCGACCTGGCCGGGCACCAGGATCACCGCCGCGTCGGGCCGTTCGGCGCGCAGCGCCGCGATGCGTGCGCCAA
This sequence comes from Pararhodobacter sp., assembly GCA_020832665.1. Taxonomy (GTDB): domain Bacteria; phylum Pseudomonadota; class Alphaproteobacteria; order Rhodobacterales; family Rhodobacteraceae; genus Pararhodobacter. The sequence continues at coordinate 7,915 of JAFIEG010000085.1, read as the reverse complement.
ATGCGCTGGCATCGGCGCCGGTGTTGTATTTCGTCAGCCCGGCCTGGTTGATGGCGTCGATCAGCGCGCGCGCGCGCGCTGCCCCGCCCGGCGGCAACGGCGCGGCGATCAGGCGCTCCAGCCGGCTTTCGCGATGCGGGTCATAATAAATGCCCAGATCGTCCACCACCAGGCTTTGCGGCGGGGTCAGCGCCGCGCCCAGCCCGCGCGAGCGCAGGAAGCCATCCTCCACCCGCAGCCCGTCGAAATCTTCGGGCACGGCGCTGGCCCAGCCGATCAGCCCGCGCCCCGTGGCCCGGGCGCGGTTGGCGGCGCGTTCGGGGTGACTTTCAAAAATCAGCGCTTTTTCACGGCCAAACATGGACTGAAGGTGCTTTCGCTTCCACAAACGCATCCCGCAGGCAATGTGACCAGCGCGATCCTGGCGAAAGGCTTTCAGCCGCGCCTCCATCTGGTCGATCACCTCTTCAAGCGCGCAAAGCCGGTCGCGCAGCGGGTCATACCAGAGTGGATAAAGCAGCATCGCTGCGGCAAAGAGCTGCGCGCGGGTCAGGCGGCGGTTGCGGCGGGGCAGGGGGTTTTCGTCATGGCTGAGCCCCCAGCCGGCATAGAAGGGCTGGCCGAAGACGCGCGGGCGGTGCCCGGCAAGAATGGCCTCGAAGCCCATCTGCGATGACACGGTATAGACCGCCACCGCCCCCTCCATCAGCGCCTGCGGCGACAGCGCGGCGGTTTCAAGCTGCACCCGGCCGCCGGCATCGGCGGCGCCGAAATGGCCCTTGCGGCTGCGCCCGGCGCTTTCGGGATGGCTGCGCAGGATGATGCGCGCGCCGGGGTTCTCGTCGAGTGCGGCGCTCAGCATGTCGCGAAACAGGCTGTCGGGCAGGGGGCCATCGACGCCGCCATGGCGCAACGAGGCATCGCCGCGAACCTGATCGATGACCAGCACATAGCCCGGTGCGGGCGCGGGCAGTGACGGGTCGTGGCGGTTGTATTTCGACAGATGCAGATGGCCCAGCCGCGCCATGGCAAGCCGCGCGCGTTCCAGCAGCGGCGTGTCATCGAGCGAGTGGGTGGCCAACAGGCGCTCGAGATCGGAAGGGTGCGAGGGGTCATAATGAATGCCCGCCCGGTCGAGCAGCAGCCCCATAGGCGGCTCGCCGTGCAACCTGCCGGGATGGATGGAACGGATGAAGGCATCCTCGATGCGCCAGAGCGCGGCGCCGGTGCTGCGCGCCACCGCCTCGGCGCGCCAGGCGCGCGGGCCGTGGCCCCAGGCGGCGACGGCGTCATCGGGCCCGGCCGGCCAGCCTGCGCGCGGCGGAAAGCCTGCCAGTGACAGTATGCGCCTTATGCGCCGGGCCTGCGCCGAAGGGCCGAGAAAACCGCCGCTGAGGGCGAAAAGTCGCGGGGCGGGCGCGGCGGCGCCGTTCATGGCCGCCCCCGGCGCTGGCCCCCGCCGCGCCCCGGGCGAAGCTGGGACACGGCAGGGGGCCGTAACTGAGCCTCAGCCCGTAGCGGAGGCGTCAATCGGTGGTGCTGTCGGCAAGCGAAACGGCCGCGCCGGTTGCCGAAAGCGTGCCGGTGAGGGTCGAGATCAGGCGGTTCCATTGCACTGCCGCGGCCTCGGTGACATAGACGGTATCGCCATCGCGGATCTTGAAATCGCGCGCCATGAACATACCGTTCGGTGCGGTCAGGTCCAGCACATAGACGACGCGCTGATCGCCGACAAGTTCGGGCATTCCCAGCACCGATCGCGCAATCCGCTCGGGTTCATTGCGGAAAACGAACACGCCCGTCGGGTCGGCGCGCGTGGCGTCGAGCCCGCCGACACGGGCCAGCGCCTCGACGGCAGAGATGGTCGGCGTGTCGAAGGGGATCTGGCTTTGCGCGCCGGTGGCGCCCAGAACCGAGAAGCTGCGCGTATCTTCCTGGATCAATACGCGGTCGCCACCGCGCAAGGCGATGTCCAGTTCGGGATGACGGAACAGGTCTTCCAGCCACACCCGGTCGGAGATCGAGCCGCGCGTGACGGTAACCTGTGCCACCTGGGGCGGCACGGTGACGCCACCGGCGCGGGCGATCATCGCGGTGAGCGAGCGCGTGGGCCGTTCGATCGGATACACGCCCTGCGCGCCCAGCCGGCCGACCAGCGAGACCGAGGCGCCGTCGCCGCCAGTGCGGCTGACATAGACCTGCGGATCCGGGGTCTGCTCGTCGAGTTGGCGGGCAATGGTCGAGCGCAGCCCCTCAGGGGACTGGCCCGCGGCGCGTATGCGTCCGGCGAAGGGAACATAAATGTAGCCCTGCTGATCGACCTGGATCTGCTCGAGCCGGGCGCCGGCGGTTTCCGTGGTTGTCAGCAGCCCCTCGGGGACATTCTCGAATACCGTCACGGTGATTTCGTCGCCGACGCGGATGGTGTCGCCGCCCAGAAGCCGGGCGCGGCGCAGATCGTCGGAAAAACCCAGCGCGGGGGTGACATTCGCGGCCCGGTTCACCCGGTCGCCGACAGCCACGATATAGGCGTTGCCCTCGCGCAGTACCGATCCAGCGAAGATTTCGTTCATGGTCGGGCCGGGGCGCGGCACGGTGCAGGCGCCCAGACCAACGGCCAACACAGCCAGCGCCAGCAGGCTGGCGCTGCGATACGATCCTGCAGACACTGCTCGGGCTCCTTCCGGACTTGCCTCTGTTCTTCTGCCTCTGGTATTTTTTCAACAACTATAGCCAGAGAATGGCATTTTTCCAAGTGCCAACTACGACTTGCTGTCAGTTTGTCAATTTACCAGGCGCAACTGTTGCCTTGGCGCCGCTATCCCCTGAATGAGCGCGGTATAGGGGTCTTGCGGGGCCAGCATAAGATCGACGACCTGACGCAGGAGTTGACGCCGACCGGCGGCGGAATAGTAACCCCCCGGCAGTTGCGAGGTTTCCAGCAGGAAACGGCGGTAATCGCGATAGGCGCGGCGGTTGGGGCGCGTGGGAGCGGCGAAGAATTCGGGCAGCTTCTGTGTCGAGACGAATTCGGGCTTGTCATAGACGGCGCTACCGAAGACCTTCAGCGGCATGCCCCGCCACAGCGCCTGCTGCGCGGCGGTGGAATTGATCGTCACCGCCGAGCGCGCATGGTTGAGCAACCCCGCCAGCTTGCCGCCGCGCACGAAATGCACTCGCCCTTCAATGCCATGCGCCTGCGCCAGGCGCTCGATGTCCTGCTTGAGCCTTGTGCGTCCGTCTTCCAGCGGATGGGCCTTGAACACCAGGTGGTGATGACGTGGTGCCCCCTGCGCGAAGCCCTCGATGCAGACCTCGACGAACTCGGTCATCGTGTTGAAGGGGCTATGGTCGCGAAAGCTCGAATCATGCTCGAGCTGCAGCAGCGCCAGGTGATAGGGGAAGCCGCCGGTGCGAATGCGCCATGTGGCCAGGCGCCGTTCCAGCGCGTGCAGCGGCATCGACACAAGCCGGCGCAAATAGAGCCCGAATTCCTCGCGCACGGTGAGGGCGCGATGCGGCCTGAACCCCCGGTAGCCACGATTGGCCAGCATCACCAGGGCGTGGTAAAGGGCGCCATAGAACACATGCTGGCGCATGTCGCCCCAATGCGCAGGGGCGTCGATCAGATCGGTGTCGCAGTTTTTCAGTGCCTTGCGCATGTCGTCGATGCCCAGCGTCATCAACCGCGAATTGCCGTTCGAGCCGCCGCGCTCATAGGTCACCCACCACGGACGCAAATAGCCCTCTTCGAAGACATGTATGCAGACGCCGCGGCGGCGCGCCTCGGCCACGGCCTCGGCATGGATGAAACGAGTATCGCCATAGACCACCAGATCGGTGATGGCGTGGCGTTCGAACAGTTCGGCAACGAAGCCGGGCCAGCTTTCCTGCGGCTGTGTGAAGGGGATGAAGCCCTTGTGGGGCCAGAAGAACTGATCGCCGCGGTTGAAGCCCACGCGCCACACTTCGGCGCCAGCGCTGCGCAACAATCTGCCAAGTCGGGCGAAGTACGGCCCGTGCGGCCCTTGCAGAAACAAAAAACGCCGGCCATCGCCGGTCAACCGTACCATGCCTGAAACCTCTGCCCGTTCGTCCCGGGGCCTATGCCCCTTTTATTATATGGACAACAATGCCAGATAGGGAGCCAAACTTGAAGCAAAATCCCGGCGGCGATATCTCGCCGATGCAGCGATTGGCCTCGTTACGGCCAATATCATGGGTCAGGGCGTGCGCGCATCGGGCGCGTGGACGGGCGCCTGGCAGCAAGGAGAGTGGATTTGTTTACCGGCATCATCACCGATATCGGGCGCATTGGCGCGCTGGAGCGGCGCGGCGATCTGCGCGCGCGCATCGCCACCGGTTATGACACCGCGAGCATCGATATCGGCGCCTCGATCGCCTGCGATGGCGTCTGCCTGACGGTGGTGGCGCTGGGCGCCGACTGGTTCGAGGTCGATGTCTCGGCCGAGACGCTGTCGAAGACCAATCTGGGCGGCTGGGCCGAGGGGCGCGCGATCAATCTCGAGCGCGCGCTGAAGGTGGGCGACGAACTGGGCGGGCATATCGTCTCGGGCCATGTCGACGGGCTGGCCGAGGTGGTGGAAGCGCGCGACGAGGGCGATAGCACGCGGCTGACCTTTCGCGCGCCGGCCGGGCTGGCGGGCTTCATCGCGCCCAAGGGTTCGGTGGCGCTCAACGGCACCTCGTTGACCGTGAACGAGGTCTCGGGCCGTGAGTTCGGAGTCAATCTGATACCGCACACCAAGCAAGTGACGAATTGGGGCGCGGTGCGACCGGGCGATCAGGTTAATCTCGAGATCGACACGCTGGCGCGCTATGTGGCGCGACTGCGCGAATGGGCGGTGAGCGAAGCGTGATGGGCCCGGTTTGCCTCTGGCGGGTTTCGTTCGCCTGCCGATGAATGGGGTGGTGTCGTTTCGCGCCAGCGGGCAGCGCCAGGCGCTCGCGGTCGGCGGCGGGGCCGCGCGCGTTCGAACGCGCGTGGGCGGGCCTTTGAGGGCCCGTTTTCCCGCTCATGTCGGTGCGCAGGGGCGTTGACCGGGGTGGCACAAGCCTCTATCTGCACAGGGCGCGGATGGCCGGACGGTCGCGGGCTGCAAGGCTCGAGGAAAGTCCGGACTCCATGAGGCAACGGTGCCGGGTAACGCCCGGCCGGGGAAACCCGAGGGAAAGCGCCACAGAGATCAGACCGCCATCCGGTCTTCGGGCCGGGCGGCAAGGGTGAAACGGTGGGGTAAGAGCCCACCGCGGGACTGGCAACAGGACCGGCACGGCAAGCCCCACCGGGAGCAATGCCGAATAGGGGCCCCGCGCGGGCAGGTCGGCGCCATCCTTCGGGGTGGCAGCGATACCGCCGCAGGGAAGTCTCAGCCCGGGGGCCCGGGTTGGCAGCAAGACCTTGCCGGCAACGGCAGGGCCAGATGAATGGCCGTCGAGGGGGCAAAGCGCCCCTGAACAGAATCCGGCTTACAGGCCATCCGCGCATATTGTTCTTCAAGAGAAGCGAACGCCCGTTCGGCCTGTCAGGGGCGAGGGGCGAGGCATGTGCGCAGCCTGCCCTGGCGCCGACAACAACGGAATTATGCCACAATTTGGCCGCAGCGCCGCCCCGGGCGCGGGGTATTCCGGCCATGATGGGTGCCGCATGCCAAATGGGGCGCCCCAATGGTCGTTTACTTTTGTTGGATACAGGTGCCTGCCTTGCCCGCCATTCGCCAGGAAAAGCAACGCCGCAGCCCTTTCGCCGCCCCGCGACAGGCGCCTGCGCCCGGCACCTTGCGTGCCATCGCCGCGCGCCCGGCGGGGCAGGCGCTGTCGCTGGGCCAGCAGCTCGATCGGCCGCGCATCCGCCCGCATGTGATCGGGTTGGCGCTGGCCTTGCTGGAAATGACCGTGCTCCTGATCGTGCTTGCGGCCGTGCTACTGCTCACCCCTGTTCCGGCATCGGCGATGGTGCCGTCGGTGGCGCTCATGTTCGGCGGGGGCGTGGCGCTATGGGTGGCGGCGGTGATGCGGGCGCTGGGCGGTTACGGTTTCCGCACGCTGCGTTCGGCCCGGCGCAGCCTGGGCGTGCTGGTGGTGGGGCTGGCGCTAACGCTTGGCGCGGCAGCCTTGGCGCAGGCGGTGCTTGCAGGTGACCCGGCAGCGGCAAGCCCACTGGCGCTCGCCGCCGCCATCGCTCTACCCCTCGCCGCCGGGCTGCGCCTGGCGACGAGCCTGCGCATCCGGCGGCTGGCCAAGACCGGCGCGCTGGAGCACCGCATCGCCATTGTCGGGGGTGCCGACGAAGTGGTGCCGGTCATTCGCGAGATCGAGCGCGACCACCATCGCGGGCGCCGCTTTTGCGGCTTCTTCGACGACCGGCGCGATGCGCGCTCGCCGACGGTGGTTGCCGGGCGGCACAAGGGCGGCAGGCTCGATGACCTGATCGCCATGGCGCGCAAGGCCGAGATCGACACCGTGGTGATCGCGCTGCGCCGCGTTTCGCATCGGCGGCTGATGGAGCTTGCCACAAGGCTGTCGGTGCTGCCGGTCGATCTGCGGGTGATGCTGGATGCCGATATCCCCGAACTGGTGCGCAAGCGGCGCTCGCGGATGGGCGGGCTTGAGCTGATCGACCTTTACCGCCGCCCCATCCATGGCTGGGACGCTGCCATCAAGCGCGGCTTCGATCTGGTCGTTGCCAGCCTGGCCATCGTGTTGCTGGCGCCGGTTATGCTGGCCTGCGCACTGGCGGTGCGGCTGAACTCGCCAGGCCCGGTGCTGTTTCGGCAAAAACGGCACGGTTTCAACAATCGCCCGGTCTGGGTGTGGAAATTCCGTTCGATGCATGCCGATCGCTGCGACGCATCGGCGGTGAACGCCGTGCGCCGCGATGACGATCGTGTCACCGCGGTGGGCCGGGTGCTGCGGCGCAGCTCGCTCGACGAGCTGCCGCAGCTGTTCAACGTGCTGGGCGGCGCACTTTCACTGGTTGGCCCGCGCCCGCATGCGACCTCGGCGCGTACCGGCGACATGATTTATGACCAGGTGATCGCCGCCTATTCGGCTCGCCACAAGATCAAGCCCGGAATTACCGGCTGGGCGCAGGTCAAGGGCTGGCGGGGCGAGTTGAACTCGCCCGAAAAGCTGCGCCGGCGCATCGAGCATGATCTCTACTATATCGAGCATTGGTCAATCTGGTTCGACATCAAGATCCTGCTGCGCACGCCCTGGGCCCTGATCACCACGCGCAACGCCTACTGAGCCTGGCCTCATTTGCCTGCCCGCCAGCCTGATGCTTCGGCTTGACACGGGCCGGTGCATGCGTAAAAGGCGGGTTTCAGTGAATTCACGGGCGAAGGATGACGCGCGGCCCGCCCCTTCATCCGACACGAGGCCCCGTTCAGGAGACGAGCCATGGCTAAGCCGACCACAATCAAGATCCGCCTGAACTCGACGGCGGGCACCGGCCATTTCTATGTGACCAAGAAGAACGCGCGCACGATGACCGAGAAGATGAGCATCCGCAAGTTCGACCCGGTCGCGCGCAAGCATGTCGAATACAAGGAAGGCAAGATCAAGTGATCCTGCCTGGCGGTGCGCCCGGATGACGGCGCCCGCACCATCCGAACCGAGACAGCCGGGCCGCTCCTGAACGGGGCGGTCCGATGCATTTGATGCCCGGGCGCCGGGTCGATCGGCTGGCAGTTCGGTGTGATCGGCACGCAAATGCCCCGGGCGCCGTGCGGCCCTGCTGCGCCCCTTGCCCGGCACGCCGCCCGATTCGCGCCCGGCAGCAATTGTCCGGAATAACCGAATGCCGCCCCCCCGGGGGCGCGGGAGTGTCGGGCCGCAAAGACTGGGCCGGGGGGGATGTGGGTCAGGCGTGGGGGTCAGGCTGGCAGCAAAA
>JAFIEG010000156.1 GCA_020832665.1 Pararhodobacter sp. | reverse complement strand
CCTTGCCGGGGGGACCTTCCCAGTCCCCCGCGGACCCCCCTCGGGGACGTGCCGGGGCCGTTCGCGCTCTATTCGAACGCGCACCGCCTGGCACGTCGGTTGCCGGATTGCAGGCATCGAACCTTCATCCGGCAAGGCAACGTTTCGCCGTTGCATCACGCCCTGGCCGTGCGCCGCCAGGACCCGCGCCAGAAGGGACTTCCCTCCCCTCTGGACACCCGGGACCCGAAGGAGAACTCGCTCTCCCTCGGGGCACCCATCGACCAGAAGGAGACAATCCGCATCTCCCTCTGGACACCCGGCGGCCAGGATAGCGCGATCCTGGAGGCGCGGGACGGAAACGACATTGGCGGTGCTGGCCGCTCCAGCATCAGCACTGCCGCGATAGAGGTGATGAAGGAAAGGCTATGGAGCACGAGGTCATGCCGGACAGGGAAAAGCGCAAGCGCGACGCGCCGATCTCATACCGCCCGCCCAAGGGGCTGGGCGACGAGTTCGCACGGCGCGTTGCCGCATCCGGCATGAGCGCCAATGCCTTCATCACCAAATCCATCTTCAATATCGATCCGTCCAGACAGTCGCGGCGCCCGCCGGTCGAGGCAGCGGAAGTGGCGCGGCTTGTCGGGGCCTGTGCCCGGCTCAACGACACGCTGCGCGCACTCGGCGCCGCATCGCCCGATCCGCAAAGTCAGGCCGTCCTTGCCGACATGCAGCGCCAGCTCACCGAAATCCGCACCGCCTGTTTCGAGGCTCTGGGGCGTGGCCCCCGTCAGAGGGAGCCTGAGCCATGATCCCGAAAGCCTCGCAGCGCGGCTCCGGTCAGGACCTCGCCACCCATCTGCTCAATGGCTATGACAACGAGCAGGTCGAGATTGCCGATCTGCGCGGGGCGGTGGCCGATGATCTGCATGGCGCGTTCGCCGAATGGCAGTTGCAGGCCGATGCACTGACACGATGCCAGAACTATCTCTACAGCCTGTCCATCAATCCCGATCCGCGCTACGGGCCAATGAGCCGCGCGCAATATGATGACTACATCACGCGCGTCGAAGAGACGCTGGGATTGAGCGGCCAGCCGCGCGCCGTCGTGTTCCACGTCAAGAACGGGCGCGAGCACTGCCATGTCGTCTGGTCGCGTATCGATCTCGACAAGGAGCGTGCGATCCATCAGCCCTTCGACCGGCACAAGCTGATGATGGTCACCCGCCAGTTTGCCCGCGACCATTCCATCGTCCTGCCCGAAGGCATGGACCATGGGGCTGATCGCGCCGCGCGCCCGAAATCGCTCTATGATCGCTGGCTGGAACAAGACAGCGGCCTGAGCAAGGAAGATCGCATTCTCGAAATCACCCATGCCTGGCGGGCCAGCGATTCACCGCGCGCCTTCGTCAATGCGCTGGGCGATCTGGGCTATGTGCTGGCAACCGGCAACCGCCCCTATGTGCTGGTGGACGCCTATGGCGGCGTCAATGCGCTGCCGCGCATGATCGATGACCGAACGATCCGCACCAAGGATATTCGCGCCTTCCTTGCGCATGACTATCCGCCGGATTCGCTGCCCGATGTCGAAGAGGCGCGCCAACAGATCGCCGAGCACCGAAAGGCCATCGAGGCTTTTGCCCTGGCGCAGGCCCGCGCCGAGCGCGAGGGCGAACTGAAGGAAAAGCAGCAAGCCCGGCGGGATGCGTTGCAGCAAGAGCGCCGTGATCTTCACCACCGGCAGGCGCGTGATCTTGCCTCGCTGCGGCATCGGCAGGCCGTGGCGCGCGCCGATCTGAAACAGGAATTCCTGGCTGGAATGCGCGCGCTGCGCCGCGAGCGGCAAAAGAACAAGCCAACCGGACTGGCTGCCTTTCTCGGGCGGGTGACCGGTGTGAACCTGATCATGAAGAAGCTCCACCGCTATCGCGACCGGCAGCGCCATGCGGATTTTTTTGCGCGCAAGGCAGCACTGCTCAGGCGTCAGGCGGAACAAAGCGACACGCTTGCGCAGCGCCACCAGATGCAACTGATCGAGATGAACCGGCGCATTCGCGCCCTCGACAAGGTTGAAAAGCGCGAGCTGCGATCACTGGAAGCAGCCCGCAGGCGCGATGCACGGACCACCGCCCGGCGCGGGCATGAACACATGCCTGCCATCGCACTTGAGCTGCGGCCGCGCGGGCGGCGCGATGTGGCCTACAAGGCCAAGAACCGGCACACATCGGAAGCGGCGCAATGGCTGAAATCGAAACCCACGAAGGATCGGCAGCACGAGAAGGAAAAGGCGCGCAGCCTGACGGAGAAGTTCCTCGAAGCCGCACGCAAGGGACGAAAGGATGACGGGCGCGGCGACGGCTCCGAGGGACAACTGGTGCCGCGTGGCCTTGATCGCGAAAACAAGAACAGCCGCGACTATGGGCGCAGCGGGCGCGGACGCGCCCGGCGGCGCAGATCCGGCGATGGTGGAGAGGGGTGAGCGCATCCGACGCGTATCGTGTGCTCAATCGAAGATACTCTCCAGCGCTGCGCGTTGCTCGGCATGTTTGCGCGGGTTTTCGGCGATCAGCTTTTGCAGGTTCAGAAGCTTCCAGCGCACCGCAGGAAGCGTGGCCGCTTGCGGCACGCCGATGACCTCGAAATCCGGTGCTGCATCATGCAACCCAACCAGAAATGTTCGCGCCCGTTCATCGAGGCGCGCCTGAATGTCCTTCACCAGGCGCGCGCGGGTATCGGCCAGCTCCGCAAGGCTGACCGGCGACCGGGTCATCCCTTCGAATTCCTGTGCAAACGGCCTGTCCAGATCGATCAGGTTCGGATTCAGCAACTCATGCGCCGGGCGTGGTGAACTGGCGATATAGACCAAAAAGGTTCGGAAGAGCGTTTCGGTCAGCCCTTCATATTCGTAGAGCAACTTCACGTCGAACAGGTCGCGTGGATGCTGGCGGTCAAGGGCGGCATGAAGCTTGCCACCAAATAAATCCTCGAACGATACGATCTGGATTTCGGCAAAGCCGTAAGCCTCTTCCACGGCTTCGGCCACAGGCCGCACTTCTGGCTCGTGAACGACGCCACGCGTGACCGGAGATGTTTCGATTTTGACCGCCGTGCTGCCAAGCCAAACTTGAATCCGTGTTGCGTTGCCGCCGCCACCGGCGATGCGCCGCGTTTTGACTCCTCTGATACCGCCTTCAGCAGCGGCAGCGATACGGTCCATCGCGACGTTGATCTCGGCAAGGCTCTCGGTGCGGTCCTTGACCGGCAGGTAGGTCAGATCGATATCGACCGACAGGCGCGGCAGATCACGGTAGAACAGATTGATCGCCGTGCCGCCCTTGAGTGCAAAGACGTCTTCGCCAGCCACATGCGGCAGCACGCGCACCAGAAGCTCGACCTGTGCATCGTAGAGATCACGCGCCATCATCGATCCCCGTCTTCACGAATTCCTCCGGCACCATGATCCGGTAGCGCGGGTGTATCCTGCCGCCTTTGACCAGCGCGCGGTCACCGCTGCCGAGGTTGAATTCTTCGGGGTCGAGGCGCTTGCGCCATGGGTGGTTGTGCCGGTCGGCAAAGACGAAGAACAGGCGCGTCACCTTGATCTTCTTGCAGCTATGCAGCAGCGCTGACAGCGTTCGCGGGCGCAGCGTCGTCAGGCTTTCGAACACCATGTCGAGATTGTGGAAGCTTGCATGGTCCGGCAGTTCGTCCATGGCCTCCATGATCGCCCGTTCAGGAGCCGACATCCTGAGTTTCCAGTCCCATGGCAGGGTGTTTGCCGCGTCCGTATCGTCCTTGGTGAGGCCTAGCGACGGGTCGGCAAAGAGCGAAGTGCTGCGGGTTTCGACCGGGGCGTTCAGCGGCAGTTTGGTCAGCCAACTCGGGATGGCATCGCCATAGACCCAGACAGGCGCGTTGCTGCCCATGCGCAGATAGTGATCATAGCCCTGCTCGCTGAGCGCGGTCGTGCCGCCGACATGGACATCGTAACCCATGATATGCTGCATCGACAGAATGCAGGTCTTCCAATCGAGGGTGTTGGCTTTGGTTGCGTTCGGCGCGGGGCGGCGGAAGACGCCGCGATGGATGCGCTCCAGCCAGCCGCGCTTGACGTAGTCGCGGAAGGTCTCGTAGGCGACGCCATGGGCGGTGAGCCAGGCGGCATCAACCAGATACCCGGCGGGCACTGCTTCAAGGACTTTCTTCAGGTTCTGCGATCTTTCGGTGTCCACGGCACCTATAATGCCATATTTTTAAAGAGCGTGCCACTGGTCTCTTTGAGAGAAGTCAGTTTACGGTGCCATGGACGCTTCAAATGCTTTTCTGTCAAAGAAAATGAAGGGCTCAGGAGCCCACCAGCGAAACAGGGCGGGCGCATTTACCCTGCCTCACCTCCGCCGCCGCACCCCCCTCCAGCAAGTGAGGGGTGACGGACGGCTCCGGCGAAGCAGGGTGTGCGATGCCGTAAGATCGATACGCAAAGCGCTGTTATCAAGAGAAAAACCTTCCAATGAAGCACTAGATGTGACAAAAATGGTACCGATTTGTTGACGAATTTGGGGGGCGGACGCCGGAACGATCTGCTAGACCCGACAAGAGACTGGGGAGCAGCGAAATTGTCCGATAAAATACATTCAATTGTTAGCATTTCCTCGCGAGAAGCGAACCTAAAACGCAAGCTGCGCAGGCATCTCCAGAGTATCGGCTTTACGAAATCCGAGAGCGGCGAACTCACCATAGAAGGTGAGGGGAAGGATATTGTTCGCGCGCTTCATCGCGTACAACGTGAAGACCGTCTCAAAGAAAATAGTACATTCATCGAAAACAAGGCAGAAGGCCTTCTTCCCTACTTTGCATCGGGCCGGGATGTCGACCCGGACCGAATTTCGCCTGTCATTGAGCGCGTTTCTTCCGGGACAACCAGCGGCGACCTCTTTCGACTGGCTTCGCTTACCTGGTCAGTGCCGGTTTCCAACGGCTTTGGGCGACGACTTCGGTATGTCGTATGGGACGCGAGCAACGGTAAGCTCATGGGGCTCATTGCAATTGGTGATCCCGTGTTCAACCTTGCCGTCAGGGACAAACTTATCGGTTGGACCTCCAAAGACCGCAGCGCACGTCTCGTCAACATCATGGATGCGTATGTACTAGGGGCGATCCCGCCCTATAACACATTGCTGGGCGGTAAACTTATTGCATGTCTCCTTAAAAGCCGTGATCTTTATGACGACTTCGCGGCGGCCTATGGCGACACAACGGGAATTATCTCAGGGAAGGACAAGAAGGCGCGCTTGCTTGCTGTGACGACGTCGTCCTCGATGGGGCGATCATCGGTCTACAACCGCCTAAAGCTTGATGGTACACAGTACCTGGAGTCGATTGGTTACACTGGGGGCTGGGGCCATTTTCACATCCCCGACCGTCTTTTTGTCGAACTTCGAAATTATCTTCGCGACAATGACCATACATACGCTGATCAACATCGCTATGGACAGGGTCCGAATTGGCGCTTACGAACCACGCGCGCCGCCTTGTCAGCACTCGGATTCAAAGAGGATATGCTGAGGCACGGTGTAAAGCGTGAAGTGTTTATTGCGCAGCTGGCAGAGAACGCCACTTCGCTCTTACGCACAGGACAGGGCGAACCTGATACCAGCACGCTCCTTTCAGCCAAAGAGATTGCTGAGCAGGGCATCGAACGCTGGATGAAGCCCCGCGCGAAAAGGCGGCCAGAATTCAGCGCGTGGACAACCGACGATCTTGTTTCTCTCTTTGGCAGTCAAAGCCGCGCTCTTCGTTCCAAAGCAGCTTCCTCCGCGTCCTTCCGGAAAACCGCAACGAAAGCGTAGTTGTCGATGGCCGTTCCTCTCGATCAATGGCAGGAGCGAATGGAGCGCCATTTCGAGGCGCTCGCTGAACGTCGTGCGTCTTCTGGCTTGCCACTCTTTGCGCTTGAGCATGGCCTGAGTGATGCTGAAATCGAAGATATGACTCGGCAGTTGCGCGCGCGGCTAGTCAGTGGCGCACGCCTGGCACCGCACTGGCTCCTCTGGACGATCTATGCGGCCGAACGCGGTTACACATACGAAGGCGGCGAGTACTGGCAATCCTTCGAGCAGGTAACTCCGGGTTGGGACAGCCGTGACCGCTATCGTGTGTCCGCATGGTTTTCGCGCTTCCGAAAAGACTACAACGGCTTCAAACCGTCCGGGCCATGGGCATCGCATTTCAGTATTATCGCCTGGCCGATTACTCATGCCGTCCTTCCGCGATACCTTCAACGTCAGTTCGCGCGGACGCTCTACATGCTTCGTTTCCAGATTGCACGTCTCGATGATATCGAGCCTGCCGCCATCGGCCGGATGATCGCAGCCAACGCCTATGATGCGTCCACGCGTTTCGAGCAGTTTCTTCAACAGGAAGAACTTGTCGGGCGAATGGTTTTGGCTCTTCTGCAGCAGAAGGACGACGCCCCGAGTGAAGAGCCTCTATTGCCGGCTACGCTTGAACGGATCGTTCATGATCTTGAATCCATCCGCAACGCCAGGGGCTGGCTAAATGAGACCAGCCGCGTGGTGTCTGATCGCTTTTCGGGCCTTGGCAAGGGCTCTGGACCACGTTCGGCTAGGGTTACAGCAGAAGGTGGCCGCGCAACCGAGAAGCTGCAGCGCCCCGATATTCGCCCCGACCTGCGGCTACACTATAAGGGAGAGGATCACTGGAATTTGCAGATCGACATTCCGAGTTTCAAGGATATTGCTGCATTTAGCCAGGACGTAAGGCAGTTTCTTAGAAACACGCGATGCACCCTGAATGGCACTTCCACCAAAAAGCCTCCGGGTTGGCTTCTGTCAGGCCGCAGACAGGCCTTGCTCAAGCAATGGCCTGACCCGGACAAACCCCTTGTTGGTTTTGAGAAACAAAACGGCACGCTCACGCATCTTCTTGAGAGCGAATGCCGCATGAGCGATGGGCCATATTGGCTGTTTCGGATTGGTCGCGACGGTATCGCGCGGGAAATCGGGGGACGCATCGTCCGCCCCGGTTTCGAATACATTGTCGTAACAAAAGAGCCACTTGAGCAACTGCTGGAGGGGATGAAGCCCTGCCAGGTTAACTGCCCCGGCGTCAATGCAATACGGATGGCCGTGCCAACTGCGCTCACCGAATTCTACGCGCAATGGCTAAAGGCAAGGGGCCTCGAACTAGCGCGCACCATTCGTGTCTGGCCTGCTGGATTCCCGGGTCGTCAATGGGACGGAGAGGGCCGAAGCGAATGGCTAACGACAGAAAAGCCGTGTTTCGGAATAATGCCGGACCACGAAGTGGAAACATATGAAATCGGGCTCAATGGCAAAGACTCACTGACACTCGACGCCCGTGGCCCTGGATCGCCGACCTTTGTACAGTTGTCGGAATTGCCACCGGGCCAGCACGTTCTCACAGTCCGTGCGCAACGGAGGAGTCAGAATGCAGAGCGCCAGCCACCTCATGAAGGCTTCCTGGAACTTCGCGTGCGCGAGCCAGAGCCCTGGATGCCTGGCACCGCCGCACATGCCGGTCTTATTGCAACCAGCGACCCCTTTGATGCTGCGTTAAACACGCTATGGGAAAACGAATTTGATTTGGCGGTTTATGGTCCACCAAGTCGGCAAGTTACGCCGCGTGTAATTCTTCAGGATGCCAAAGAAGAAGCGATCTTTGAGAGACGGGTCTGCGGACCTCTCAAACTTCCGGTTACACCAGATACCTGGAAAAGGCGGTTCTTCGACTTCCTGAAGCGAGAAAAATGCGAATGGCGATATCTTGAAGCGACGACAGGACTTCTCGAACTAGATGGAGGTGATCTCGGGCGGTTTGTTTTGCGTTTTGAGCACAATGTTCGCCCTCTAAGATGGGTTCTGAGGCAAAGCGGGGACGGCGTCTCAGTCAGGCTCGTTGACGAAACCAGCGACGAAGACGTCGAGAGGCAGTGTTACTTCTGCGAGATGGAGCGACCGCGTTCTTTCCGGAAATTGGACGTCACAGAAGTCCTCGGCGGCGTGCCGGTTGAAGCACCTGGCGGCCTGTTCATCGCGAGGGCGGGAAAAAACCGGGATGCGGTCGTAGTTAGCACCGGCCTGACAGGACAAGGATTGCAAGGACTGGGTGTCCAGCCAAACCATGGCCATATTTCCGAGTCTCCGCAAGCTATTATCAAGCTGCTGCGCGTTTTGAGATATTGGCACAAGGCAAGGGTCGAGGGCAACCTCGCCGTTGCGCGGCGTCGCCAAGTAACCGATACCCTTATGCATGGTTTCGTCGGTATCATGGCAGGTTGGGACTGGGCGCGCGCCGAGGCCAAGCTATCCAAGGCTCCAGATGCAACAGAACATCTGGATCGGCTCCAGTCACTCGTGGCCCAGAAGAGCGGATTCGCTAGTGCAATCCGTCTGCACGCTCCATCAGCTTCCGGTGGCCACGGCGCGTTGTTGTCCTGGTATTCGGAAACGGCGGCACGTTATGGGATTTCATCGGACCAGAAGCTATGCCGTTTCGCAATTGCTCTGGCCTTCCGTCCCTACGCTCTACAGCAAAGGTATTTGGAAGGTCTACCGGAACTGATCCGCCGCGCCCGCGCGCATCAAGCTCTCGTCCGGGGCGCACGACTGGCGGTGCTTAGCAGAATGGAAGATGAGGACGGTTCCCCGTCCCTCATCCCAGAGGTGAACGCATGATAGCTGAAATCTCACGTCAGGAAGTTATCGCACAATGCCGGTCCGCCCTAGGTATTGCGCCGCATGAGGGTGCCGTAGATGATGCGTTTCTCGCTGCATTGCTGCGAAGGACAGCAGGGATGCTCTGCCCTTGCTCAAGAACAGCGCTGCGAGTTGCCATTGTCGAAAGTCTCTCGAATCTTCATGATCTTGAGGACCTTTCTTCGCGGATCGAGGTTCTGACAGATGAATTAATTGTTGCCGGTGATCTCCTGGAGCTATCGGACGTCACGACAGCAGACACCGATGCTAAAGGGACATGGGTTTTTGCCGCTCCACCTGCGTTTGTTGAACGAAAGAGCGGGAGCGTGTTTCTGACCGGCATTGTTCCAGACCACGATTCCATCTTGCCTGAACCCCTCGGCATGCGCGTCGTGCATAGCAAGAACACCCGTTACATCGAGCCGCAATCCGGAGAGGATCTCGCGGAACTTCTGGCATCCGAGGGCCTTGCGCGTCTCCCGGAAAGTGCGTGGCTAAAAGCGCCGAAGACGCAAACCGCAAGCGCGCACCTGGAAAAAGCCATACAGCGGTTGGCATCGGAGCCAACCTGCGCACCGATCACAGGCCTTGAAATCATCGATCCAGAAACCCGACCCACTTACTATCGAGGGCGGTGGACGACACCAAAAAGTCAAAGCGGTACTTTCGTTTCGCGACGGCCACAGGAATTTGGTGCGCCGATTTGGTGCTTTGCCGAACTCCAGGCGGGTCTACTTTTCCGTGTGGTTGATCTTCCCCTAAGCACCTATCGTTGGCGGGCATGCGATGCGGCATGGCACCTACAGATGGCGATTGATCAGGAAAACGGCCGACCGCAGCGATACCGGATTACCCATCTTGGGAATGTTTGCCGTCTCGACTTTTTCTCTCCGCTGCCGCTTTGGGCCGAGAGACGCCTCATGGTTGTTGGACAGAAATGTCCAGGCGAAAAAAGCCTGTTTGCCTATGAGATACCTGCGGCCGAGATAGGCGAGGAAGAAGAATTTCTACGAACAAATTCGTGGCTCGTGCGCGAAGATGACACGGGTGAAGTGAGGAGCACCTGATGCAAACGATCAAGCAAACAATCGAAAATCTGCATGCGTCGCTGAAGGATTACATCGAGGCCACTTATCACATTAGCGCGCCTTCGCTCATAGCCCAGCGGCAACGGCTTCTCGACCGCGATGGCGTGATACATCGCGTACCTTATCTTGAGTCTACGCCGAAGTATCAGTCCGGCGATGCCTTCGGTTCCATGGCCGGTCTTCCGGAGGCGGCTTTGGAGCTCTTCAATAGAATCAGTGCGCAGGAAGGCGAGTTACCCAAGCTGATATACGACCCGCCTTATCGTCATCAGGGAGAGTCGCTGAAGGGAAGCCTCGTCGACGGAAAGAACCTCGTCATCATGACCGGCACGGGTTCTGGCAAGACGGAGTCCTTCTTGCTGCCGATCCTTGGTAAATTCGCAAGGGAAGCCAACGAAAGACCGACAGCTTTCGCGGAAGAGCCTGCGATGCGGGCTTTGATCATGTATCCCATGAACGCGCTCGTGAACGACCAATTGGGCCGCCTACGTGCCTTGCTTGGTGACCCGCGCTTTGTTGATACATTCAAGTCGTGGTGCGGACGGCCGCCCCGGTTTGCCCGATACACAAGCCGGACGCCTTATGCCGGTGTTCGTACCGCCAAAAAAGACTCGCAAAGGCTCCAGTCTTTCGACGATTTTTATGTCGACGTACTCCGGCGAACGGAAAGTGACGATGCAGACGAAAAAGCGGAAGCCGAGACCCTACTCAGGGCCCTAAAGGAAAGAGGGAAGTGGCCGGCAAAGCCTGATCTGGCAGCGTGGTTCGGACGGAAGGGTTCGGGCTGGCAGGATAGGCGCACAGGCGAATTTGTGCGCGCCGTGACGCTTCCGGACGACTCGGAACTCCTGACACGTCACGAAGTTCAGATTGCTCCTCCAGACCTTTTGGTGACCAACTACTCGATGCTGGAATACATGCTGATGCGGCCCATCGAGCGGCCGATCTTCGATAAAACGCGCGAGTGGCTCGAAAAGAACCCTGAAGAGACGTTCCTTGTAGTCCTGGACGAAGCCCACCTTTATCGCGGCGCAGCTGGTGCCGAGGTTGGCCTCTTGCTACGCAGGCTTCGGGATCGTCTCGGTATTCCGGACGAGCGACTTCAGGTCATTTGCGCCACGGCCAGCTTCAGCGACCACGAATACGCACCAGAGTTCGGTGCGCAACTTACGGGTGTCCCCGCGGAAACGTTCGTACCGGTGAAAGGGTCTCTTGACCTCAAGCCGAACGATGAGTCCGGTTCACAGAAGGATGCCGAGATGCTTGCCGCGGTTCAACTGCAAACATTCTACGACGCAGATTCAGAGGAGGGCCGGATCGAGGCGGTGCGGACGCTGCTCGACTATCGCGGTACGTCGGCATCGGAGTCCGTAGAACATGCACTCTATGAGGCTCTGAAGGATTTCGGGCCGATGGGTCGTCTTGTCAACGCAACGATGGAAGAGGCGAAACCTATCGCCGAACTCGGCTCCTTCCTGTTCAGTGATGGCGTCTCGGAGCGACTGGCTGATGAGGCCGTGACCGTCCTGATGGCACTCGGAAGCGTTGCCCGGCCTGCGCCCGGATTGCCGGGGCTCCTGCCATGTCGCGTCCATAACTTTTTTCGCGGCCTACCGGGGCTGTGGGTCTGTATGGACCCAGAATGCACCGAAATCTTTGGCGATGAACGTGGGGGCATCTGCGGAAAGATGTACTCGCAACCGATGGACCAATGTGGATGCGGCGCCCGCGTACTAGAACTGTTCACATGTCGGAACTGCGGTACAGCCTATGCCCGCGCCTACACGGACGACGTTGACGAGCCGTCCGACCTTTGGGCGGAGCCCGGAGAGGCGCTTAGGATGGCCGGCGGCGAGTCCGTTCCTCTCGAACCGCTTGATCTTCTTCTCGAAGACCCGGCGCACGATGATGCAGCAGAGCCGGCAGGCTATGACCTGGAAACAGGTCAACTCAATGCCCATAAGCTCGGCCCCCGCATGCGGACCGTGTATCTACGCCAAGGCCGCCTCGCGGACAGTCATGATGATGATGACGAAGGCGGCGGCAACCCGGAGCCCCCCGGCAAATTTGTGCCTTGTGCTGTATGCGGCAAGACGGCGCGCTTCGGCCGCAGCTATGTTCAAGATCACCAGACGAAAGGTGACCAGCCCTTTCAGGCCTTGCTGACCCGTCAAATCCAGATTCAGCCACCAGGACCACAGGAGGCGACGGCTTTCGCCCCGTTAAGGGGAAGAAAGGTTCTCGCGTTTTCGGACTCGCGGCAAGTCGCGGCGCGCCTGGCACCAAACGTACAAATGTTCTCCGAACGGGATTCTCTTCGGCCTCTCATTATCGCCGGCTTCAAGTGGCTTCAGGATCAACCGGCACTCGGCCCGTTTCTGAATTTGGACGATCTGTTCCTCGGGGTGTTGATCGCCTCTCACGAACTCAATGTGCGCCTTCGTCCGGAACTTCATTTCAACGAGAACTTTATCGAAGCCGAGGAAATGGTCGAGAAGGCAATTGACGCCAACGACCATGAAGATCCGATGAAACTCCTTCAACTCTTGATGGGTTTGCGAGCCAAAAGGCCACCCGAGGCGCTCCTTAGCAGCATGCTTACGACGCTCTCTGACAGGTTCTACGGCATGGAAGCATTGGCGCTTGCCTCGTTGCGAGAGCGCGATGGCAATCGTGGCGACGTCACAGGGCTGCCTCCAGTTCCCGGGATTGCCGAAGACGATGAGGCCAAGCTCGCCCTGGCGCGCTTCTGGATGCGTTGCTGGACGGGATTTTGTCTGACGCACTCGCCCGGAACCTGGATCGATGGAAGTGCCTCCGAAGGGTACAGAATCCGTTCCCGCAAGCCGAAGTCGACAATCGACGCCGTCAACAAGGTCATCACCGACAAAAATGCGAGAAAGACCTTCTGGGATCACTGGCATCCCGTGCTGTTGTCGAAGTTTACAAGCTCGAATGCGGGGGGCAATCGCTACCTCAACGGAAGCGAGTTATCGCTCCAGTTCGACGGTGAATGGGTTCACTGCAACAGTTGCAAGTCTGTCCACCGCCCAATTCCCGGCCATGCAGCATGTCTCGACTGCGGTAGCACAAGTGTAAACGCACTCGATCCGGATACCGATGCCGTTTTCCAGGCACGTAAGGGCTTCTACCGGAAACCTGTGACCGAAGCGCTCGCTGACCCACCCCGTCAACCGATGGCACTCATTGCTGCCGAACACACGGCGCAACTAAACGCACCCCAGAATGAGGACGTCTTCTCAAAAGCGGAAGAAAACGAACTCCTCTTTCAGGACATCGCAATCGCGGGCACCGGATCAGGTTCGCGGTCCGCTGCCATCGATATACTTTCAAGTACAACGACGATGGAGGTCGGTATCGATCTCGGCGCACTTTCCGGCGTCGCGCTCCGAAACATGCCGCCCAGTCGCGCCAACTATCAGCAGCGCGCCGGCCGAGCCGGTCGCCGCGGCAATGCCGTCGCAACCGTCCTGGCGTTTGGAAGCGCGGACAGTCACGACGAACACTATTTTTCCAGACCGGACGAGATGATCCGCGGCAGCGTCATCGACCCGAAACTAACGCTCGATAATCCGGAGATTGCCCGTCGCCATATCCGTGCGTTCCTGCTTCAAAATTACCACCAGGAACGCCTTCCCGTCGTTGACGCCACCCAGCCTCATGACCTGTTCTCGGTTCTTGGGAGCGTATCGGCTTTCCGCCGCCCGGATTCCGTATTGAATCGTGACGACTTCGCATCCTGGCTCGCCGGAAACGAAAACCGTTTGAGAGGCCGCATCGCTTCCTGGCTGCCCTCCGATCTGTCTGATGACGACAAGGCCGAGTTGCTGGGCAGCTTCGTAGATGATTGCCTGAAGGCCGTTGATGAAGCGATCGCGTCGGACGCTTCGGACGATAGTGACGAAGATGAAGATGGCGGAGGAGACGAAGAGGCCGCTGAGGAAGGTGAGGAACGACCACAGCAGGGCTCGCAGCCGAACAAGCTCCTCGACCGGCTTCTCTACTGCGGGAAACTGCCGCGCTACGCGTTCCCGACGGATGTCGCGACATTCCATGTCTTCGATAGAGATCGCTCGACTCCTTATCGCCACATCATGAAGTTCGCGCCGTCCCAAGGCCTTCCCGTGGCCCTTTCGCAATACGCTCCCGGCAAACAGGTCTGGATTTCCGGCAAATGCTATACCTCCGGGGCGATCTACTCGGTCATGAAAGATGATCGCTATGAAGCCTGGCAATCCCGGCGCCTTTACATGGAGTGTTCGGAATGCGGCTATGCGAGAACCTACGAACAGGGCGAGGTGATCCGGAAAGATACGGCCGACTGCGAGGCCTGCGGTGAAAGCGGGACCTTCGGCCCCGCACGCTACTGGTTGCGTCCGCCCGGATTTGCCCATCCCGTGTTTGAAGGTGAAGTGACATCGCCGGACGAAATTCCGGAGACGAGCTATGCCACTCGCGCCAAACTGACGATGGGTACGCCTGGTGACAGTGCAGGCTGGCTTCCAGCCAACGACCGCATCCGGAGCCTGAGCACGCGCGAGCATCTTCTGGTCTCCAACACCGGACCGCAAGACGACGGATATACATACTGCGTGAAGTGCGGCCGCATCGAGGCGAGTTCGACACCCACGCCAAGCCTCGCGGGGCCCCATCGAAAGCCCTATCCCGACGCCGACGACAAGCAAATGTGTGACGGGATGAACCCCTCCCGCCACCTTGTCCTGGGCACCGATTTCATCACCGACATTGCCCTGTTTTCGATGCGTGTTGAAAAACCCATCGAATTGCGGCCTGTCCACTATTCGACTCAGGTAGCGCTGCGGACTGCCAGTGAAGCGCTTGCAAAGGCCGCATGCCAACTGCTTGAGGTGGAGCCGGGCGAATTGATGGCCGAGTTTCGTCCGGCCCTGACAATCGGCGGAAAATCAGGCAAGGAGGTCGAGATTTTTCTCTACGATACGCTGCCAGGGGGGGCGGGGTTCGCAACACAGATTGCAGGGCGTGGCCTCGAACTATTCCAGCGGGCGCTTTACCTTCTGAAGAATTGCCCGGAGGGTTGCGACGGCTCCTGCTATCGCTGCTTGAGGAGCTTCAAGAATAAACTTGAGCACCGGCTTCTTGACCGGCATGTCGGTGTCGAACTCCTTGAGTATCTTTTGTCTGGCCAGCGTCAGGGCTTTGACGAGCAACGACTGCGAAACTCTACCGAACTGCTCCTGAATGATCTCCGTCGACGTTGCGAGGACGAATTGAGTTTTTCGGCAGGGAGTACCGTCTCCTATGGTTCCGGCAAGACCCTGGAGGCGCCTGTCCTCGTCGAGACGGGTGGCAAGAAGTATGTCATTGCCCTCTCGGGACCTCTAACGACCGGCCATCCGGCGGACGCACGTGTCGCGGACTTGAGGGATAGCGGCACAGAGTATCGGGTTATTGTCGAGAATGAACTTGAAGTCCGCGGAAATCTTCCGGCTGTCAGCCGGAGGGTTTTGCGGCAGTTGGGATTGTGAGCAAGAATTGATCGAACTGGCAGGCGCAAATGAAGGACAGGAATACGAAGCGGCGCTGCATCTTCGTAAGCAAATCCTGGCTGTGTGGCCCGACCTCAGCCAGCATCCGGATGACCATGTCAAAATCTTCGTTAGTCTTAAACTCTATGGTCAGCAGTATGAAGATATCGATGTTTTCGTGGTCGGACATTTCTCCGAGCCACGCTCTTTCGACGTCGAGAACCGGTTCTATCCCAAGAACGGCGATCCCTTCGTTCCACGCGCCGCTTCGGTGCGGAGCTTTGCGCTCGCGATAGAGGTCAAGTCCCACGATGCGACCGGCGTCAAATTCAATGACAAGGTCGCTTCCGTGAAATACCCGAGAGGATGGGAATGCGTTACGGAAAAAGCATTCAAGCAGGTTTTTGAACTCAAGACCTATCTTGAGCGAGCCGGTTTCTCGCCCCCATACATTCAGGATATGATCTTCTTTTCGGGTTTACGCGAGGCCGACCTTCCAGATCGTCCGCACAATTCATTCGGTATCGATGCAAGCTTCGAGAAGATACTGAATATCATTGGTCAGATTTCTCAACCCCTCATGAGAGACCGCTATGTGACGATCAGCTTCGGGCCGGATGATAAGTTCGATGCTATCCTGTCGCCAGAAGCACATGTTCTAAAGACACTTGAACCAACGCCCATTGATCGGCGGCGAATGGACCGCATTGTGAAGGCGGCGCTGCCGGAAGCGTGGCTCGACGATCTTGGCGAACGACAGATCGTTATTCGAGGCAGGGGCGGTGTCGGCAAGACCGTTATCCTGCTTCAGATGGCATACCGCGCTTATGACAACAGCGGCATGCGCTCGCTCATCCTCACCTATAACAAGGCACTCGTCGCAGATATGCGTCGTACGATGGCGCTTCTCGGTGTACCGCGGCAGCTTGAAAAGGGCGGTATCAGCATCGATACCGTGCATGCTTTCATCGGGCGCCTGATGCGTGAATTGGGGATCATCGGAAGCGATGACGCCTTTTTGGAGAACTACGAGAAGCACAAAGAGGCGCTTCTCGACTATCTCCGGAGCGGCGCAGTTTCACCTGAAGACCTCGCTGAAATCGTCGAAGCGCAAGCCGATGCGTTCGCATGGGATGTCGTTTTTGTCGATGAAGGGCAGGACTGGCCGTCCAACGAGATCGACATTTTGCGTGCAGTTTACCCACCAGAGCGAATTGTCGTTGCGGACGGCGTGGACCAGTATGTGCGCGCCTCAATTGCGGACTGGGACGCGGGTCTCGCCCGCGAAAAATTACGCCCCCGGCGGTTACGGCGCTGCCTTCGCATGAAGGCCAATCTTGCGCATTTCGTCGCTGACACTGCGCAGGGGCTCAATCTTCAGAATTGGGACCTAGAGCCAAATCCGGACGCGAACGGCGGCCGCGTTCTGATTGTCGAAGGCGATATGGCGCATGACATTGCAATCTACGAGCGGCTGAGAGCCGAGGCCGCGGAACTCGGTAACTATCCTGTCGACCTGCTTGCCTGCGTTCCGCCGTCGCTCGTCATTCGTGACGAGGACAATACCTATTCGGTACCGGGACGAACAATAAATGCTGAAGGGGGGCTCGTCTGGGATGCAACGGCCGTAGACGTTCGCGCGCAGTTTCCGACTGATCGCGATGCGCTGCGGATCGTGCAGTACGACTCTTGCCGCGGACTCGAAGGCTGGACCGTCATCAACTGAACCGCCCCGGGTTTCCGAGAGGGTAAAACTCTCAGAGGATGACCCTTAT